>JAIQGI010000007.1 GCA_020072565.1 Terriglobia bacterium
GTGTCGAGTCGATCGCGGCGTAATCCGCGCGGCATCAAGCGAAAGATGAGTAATTACAAACTCAGGCCACGGAAGCGGTCTGGCACGGAAAGGCTGAGGATCGAGGATCATATCCAAATCATTAAGTGAACAGTATTGCCCATAGCCCGGATTATTCATGAATGTGCGACCCAAATGCATTTTTTGGATGCGGAAAAATGCCGACCGCCGCCGACCAATCGGTCTCGGTCGGCAAGCAGGGCGGCAAAGGCTCCTGCCAGCGTTTATCCGCGTCCAATTTTGTTGCCTTTCACCGGCGTTTGGTTCTGCTTCACGAAGAATTCGAATTAGGGAGCCGGAACCTTTTGCAGAATGCGCTCTACCAGGTCTTCCGCCCGGATGCCCTCGGCTTCGGCTTCGTAGGTGAGCAGGATCCGGTGACGCAAGACGTCCGGAGCGATCTTCTTGACATCGTCGGGAATGACGAAGCCGCGCCCCTTCAGGAACGCCTGAGCGCGCGCAGCACACAGGATGCCGATGCTGGCGCGAGGCGACGCGCCAAAACGGATCAGCCGGCTGAGATCAAGGTGATACTCTTCAGGACTACGGGTCGCAAATACGATGTCGAGGATGTAGGTCTTTATGCGCTCATCGACATAAATCTGCGACGCAATCTGGCGCATCCGGAGGATCCGCTCGGGCACCAGCACCTTTTTCAAGGGAATGCTCTCGCCCGCCGCCAGATGCGAACCGCCGTCGGTTGACCCGACCCGGTTCATGATCTCACGTTCATCTTTGCGGTTCGGATAGCTGAGGATGATCTTCATCAGAAAGCGATCCATCTGGGCTTCCGGCAGCGGATAGGTCCCTTCCTGTTCGATGGGATTCTGAGTCGCCAGCACCATGAAGGGCTCCGTGAGCTGGAAGCTCTGCTTTCCCAGCGTCACCTGCTTTTCCTGCATGCACTCGAGCAGGGCGCTCTGGACTTTGGCCGGAGCCCGATTCACCTCGTCGGCGAGCAGCAGGTTGCTGAAGATAGGGCCCTGGCGCGCGACGAAATCACCGCTGCGTTGATCGAAGACCATCGTTCCGATCAGATCCGCCGGCAGCAGGTCAGGAGTAAACTGGATGCGCCGGAAAGTGACGTCGATCGCTTCCGCGAGACTCTTGACGGCGAGGGTCTTGGCAAGGCCCGGCACCCCTTCCAGGAGCAGATGGCCTCCCGTAAGCAACGCGATCATGAGCGAGTCCAGCAGGTGCGTCTGCCCTACGATTCTTTTTTGAATTTCCTGCTGCACCCGCTCCAGATAAAAGGTTTCTTCCTTGACCAGCGGTGTCAGATTGTCGGCCGGGGATGTCATATTCAGAACCGATAGTTGGCTTGTTTGATTACGCGCCGGAAGTCCTCGCCTCTGATCTCAACCACCTTGCACATCTCATACAGCCGGGAGCGAAGGCGGGCGCCGATGCGGTCGGTGAGCGTCTCCTCACCTGGACGCTCCGCAGTGTCCGGATAATTCGAGGTGAAGATCGTCAGTTTTTTATCGTTGTAGCGGCAGTTAATGATGTGTGCGATGGTATCGCGTACCCACTCGGTCGGTTTGTTGGCGCCCAACTCGTCCAGGACCAGTACATCGGCCGAGAGCACCGGGCGCAGGACTTCGAGCTCCGAGGCCTGGGATACGGAATTCCAACTTCCCTGGATTTCCCGCAACAGATCGCGGAAGTCATAAAACAGGCCGCAGTCCCGCTTTTCCAGGATGATCTGTTTCAGCAGAGAGACCGCCAGGTGGGTCTTCCCTACCCCGCAGTTTCCGATAAACAGCAACCCGATGTCGATCGAAGGATACTTTTCCAGAAACTTGCTGACGTCGTTCTTGGCGCGGAGCTGGGTGAGATTGTTCGGTTGCGGTTTGTACGAGTCGAGATCGCAGTGCTCATACCGCTTGGGGATGCGTGCCTCTACGAGCATCCGCTCGACGCGCACGGAGTCGAAGCAGCCGCAGCGGCGGACGCTCCCGGTGCCTTCGATCGGCTCCCAGCCCGATCCCCCGCAGCGGGGACAGACATCTTGAGTGGGCCCCGTTGGAATCATGGGTGCAGTCCTTGCTTTTTCACGCCTTCCTGCGGTTGTGTCGAGGATTGGACGGCCTTCAGCTCAGCGTACATCTTCTGCAGGTTGGCGGGAAAGAAATCTTGAAAGCTGTATGAGGCATACTTAGATGGGAGGCGCAGATCGCGGATTACCCGCTCCAGCGTATCGCCTCTTGTGACAGCGGGTTCGACCAGCGCCTTCAGGTCTTCCAGATAGCTCAGGAATTCTTCCACATCGGACTTGGTGCCGACCTGGCCATGCCCGGGAACGAACGTTTTCGCGTCGAGTTTCAATGCTTCCCGCAGCGATTTCATCCATTCGAGCATGTTTGCGTCCTCTGCATTGGGAAGCGCGTCGTTGAAAAACAGGTCCCCGAGAAAAGCGATTTTTTCCTGGGGCAGAAAAAGTACGACGTCCCCGTCCGTATGCCCGGCTCCCAGGCAGAGCAAGTCGACTTCACGCCCGCCATCAATAATGATCAGGCTGTCATCGAGGGTCACCACGGGAGCGAGGATTTTCAAAGTGGACATGCGCCGCATGAAAGCCAGCCGCTGGTTCAGCTGGACACGGAGCGCCTCCTGTTTCCTGGCATCCTGCTCCTGGCCGACTTCCTTGCTCAGTTGCTCGACCTGGCTTTGTGCGATGGCCTGCGCCTGGTTCAAGGCGGGGAGGTCTTTCTGCAGCATATCGCGCCGCGCGTTAGTGCTGCCGATGATCTGGCGCACCGCCGGAAAGGCCTGATTGCCATGGGTGTGATCCGGGTGGAAGTGGCTGTTCACTAGGTAGCGCACCGGGCGCGGACTTGCCGCCTTGATCTTCTCCAGCAGCGCTTCACCCGCCTCCGGAGTAAAGTGCGTGTCGAAAACCAGGACGCCGCTGTCAAGAACTACCACGCCGGAGTTGCTGACTGCGTCACTATCGGGGCTTACCACCTGTGCGAACACACCGTCGGCAAGTCTGCTCAGTTCACCCTGCGCTGCAGCTGCGGGAGTCCCTGGGCTCGCCGGCCGTTGGACCGATCCAGCGGTTCCTGCAAGAGCGAGAGCCAGCAAGCTCAGTACGGCATTCCTTAAACACGGCATTAGCGGTATCTTTTCGGCTGCTCCATCAAGACGATTGACTTCTGATTCCTTGTCTGTCCCCGGTAGTAGGTAATGCGGACCGTCTCGCCCGGTCTCTTGCTTTCGAGCGCAAGATCGATCTCAGCCTGGCTGGTAACAGGCTTGCCATCGATCTCGGTGATGATGTCTCCGCCCACGGGGATCTTGGTATAGCGGAGCATCGCATATTCCCTGGAGCCCTGAATCCCCGCGGCTTCGGCCGTGGTTCCGCGGTAAACCCGCACCACGAGCACTCCCTGATCGACCGGCAGCCGCAGTGCCTTTGCCAGGGTGGGACTCAGTTCCATCCCTTCTACTCCCATCCAGGGCCGCACCACCCTTCCTTCTTTGATCAAGTCGGCCGCAACGCGCCGGGCAGTATTTACGGGGACAGCGAACCCGATCCCGACATTGCCGCCGTTGGCACCGCTGGGTGAAATGATCATGGTATTGATTCCGATCATCTCGCCGGCGGAATTGAGAAGAGGGCCGCCGGAGTTACCGGGATTAATGGCCGCATCCGTCTGGATGACGTTGTCGATGATGCTGGTATCAGTCTCGATTTTCCGCCCCAGCGAGCTGATGATCCCGACCGTGAGGGTATTCTGCATGCGGAAGGGATTGCCGATAGCGAGGACTTTCTGCCCCACTTTCAATGTTGCTGAGTCTCCCAGAGGCACCGGGCGCAGCCGCTCCTTGGGAGCACCAACCAGGCGAATCACCGCGAGATCGTTCTGTGGATCGGTTCCCACGACGTTTGCCTGATAGGTGGTGTGGTCCGGCAGGGCGACCTCGAGATTCTGCGCAGATTCGATCACGTGGTTGTTGGTAAGGATATTGCCGTTGAGATCCAACACCACACCACTCCCCGTCGCTTCGTTCGCGTAAGGAGCGAAAAAGAAACTGTACTCAACAACGGTTGAAGTGATGTTGACCACGCCCGGGCTGACCTTGCTGTAAACCTCGACATTGACCTGTTCATCGGGGCTCAACGGGGGCTGCTTTGCCTCCGCCGCCTTCGCAGATTCGAAACGAGGTGCGGCCCCGGGTTGCCCGTACTCCGGCAGGATTCCCCAGCGCAGCAGCATGATGGTTGCTGCGCCGGTGATGAGTGCGGTGATCAGGATGGTTCGGACCAAAGGATGTTTCATAAGCCTCATGCCGGGCGGGCAGATCCTCCTCGGAAGCCCGACGAGCTATTTGATTGCCATATCGAGTTTGTTGTCGCTAACAGTCACGGTGAGGGTCAACGATGTGGCGGTCGTCTTCGCGATCGCAACCTGCGCACTTGCGTTGAGACGCTCCAGAATCAGCTTGTAGTCCCCCGGGGGAATCGGCTTTGGAAACGTAGTTTTGCCTGTAGCATTAGCATCATCCGTGAGAATCGGCGCCGACTTGAAGGTGCCGTTGGGACCAGTCAGCGTCACGCTGAAGCCATCGAGCCGCTCCAGCTTGACAGTACTGCCGGGAGCTTTGACGAATCTGACCGCGAGGTTCTTGGGCGCCGCTTCGAGCTCCCGTTTTTTCTGGATATCGGCGATCGTCTTGGACGTTTCCGCCAGGACTTTCCCCATCCATTTCTGGTCCCAGGCCACCAGCTCGTTGCTGCGTTTGAGGCGCGCGATCGTCTCATTGATCTTTGCCAGCAGCTTGATCTCGTTAAGGCGTACGACGACAGCAAATTGATTGCGCGTAAGTTCGACATCCGTGGGGAGCAGGTTGGTTGAGTAGTTCTTGGCAATGCTGTACGTCATGATCGGCTTGTCGCCGATAACGGCATCGATCTCGCCACGGTTGAGTGCGCCCAGCGCATCGTCGAGCGTCTTATACCTGGTCAGGATGACGTTAGCCGCCGTCTTTTGGCTGGTCATGAACCGGTCGCCGGTACGGCCGGTCTGTACGCCCACACGCTTTCCGGCCAGCGAGGGCAGGTCCTTGATTTCATTGTTGTCGAGCCGGCGGGCAATCGTATTGCTGCTGACGAAGTACGGATCCGAGAAGGCAAACTCCTTCTTGCGCTCTTCCGTGATCGCGACGGTCGAAATAATCATCTCCACCTGGCCGGTCTTTAGATATTCGAAAACTTTTTCGAACTCTGTAGGCTGGATCCATTTGGTCGGGTATCCAAGATCCTTAGCGATCGCCTCGCCGAGGTCGACATCGAAGCCCTCAACGTTGACGCCGATAGAGGTCTCAAACGGCACATTGAAAGGATTCGTGGCTATGCGTACCACCTTATTCTTCACCATTGAAGCCCATGCATCGGGGGTCGGCTTCGAATTGCCGCAGTGGACAAAGAAAAGAGCGAGACTCGCGATTAAGAGGCTAAACTTAACGGTCCGCAAGAGAGTCCTCCTTTTGGGGGTATCGGAGTTTGCTGTCTTCATATTTGCATGCCGGGCTATTCTAGCCAAATCCCGAGTACTTCCAAAGCAATTTCCGGTGCACGACCACTTCCGACGCACGCCCCAGGGGCAATCGTTGTCCGACCCATCCGATGTTTTTCATCATCAAGCACTTGAGTGCCGGGCGCGGTCCGCTTGGATGGACGCCGGGCGGGAGGCGGTTACATATAAAACCTGCTGAATCTGTCCGGAACTGGAGCCACAATCTTCGAGGCTCGCTGGAATGAGCAAACATCAGCAAAGCCAAGACTTATAGTACCGCAAAGCGTGGCGCACCTCAAGCAGAGGCGTGTTTAGCACAGCACGGCGGAGGCCCTCCCAGCGGTCCATTCGAGGCTCATGATGCAGAGGGATGGCAGCGGGCGGTCGATCTTAACTTCCTGAGCGCCGTGCGCTTGTGCCGGCGGGTCGTACCCATTATGAAACAGCAGCGCTGGGGCAGAATCATTCACATCACCTCGATTACGGTCAAGCAGCCTGTGGACGGCCTCATTCTGTCCAACGCCGTTCGGAGCGCCGTCGCCGGCCTGGCCAAATTACTGGCGAACGAACTTGCCCCCTTTAATATCCTCGTCAATACTGTCTGTCCGGGTGATACGCGCACCGACCGTGTTGTTGAACTCGCCGGAATACAGGCGGCAAGATCCGGCAAGGCTCCGGATGAAATCCTCCAGAAGTGGACCAGCGCCATTCCCCTTGGGCGCCTGGGGGAACCTGCAGAATTCGCCGCGGTGGTGACTTTCCTTGCCTCCGAGCGCGCCGGCTATGTGACGGGCACAACCATTCAAATCGGATGGGTTCAAAGCCAACGCTCCATGATCCAGGCATCTTCCACGGGTTCGGTGTAGTAGTTGATGCGCTCGCCTGCAATTTTGAACAGGTGGTTGTGATAGAAATGAATGGCGCTCTCGTTTGACTTTCTCACCTCGAGGAAGCAGCGCAGGCAGCCGCGCTTTGCGCCTTCGGCAAACGCAGCATTCAGAAGACGAGTGCCGATCCCTCCGTTCTGAAATTCGGGATAGACGCCGATCTTCAGCAACTCCAGGTTCTCGAGGATAGAACGGGCCAGAAAAAAGCCCACCAACCTGGTCAGGCCGGGCTCGACGGTTATGACCGCTTTGCGGGCAAAATACTCCTGCTGCTCCAGAAACCTCGTGTAATGCTCGGTTCCCCAATAGCAAAGATGAGTCACTTCCTCCAACGGCTCCAGAGCTGGAATATCGAGTGCCGTAAGAACCGCTACCTGGATAGCGCAGGCTTGCTTCACCGTCTGCTCACCTTTCGTTTCATGGCATCAGGCGGCCTTATATAGAGCGGCTCGGAACAGAGGTACTCTCCCGACCGCCAGGTTCGTTTGCGAACCAAGGCCAGGCGTCCCAAGGCCGTCGCCAAGAAGAGATCCACCTCCACAAGGCGGGGCCAGCCCGTCCTGGTCAGCTGCAACTCTTGGGCATAACGCACGGCCCCGTCTCCAAGCAGATATCGATGCGCGCCCTGCAGCCGCGGTTTGAGCTCAGCAGGATTCAGAAGCAGGGATTTGCCAACCTTTGCCACCTTCCCATGATAGCTGCGATATTCGGCGTAGTACACCTGTGAACGCTGGGCGTCCATGACGACATCGATGCGGCCGTCGATTCCCGGAAGTTGGTGGGCCAGGGCGTCGAGTCCGGAGACTCCCGCGAAAGGGATCGCGCCGGTTTGGGCCAGACCAAGGGCGGTCGCGACACCGATGCGTATACCGGTAAAGGATCCCGGGCCGATGCCGGCTACGATGAGACCCAAGTCGCGGAGATTCCAGCCCGTCATCTTGAGCAAGAACTCGATGCTTCCAAGCAGGCGGGCGGAATGCGTTTCCACGGAGAGCAGCCGCAGCTCCGCCGCCAATTTACGCCCTTCCAGGAGCGCTACACTGCCCTTGGGTGTCGAGGTATCGAGTGAAAGTATCTTCAACGGTTTTTGTGTCTTCCGCGTATTTCGTGGTCGCTGCTATGGCTGCGGCCGCCAGGCGGCGCTGCTGTCTATGCGGTAGTGTTGCGACAATCGCCGAAACGCAAAGGCATTGCGATTGACAACCACAGCCTCAGGATTATATACTGCCGATTCTTTAACTACAAGGATTAGAGATATTTCCAGGCAGTTGCAGCAATCCTTCATGGTCGGCGCGCTGACCCTCCAATATCGGTTCAATACCGGCGGGTACCATCGCCTGGCAGCGCAGTTGAAAGCTGAGCAGCCTGGTCATTCATGTCGGCAAATACGGCGGTGATTGTGGAAGACCTCACACCTATGATGAAGCAGTACCACGAAGTGAAGCGCCGCTTTCCGGGCAAGTTGGTCTTCTACCGATTGGGTGACTTTTACGAGATGTTTTACGAAGACGCTGTGGTCGCATCCCGGGAACTCGAAATCACGCTGACGGCACGCAACAAGGACAAGAGCGGCGCGCCGATTCCGATGTGCGGTGTTCCCTATCACTCTGTCGACGGCTACATTGCCCGGCTGCTCAAGAAGGGCTACAAGCTCGCAATCTGCGAGCAGGTGGAAGATCCTCGGACAGCCAAAAAACTGGTCCATCGAGAAGTTACCCGGGTCATGACCCCGGGTACGGTTGTCGAGGAGATGCTGCTTGAGTCAAAGGAGCATAACTTTCTGGCCAGTCTGATCCTTACCCCCGAAGGGGCGGGCCTGGCCTTTATTGATCTTTCCACGGCAGATTTCCTGGCCACCGATTTCACCGGGGAACTGGCGTGGCAAAAGGCGGTCGATGAACTGAGCCTGTTCCGCCCACGCGAGTTGGTTTTGCCCGAGGAGAATGCTGACGAGCTTTGCCGGCGTCTGGGGCGGGATTGGTCCAGCGATTGGGTGGCCAGTCCGCAGCAGGATTGGGCGTTCAATTTCGACTACGCCCACCGCCTGCTCCTGGAGCATTTCGGCGTGGCCAGCCTCGATGGCTTCGGCTGCGAAGCGAGACCGCTTTCCGTATCCGCCGCGGGTGCGCTTATCCACTACCTTCGTTCCACGCAGATCGACTCACTCGCAAAAGTTGCCCGTCTTCGTTTCCTTGACGCTGCGGAGTTTTTGCGGCTGGACTCATCGACCGTTATGAATCTGGAGCTGGTTGAGTCCCTGGATGGCACCAGAAAAGGATGCCTGCTGTCGCTTTTAGACCACACGAAAACCGGGATGGGCGGCCGCATGCTGAAATCATGGCTTTTGACGCCGCTCCTTGACCGCAGTTTGATCGAGAGCCGTCTGGATGCGGTCGAAGCCCTCACAAAGGATGTAGCCGCCCAGGACCGGCTTATGCGCCGGTTGGGGGAGATCCATGACATGGAACGGCTGACAAGCCGGATCTCGGTCGGCGTTGCCCATCCGAGGGAACTGCTTGCCTTGCGTGATTCCCTTGAGACGATCCCCTTGGTTCGCACCCTGCTGGAAAGCTTCGCCGCGGCGCGTCTGGCCGAAGTGCGGGGTTTGCTTGACGACCTCACGGAGGTGGTTCAGCTCGTGCAATCGGCGATCGCCGATGACCCGCCCACTTCCGTCAATGAGCCCGGCATCATCAGGCCCGGCTATTCGGCCGAGCTCGACGAGTTGCGCGCCGTCCGTTCCAGCGGTAAAGAATATATCGCTTCTCTGGAAGCCCGCGAACGGCGCCGCTCGGGCATCAACTCCCTCAAAGTGAAATACAATCAGGTCTTCGGCTATTTCATTGAAGTGACCAAGCCGAATCTGCCTCAGGTTCCCGCCGATTATGTTCGAAAACAGACTCTGGTAAGCTGCGAACGGTTCGTGACCGAAGAGCTGCAGACTTACGAAGAAAAGGTCCTGCACGCGGAAGAGCGCATTGCAGTGCTGGAGAAAGAACTTTTTGTGCAGGTTCGAACAGCGATTGCTGCGCAAGCCACTCGAATCCAGACGACCGCCCGGCTCCTTGCCGAGGTGGACGTTTATGCCTCGCTTGCAGAAGTGGCTCTGAAGAATGACTACTCCAGGCCGGAACTCGTCGACAGCGACGAGGTTTACATTCAGCAGGGCCGGCACCCAATGGTCGAGTATCAGAGTAGACCGTTTATTCCCAATGACCTGTACATGAATACGACGACCGACCAGTTGCTGATACTGACCGGCCCCAATATGGGGGGCAAATCGACCTATCTGCGCCAGACAGCCCTGATCGTGATCCTCGCCCAGATTGGCTCGTTCGTACCGGCGCATCATGCCAGGCTTGGGCTTATCGATCGAATCTACACGCGGGTAGGCGCTTCTGACAATCTGGCGCGCGGGCGTTCGACCTTCATGGTCGAGATGATCGAAACCGCCAATATCCTGAACACGGCGACCAATCGCAGCCTGATCCTTCTCGACGAGGTCGGGCGCGGGACGGCCACATTCGACGGCCTTTCAATCGCCTGGGCGGTGGCAGAGTATCTGGTTCAGAATCCGCAACACAGGGCCAAGACCCTCTTTGCCACGCATTACCACGAGCTCACACGCATGGCTGACGTGCATAAGGGGGTAAAGAACTACTGCATGGCCATCAAGGAAGCCGGCAAAGAGATCGTATTTTTGCGCAAGGTCACGCCGGGAACTGCGGACAAGAGTTACGGAGTGGAGGTTGCCCGCCTGGCAGGGCTTCCCCGCGAGGTGGTACGCCGCGCCGGCGAGATCCTCGAGCGGTTGGAAAAAAAGGACATCGACCTGACGGGGCGGCCGCGCACCCGTTCTACCCAGGAAGTGATTGAGGAAATACAGAAAAAACTGTTTTAATGTGAGCTTGCGAACAAAGCCTTGAGGCGCAGGACGCGTTCGGCAGGGATTCCCGGGAGAAGAACCTGGGCATTCCGTAAATTCCGCCCCGCGCACCCCTGCTGCTGCGGTTCATCGGTTTTTTGCGGTTCGCCGGACGAGGCAAGGACGTCGAGTACCACAATTTGCCCGAAGGTTCATTTTCAGTGCGAATGCTGCCAGCCGCCCATCTTCGCCCGACTTCCCTGTTGCTCCAATCCCTCGTCTTGCTGGCAGTGGCCCTGCCCTACTTCATCAACCTCGACCGATCTGCACTGTGGGATGGGAATGAGACATTCTACGCAGAAACCCCGCGGGAAATGATGGAAACGGGCAATTACCTGGCCCCTATGTTCAATTACGTGCCGCGCCCGCAGAAGCCCCCCCTGACTTACTGGCTGGTCCTCGTCGGCTACAAGGCTGTGGGCGTCCGGGAACTTGGAGTGCGTTTGCCGATTGCCGTTGCCGTGGTCGGGATGCTCCTGTTTACATATGGCATCGCACGCCGGTTGTTTTCCACCAGAGCGGCGCTGCTTTCCGTGGTCATTCTTGGCACAACCCTGCGGTTGTTCATTCTTGCCCGCAAGCTGCCGATCGATGTCCTACTGATCTTCTGTCTGACGGGCACAGCCTATTTTTTCGTGCGCGCTGTACAGAATGAAACGCGCCGGGACTGGCTGTTTGCGTATCTCTGCGCCGGCCTGGGCTTTATGGCCAAGGGTCCCGTGGCGTGGGCCATCCCAGGGCTGAGTTGCTTCGTCTGGAGCCTCTGGGCGCGACGTTTCAAGCCCGGTGCAGCCCATCCTCTGGTCGGCGCGCTGATCCTGGCTGCGGTGGCGGCACCCTGGTATCTGTGGACATACCTTCACTACGGCTGGATCTACATCACGGATTTTTTCGTCCAGGACAACCTCGCGCGCTTTGCCACGGAAATCAGAGGACCCGTGCGCGGCCCCTTTTATTATCTCGCCGTGTATCTGGGAGATTTTTTCCCTTGGTCACTCTTGAGCCTGGTTGCCGGCGTCCATCTGTATTGGGAGAGAAAGGTGCTGCGCGCCCAGAATGACATCGCTTACGGCTTTCCCGTCATCTGGAGCGCCGTGACCTTCCTTCTCTTCTCTATCTCCAAAAACAAACAGGAATACTACATCGCGCCGCTTTATCCGCTGATGGCCGTGCTGCTGGCAGGGGTGCTCGATAAGACGCTTTTTAGTGGCGCCGGGCTGCTCGCCAACCGCGTGCGTCCTTACTGGATAGGTGTATTTATTTCTGTGGCACTGGTGTTCCTGGCACTGGCGGTTCTTTCTCCCTTTATTTTGCCTGCTCTCATCCCGGACGGCCCAACCGTGCTACACTATGCGCCGGTCGTTTTCCTGCTTGTTGTAGCCGGCATGCTGGTATGGCACGCAAGCCGGGGCAAGTTCGTGAGATGCGTGTTTTCAATTGCAGGCTTCATGTGGCTTGGTTTCATCATGGCAGGCGCAGCCTACCTTCCTGCCATCGAGCGGCTCAGGCCGGTGAAGGAAATCTGCAGGGCCATTCAAGCGCAGGCGCAAACCGGAGATGAAGTGGGCTATTACCGCGCGGCCGTACCGAGCATGCTTTTTTACCTGCGACAGCCGATATTTGCGACATCTGACCCGCCGACGATGCAGCGCAAGTTCCAGGGTGCGACCAGGGTTTTCTGTGTCCTGGGGGATCGGGATTATCGCTATTTCAAAGAAGATCGCGGCGTGGACTTATATGTCCTGAATCGATGTCGCCAACTGCCCACGCAGTTGAGGATCATGCTGGGTAATGAGAGTCCGACAGGAGAAGGAGAAGAGCTGCTTCTGGTCTCCAACCGGCCTGCGCGCGAAACCGTGAATCCGAGCGATCACAGAATTCCATGAATGCAAAAATATCAGCACTCGTAAAGGCGGCCGTTTCCGCACTGCTGTTTTACCTGCTTTTCCGGAAGATGGATTTCCATCAATTCGGCGCTACCTTGAGCCATGCGCGTTTGGGGATACTGTTCGGCTCCTTCGCCCTCCTATGGATTGGGCATTACATCTGTATATTCCGCTGGCGCATGCTCATGCGGCCGCTGATGCCGGTGTTTTCCCTCACCCGCCTCTTTGAGATTTACTGCATTGGGCTCTTTTTCAACCTGGCCTTTCCCACTGCAGTCGGCGGAGATGTAGTCAAGATGTACTATGCCGGCAAGCCATCCCGGCAATATGCGCAGAGCTTCGCGGCTACATTTCTGGACCGTGATTCCGGAATGCTGGCAATGATGATCATAGCCTGCATAGGCACGATATTACTCCCGATGAGGGTTCCCGGCATTCCGGTCTCACTCATCATCTGGCTTTCCTTTGTCGCCTTCGTGGTCTTGAATTTCGTCATTTTCACGCCCCGGCTGCACCGGCTGCTGACGCGAGTGCTGCACAAAGTCCGCCTTTCCCGGATCGCCACAAAGGTGGATGCCATATCCAATGCCTTTCAGATCATGGGGAGGAATCCTCGGGTCCTTCTGGACTCTCTCATGATCTCGACACTCAACCAACTGCTGGTTTTCTCAGTCGCCTGGGTGACGGCCATTGGCCTGCACATTGAGGTATCGTTTCTCTATTTTCTTGTGCTCGTGCCCGTGATCACGCTGGTCACCATGCTGCCCATCACCTTGAGCGGCACAGGATTGAGGGAGTATGCCTTCGTGAGCCTCTTCGGCGCCATCGGTGTTGCCCCGGCATCGGGTCTCGCCCTCGGGCTTCTAGGTTCCATCATGGTGATGCTGTCGGCAGTGCCGGGGGGCATTGTGTACATCTTTTTCCGGAACCGGAGCGATTTGCGGCAAATGGCCGCGATGGAGACCGACTTTTCATGAGCTGCGAGCTTTCCGTGATCGTTCCCGTTTATAACGAACGCGAAAACCTCGAGCCTTTTGTATCTTCGCTCTCACGCCTCCTGCTTTCTTCGGGCGAGGACTACGAGATCCTCTTTGTCGACGACGGCAGCTCGGATGGGAGCAGCGCCTTGCTGGAGAAACTGGCCTCATCCGATCCCAGAGCCAGATTGGTGCAGTTTCGCCGCAACTTCGGCCAGACGGCTGCACTGGCCGCGGGATTCGATTTTGCCTCCGGCACACTTCTCATCACCCTCGATGCCGACATGCAGAATGACCCCGCGGACATACCAGCCGTGCTGGCGAAATTGAGGGAGGGCTACGATGTCGTCAGTTGCTGGCGTCGTGACCGCAAGGATCCCTGGCTGACGCGCAGACTGCCGTCGAAACTCGCAAACAGTCTCATCTCACGAATCAGTGGTGTCCGCCTGCACGATTACGGTTGCACGTTAAAGGGGTACCGTGCCGAGGTGCTCGCTCACATGCGCCTCTATGGCGAGATGCATCGCTTTATTCCAATCTATGCCGCCTGGGCTGGAGCAAAGGTGACTGAGCTGCCGGTGCGGCATCACGCGCGCCTCCATGGCATCAGCAAATACGGATTGAGCCGGACACACAAGGTGGTCCTGGACCTGATCACGGTGAAACTGCTGAGCAGTTACGCCACCAAGCCGATGTACGTCTTTGGCGGGGCAGGCCTAGCGGCGTGCGCGGCAGGAGTGGGGTTCGCCGCGTGGACTCTTTTTGACAAATTCTTCAACGGGGTAAAAGCACACAACAATCCCCTGCTGCTGTTGGCGGTGTTTCTGTTCCTGGTCGGCGTTCAGTTCATCCTGATGGGATTGGTCGCGGAACTTGTTATCCGAATCTACTTCGAATCCCAAGACAAGGCCTCATATCTCATCCGCAGGACGTATAACCTTGCGGAAAAACCATTCACGACCGCAAGCCGGGCAAGGGACGCAGTCCGATAAAGGAATCACGACTTGTTCGCTCAAAACTTTGCATTTTCGCTGCCGGCGCGGGTGAACTTGGTGGGAGGCGGAGGCAAGACAAGCTTAATCCTCAAGCTCCTGGACGAGTTTTCCGAGTCAGTTCCGGTCATCTATACCACCACGACGCGTATTCACCCGCCGCACCCGTTGGAAGGTCTGGTCGTCATTTCCAGCGACAACGAGGCGTACCTCGAAATGCTGCTTGAACGTGCGGTGCTCAGCTGGTGCAGTGGACGGAAGTTTGTGGTTACACGGCTGTCCAGCGCGCCGGACTTGCTGCGTGGTGTGGAACGCAGCTTTGCCGATCGCCTGGACAGGGTACTTTTTCCTCTCATTCTCAATGAGGCCGACGGCGCGCGCAGCATGTCGCTCAAGATGCCACGCGAAGGGGAGCCCGTGCTGATGGCAAGCGCCAACTATCTGGTGCCGGTGATCGGGCTTGACTGTCTGAACCAGCCGCTGGGCCCGCAGACTCTATTCCGGTGGGAACTCGCCTCCAAACGCTTCAAACTGCAGGCCGGAGAAAGACTGGTTCCAGAACTGGCGGCCTCGATTCTCTTACATCCGCACGGGGTGTGCAAAGGCTGGAAGCCCGGCATGCACATCATTCCGTTCATCAACAAGGCGGACTCAGATTCTGATGAGCCGGCGGCCCGTTCCCTGGCACAGGCGCTGATGCACAACGGCAACTTTCCGGTGGAACGAGTCGTTTGGGGAAGTGCGCAAAACGCGCGAGCGGCCTTCCTGAAGGGAACCGCCGATACGGGCCGTTAAACCGACAGGAGGCAGATTTGGTCTGCATCCATTTGTGTTTGTCGGCGGTGCGTGTCTGCATTGATCTCCTCCATGTGCGGTGAATGGGCCTCGAATGATTCCCAGACTGACCAGTAAAGACAATCCGCTCGTGCGAACGATTCGCCTGGTGGCGGCCCAGGGGCGCCGGGCTCCTGCAGAACTTGTGATAGCGGAAGGGCTTCGTGTACTCGAAGAAGCCACAAATGCGAGATGCCCGCTGGAGGCTGTTCTCGTCGGCGAAGGCTTCGGAGGTGACTCACGCTCGCGGGCATTGCTCGAAGCCTGGTCGCGCAGAAATGTTCCGGTGCGCTGCGCTGCGGCGGCGCTCATGAAAGGGCTCTCGGACGTGGTTGCGCCCCAGGGCGCACTGGCGCTGGCTCGAGTTCCCGTCGTCCCGTTGGCCGCCTTGAAAATTGAGCCGCATCCATTGATTCTATGCCTTTGCGGAATTCAGGATCCGGGCAACCTCGGAACCCTGCTGCGGACCGCACGCGCCGCAGGAGTTTCGTTTGTGTGCTCCACCGTGGGAACCGTGTCTGCGCGGAATCCAAAGGCAATCCGAGCCAGCGCCGGTGCCTTCTTCCGCATCCCCCTCGTCGAAGGCCTTGATCCGGCGGAGTTTTTCGATTACTGCCGCCTGCAGAAGATCGCCATGTACCAGGCAAATGCCCGAGCCAGGCGCCCTTGCTGGACCACCGAGCTCATAGGGTCGACGGCGATCCTTCTGGGCAATGAGGCGCGCGGCCTGGTGGAGGCGGAGTGGAATGACATTCCGTCACTCAGCGTTCCCATGGTCGCCGGCGTGGAGTCGCTTAACGTGGCGGCCGCGGGAGCTGTCCTTTTGTACGAGGCATTCCGGCAGCGATCCGTCGCATCGGGCGCCATCACCATGGAGGCCCGGGATGAGTGACTGGCTGTTTGCGCGACCTCCGGAACCTCCTGGCTCGCCCGCAGCGCCTCTTGCGGAACGGATGAGGCCGCGCACTCTGGATGAGGTCGTCGGTCAGCCGCACCTGATAGGCCAAGGACGAGTTTTGCGGGAAATGATCGAGCACGATCAGCTTGCTTCCCTCATTCTCTGGGGACCGCCCGGAACAGGAAAGACGACGCTCGCCCGCATCATCGCGAGAGAGAGCAAGTCTGAATTCGTCGCTTACAGCGCGGTCCTTTCCGGCATCAAGGAAATCAAGGCGGTCATGGCGGAGGCGGAAACGCACTTTCGACAGACGCGCCGGAGAACCATCGTTTTCATCGACGAAATCCACCGTTTCAACAAGGCGCAGCAGGACGCCTTCCTGCACTACGTGGAGTCAGGCGTCATAGTCCTGATCGGGGCGACAACCGAGAATCCGTCTTTTGAAGTCATCAGCGCGTTGCTGTCGCGCGCCAAAGTCTACGTCCTCAATCCGCTCACCGTCGAGGATGTGGAGCAGATTCTGCTGCGCGCCCTCGAGGATCGCGAGCGCGGCCTGGGCGAGCGTCCTGTGGAGATCGCGGAAGATGTCTTACACCGGCTCGCCATTTATGCCAACGGGGATGCCCGCATCGCCCTCAACGCCCTGGAAATCGCCGTCGATCTTGCTTACAGCCGCCCTCATGCGCAAGTGCCGCCGCTGACAGCCGCCGATCTTGAATCGGCTCTGCAGCAGAAGATCCTCCGCTATGACAAGGCCGGCGAGGAACATTACAACCTGATCTCCGCGCTGCACAAGTCCATGCGCAACAGCGATCCCGATGCGGCGCTTTATTGGATGGGGAGAATGCTCGAAGGCGGGGAAGATCCAATCTACATTGCGCGCCGCATGGTGCGCTTCGCCTCGGAAGACGTGGGCATGGCTGATGTCCGCGCCCTCCAGGTGGCTTTGAACGCCACCGAGGCCGTGCGCCTGGTCGGCTTGCCCGAGTGCAAACTGGCGCTGGCGCAAGCGGCCGTCTATCTTTCGGTCGCTCCGAAATCCAATGCGCTTTATACTGCCTATTCCGAAATCGAGACCGATGTTCAGAAGACCGTTAACGAGCCGCCGCCGCTGCATATCCGCAATGCGCCTACCCGCCTGATGAAGGAGCTCGGTTACGGAAAGGGCTACCAGTATGCTCACGACTTGGAAGGCAAGGTGGCGGATATGGAATGCCTGCCCGAATCACTCCATGGCCGACAATACTACCACCCTACCGATCAGGGAATGGAACGCCGCATCAAGGAAATCCTCGATATCATCAAAGAAAAGAGAAAGAGCCAAAAATAGCAGGTCTGGAATGGGGTTCTGCGCATGCACATGGGTATCCCGTCACACGACTTCGATCACAAGTACTGAAAGTAAAACAGGAGTACGACCGCGGCGAGAATGAAGCGGTAGACGACGAAAGGGATGAAACTCCCGGACTGCAGGTATCGTAGAAAGTAGCGGATGCATAGAAAGCCGGTGATTGCAGCGCAGGATACTCCCATTGCCAGCACCGACCACTTGACCTCCAGGGGACTCGCCGGAATGCCTGAGACTGTCAGGGCGGAACCACGGACGACCTTGATCAGATGCCATCCTTCGAGCATTCCGGCACCGACGATTATGGGGGTCGCCAAGAGAAATGAAAACCGCGCCGCAGATGTACGATCTGCGTCCCGCAACATCGCGGTGCTGATGGTGATGCCACTGCGGGACACTCCCGGAATCAGCGCGAGAGCCTGGCTCGAACCGATCCAGATCGCATCTCCCCAGGTAAACGTCTCCAGTGAACGCTGCCGCCGGCTCCGGCGATCGGCGATGAAGAGCACTATGCCGAGTACAACCAGAGTAGCGACCGTCACCAGAGGCGACCGCAATGTCTCTTCAACAGACTTCTCGAAAAGGAGCCCGACCAGCGCGGCAGGCAGGGTCCCGACGATCAGAAACCATGCCAATCTTCTCTGCGCATTGCCGAACGGCGCGCGCGCATGAATGCCGCAAATGGTCTCCCTGGCGAGTGTCACCCAGTCTTTCCAGAAGTAACCGAGGATCGCGACGGCCGTCCCCAGATGCAGCGAGACATCGAACATGAGCCCTTCAGGCTTCCATCCGAGTATCCAGGGAACGAGAATCAGGTGTGCCGAACTGCTGATAGGCAGGAACTCGGTCAAGCCCTGAATAATCCCCAGAACCGCAGCCGCAAACAGCTCCATTGAACCTCCCGTGGCGATGCCGTCATGAAGGAGACAAAGCATACCTCAACGGCGCAAAGACGTGGGGCTAAAAACAGCTGGATTCCGGCGCCTGCCGGTTTCAGCGATGCGGGTGCATTTCTGTACCCTGCGACGTTTGAAGGATCTGTCTGATCGCTTGCAGGATCTCATCGCGGACCTCGGCGGGCAGCGGTTCCAGGTTAAAACGGTAGCGCTGCACGGAGGCCCAGCAGCGGTCCAGAGGCGTTTCTTGCAAACCGAGATCGTGGCTGCGTTGCCTCTCCGCCGCCCATTTCTCCAATATCTTGTGGGCACTGTCGAGAAATGCGCGGGGTGAGGTCCGGAGTTTCCTCTCGAGCGCAGCCAGGTTTTCGCCCCCTCCTTGCTCGCGCTGCAGGCGCTTTCTGCGTTGCCAGAGCACCAGCGCCAGGATAGCGGCAAACCCGGCAATGCCCATCACCCAACGAGCGCCTGCGGACTGAATAAACCGCGACCGCATGCCAGGTTCAGCGGAACCTGAGACTCCGGGGCCAGTTGCCGCGAGCGCCGGGGAGTCCGAATTCCGGAGTTTAATGCCCTCGATGCGCTGCGTCTTCCAGATCCTATCGTGGGGCTCAAACACGGGCAGGTACAGGTCTTCGATGCTCCTCCCCGGTTCGCCGCCGGATAAACTGATCTCCCAGCGTTGCCGCTGCAAAAGCAGGAGCTGGCGCTTCCCTTCTCGATCAACAATCTGGGCCAGATTCTCCGCGGCTGCAAGCCGTGCGTGAAGGCTCACACCTGCAGGCCGTGGCAGCCAGTCGAGCGGGCGGAACAGCGCCAGATTGGCAGTCCCCTGCATTTCGAGCACAATTGCAGATTGCCCTTCGCCCTCGCGACTCAGGCTCCCCTCGACACTTCCTACAAAGGCGGCACCTGGGCCGGGTCGCGGGCCGGGCGGAAGCGGAATCGCCTGGACATCGACCGGGACGGATGCGCCGACCACATCCCAATCATCGCGTTGCGCGGAAAGGCGTCCCGACCTCTTTACTTTCACCGACAGCGGCGGCAATTTGAGTGTACCTTCCAGGAGCGGGTAGACAGTGACCTGCCGCAGCAGGAAGTCGACGGCCTCTTGCCCCTTAAGTGCACGCGCGGCGGAAGCTGAGTCCTGAGTGAGAGGGACAACTTCCGTCCAGAACCCCGGATACTGCTGAGGATCGATGTCAACAGCCGCAGGCGGATGCTGTGCCCGGAGCTTATAGATGACACTGAATTGCTGGCCCACATATGGCTTATCCAGACTTACCTCTGTGACAATCGCCAGGTCCGGCGCGATTTGCGACACAAAGGTCTGGGACGAATCGGCGGCAGGTCCCTGCACGCCGATACGCTGCGGCAGCATCGTCCAGATTCCTCCAAGCAAAAGCAGGCTCAGCTTGAACAAATCAACTCCTCACCGTGCTGGAGCGGGCCGCGCGGCTGCAGACATACTCCGCGCCCAAGAGGACTACCGCCAGCAATGCAATGCATTGGGCCAGGCTCAGGCGCCCTAATGGTAATTGTCGGGAATCCGCCTTAAGGCGGCTGCGGATTTCTATCGCGCGCGTGCTCCAGGTCCAGTCTCCAGCCGCGGCCCGGTACCCATACTGCGTGGGCGCATCACCGCGGGACAGGCGCACGAAGAGAACCTGGGGCGCCCCGGCCCGCCGCATCGGCGGCAGGCGCTCGACATCTTCGGCCGGCGATGCGGTAACGACCACAAAATGCGAATTGTGCGGTTCGGCCTGCTGGCGGCTGTCATATCTGGCGAGGATCTCGGACAAGCCGAGCCTGGATCCGCGCTGAGACTCGAACCGGAGCCGTGAGACAATGATCTGAAGTCCGGTCGCATCTATCGTCGGATAAACCAGTGGTTCCGGCGGCCATCCCACCGATTGCACCGTGTATCGGCAGCCGGGGGCTTGTTCGAGGATCGTCTGAATCGCACGGTCGAGAGCTTCCCAAAGCTGATCTCCGGGAGGATCCATCGATTGCGCATCCAGCAGAATTACGATCTCGGGAACTTCTGAGACGGATTTTTCCCGGTTTGCGGCGGGCAGCGGTATCAAGGAGGCAGCGGATCCAAGTCCCAGCGCCAGCAAAAGGAGTGCCGAAATCCGCGGCACCCATCGGATCGAGATACCCAGGACACGAGGGTCCCCGAATTCCTTCAAATGCCGGTGACGGATCCACTCTGCAAGCGCCCAGGCGATGATCACGATCACGGGCACGATTTCCACCCAAAGGTAATTTGGGTACCTCCAGTACATGGCTTCCTTATCACTACGCTGCCTCGGCGCGGCGCTCCGAAGGCTCTACCGCAAATCCGCTGAAATCATAATCAACCCGGCAGCTCCGGGTACGCGAATCGCGTCAAAACGAATTCGACCACAATGAACACAACCGACACCGCCGCGAGGAGTCGCACCGGGGAGAGATCACGTCGCGCCGAAACATCGGCCGGAATCTGCCGGCCGCCTGGTTCCAGCGATTTCAGCGCACCGCGCAGCTCGTCGGAGTTCGTCACACGCTTGTAGTTGCCGCCTGTGATCCGGGATACTTCCTCAAGGGCTTTGTCGTCGATTTGAATGCGGGCATTCACTTCGACGGGCGGCCCCTGCTGGGAGGGGACCCAGTAACGCAAGACGGAATCCGTTCCGATTCCAACCGTGTCAATCCTGACCCCCATGCTGGCGGCGATGCGCGCGGCATCCGCGGGTGCCAGCGCGCCACGATTGTTGACGCCGTCGGTGATCAGAAGGATCCGGCGCCGGCGCCACGGCAGATCACGCAGGCGATTAATGGCGCTGGCAATGCCGCTGCCTATTGCGGTGCCGTCCTCTCCATAGCCTGCAGGGCTCACTTTTTTCAGAGCCTGTGGCAGGGCGCCTTCTTCCGGGGTGACTGGAAACATTAGGCGCGGTGAAGCTGCCAGCAGGATCAATCCGAGCTCCGCATTTGCATGAGAGGGTGCAAACTCGGTCAGCAGCTCCTTTGCCGCCTCCAGTCGATTCCCCGGAGAAAAATCCTCAGCAGTCATGGAGCTGGAAACGTCCAGCAGGATGACCAGAGCTTCCGGCTGCCCCGCCTCGACAGTCACAGCTCTGCCGGAACGAATCCCGGCTGCAATGAAAACCAGGCAAATCAAGGCCGCGATGCGCAAAGAGTCCGCCAACCAAAGCGGGTAAGCGGAGCTTCGGGCGAAAGCCGGCATCCACTCGTAGGTCGCCAACGAGACCAGGCCGCGCCGGCGGAGGACGGGTAGCAGGCGAAGCAACGGCAGAATGAGCGCAATCAGCACCAGCAAAAGAAGCCAAGGGTGAGAAAATCCAACTTCCGCCATCCAACCTCCGACCTCCGACCTCCGACTCTGGGTCCGGGATATCACCCTCACCACCCAGCTTGGGGTTGGAGGCGGGCTCTTCCTCCATTGCAAATTCGCAGTCGCTGCGATATTGTATGGCGGCCGCAAGAGAGTAGCAAACAAAACCCGGGAGATAATCATTAATCGCCAAAGCATCCTCATTTTGGATTTCGGTTCTCAGTATACCCAGCTGATCGCCCGCCGCATCCGCGAGCTCAGCGTGTACTGTGAGATCGTTTCTTTCTCCCGCGCTCTGGATAAAGCCAGGGAGATGAAGCCGGTGGGCATTGTTTTGTCCGGCGGGCCCGACTCTGTATGCCGAGCCGAGAGTCCGCGGGTGCCCTCGGAGTTATTCGAGTTGGGCATACCTGTGCTGGGCATCTGTTACGGGCTGCAGCTGATGGCCGACAGCATGGGCGGCAGAGTTGTCCCGGGAAATCAGCGCGAGTTCGGCAAGGCCATAGTCGAGGTGACCGAACAAAATGATGTCCTCTCCGGGCTGCCGCCGCGCTTTCAAGTCTGGATGAGTCACGGCGATCGGGTCGAGGTGCTTCCGCCACGGTTCCGGCCGCTGGCTCGCTCAGGGAGCATCCTTGCCGCTGCCGCCGACGAAAAACATCGCCTCTGGGGCCTTCAGTTCCACCCCGAAGTCGTGCACACGCACCACGGCGCCAGGATTCTCGAGAATTTCCTTACCCGCGCATGCGGTTGCCGACAGGATTGGACCATGTCGGCATTTGTCGATTCGACCATAAACGATATAAGGGCTGGAATTGGGACCGACAGCGCAATCTGCGGGCTCAGCGGAGGAGTAGACTCCGCCGTTGCTGCTCTCCTGGTTCACCGCGCGATCGGCGACCGGCTCACCTGCCTCTTCGTCGACAACGGATTGCTGCGCAAGAACGAGTTCGAATCTGTGCTGGCGAGCTTTCGCGAGGGCCTTCATTTGAAGGTGATCGGAGTGCCCGCAGCCGAGCGCTTCCTGTCGCGCCTGGCAGGGATCGCCGATCCGGAGCGGAAGCGCAAGATCATTGGGGAGGAGTTCATCCGCGTGTTCGAGGCCGAAGCGCGCAAACTCGACGATGCGAAGTTTCTGGTCCAGGGAACACTTTATCCGGATGTCATCGAATCGACCTCTGTGCGCGGTCCCTCTGCCGTAATCAAATCGCACCACAACGTCGGCGGCCTGCCGCTTACCATGGAACTCAAGCTGATCGAGCCCCTGCGTGAGTTGTTCAAGGACGAGGTCCGCAAAGTCGGAGCTGAGCTCGGAATGGATCCGCAGTTCGTGCATCGACAGCCCTTCCCCGGACCCGGTCTCGCCGTCCGCATCATCGGCCCGGTGACCCCCGAACGTCTCGCCGTCCTGCGCGATGCCGATGCCATAGTTCAGGAGGAGGTGGAGCGCCAGGGGCTGACGCGTGACGTGTGGCAGGCGTTCGCGGTCCTGTTGCCGATTCAGAGCGTCGGCGTCATGGGGGACGACCGCACCTACGAGAATGTTGCAGCTCTGCGCGTGGTGACCAGTCAGGACGGCATGACGGCAGACTGGGCCAAGCTGCCGTATGAATTGCTGGAACGTATTGCCAACCGTGTCGTCAACGAGGTGCGAGGGATCAACCGGGTAGTTTACGACATCACCTCAAAACCACCGGGTACCATTGAATGGGAGTGAGTCGTGTCGGAACCGGCGCCTTTCGTGCATCTGCACAATCATTCTGATTACAGCCTGCTTGATGGTGCTTCCAAGCTGGGGCAACTTGTCGAGACTGCCGCCTCCATGCAGATGCCCGCTTTGGCCCTTACGGATCACGGAAACCTCTTCGGCGCGATCCAGTTTTATACTGCGGCGCGCAAAAAAGGGCTGAAGCCGATCATCGGCTGCGAAATCTACGTCGCCAAGGAGAGCCGGCACAAGAAGACGGGCGGCAGTGATCAATCCAACCACCTGATTCTGCTCGCCGAAGACGAGACCGGATACCGCAACCTAAGCAAGCTGGTATCTTTCGGCTATCTGGAAGGCTTCTACTACAGGCCGAGAGTCGACAAGGAACTCCTGGCGCGTTACAGCAAGGGGCTGATCGCCCTGTCTGCGTGCCTGAAGGGCGCCGTGTCGCAGCTTCTGCTCATGGAGCAGCAGGAAGGCGCAGTCGAGGAAGCGGCCGCCTTGCGCGACATATTCGGGCACGGCAACTTTTATCTCGAACTCCAGGATCACGGACTTGCGGCTCAGCAGCGCGTCAATCCCGCCATCATCGGGATGTCAAAGAACACCGGAATCCCCCTGGTCTGTACCAACGACACGCACTACCTGCTCAAGGAAGACAACGTCGCTCATGATGTGCTCCTGTGCATCGGTACCGGCAAGACCGTCCAGGACACCGATCGCATGCGCTATACCAGCGATCAGTACTACTTCAAATCGGGCGCTGAGATGCATCGGCTGTGGAAGGACGTGCCCGAGGCGCTCACAAACACGCTGCGGATCGCGGAACGGTGCAATCTCGAACTCAACATGTCGGCTTTCCACCTGCCTCCTTATGACGTGCCCGCGGGTGAGACGTTCGACTCCTATTTTGAAAAAGCGGTGCGCGACGGCTTTACATGGCGTCGCCATCATCTTGAGCAGCTGGCCCGGCAAGGGGCGCTCAAGAATCCTTTGCAGACATATGAAGAGCGCCTGGCCTTCGAGATCGCGATGATCGAGAAGATGAAGTTTTCGAGCTACTTTCTGATTGTCTGGGATTTGATCAAATACGCGCGGGATCAAGGCATTCCCGTCGGACCCGGCCGCGGTTCCGTCGTGGGCAGCCTTGTTGCCTACTGCCTGCGTATCACCGACATCGACCCGCTCCAGTACGATCTGTTTTTCGAACGGTTCCTGAACCCAGAACGGATCGCCCCTCCGGACATCGACATGGACTTTTGCATGAACCGGCGCGCCCAGGTGATCGAATACGTTGCGGACAAATACGGCCGCGACAGCGTCTGTCAGATTATCACCTTCGGCACCATGGCTGCGAAAGGCGTCATTCGCGACGTAGGGAGAAGCCTTGATATTCCCTACGCCGAGGTCGACCGGATCGCCAAGCTCATTCCGAACGAGCTCAACGCCACGATCGACAAAGCTCTGGAGCAGGAGCCGCGCCTGCGCGAGGAGATGAAGAAACCCCAGATCGCAAACCTGATCGAGATCGCCAAGCGCCTGGAGGGGCTGTCACGCCATGCTTCCACGCATGCTGCCGGCATCGTGATCGCACCGAAGCCGCTGACGGAACTGATCCCTCTGGCAAAGTCCAACAAGGAGGAACTCACCACCCAGTACAGCATGAAGGACCTGGAGGCCATCGGCCTGCTCAAGATGGATTTCCTCGCCCTCACGACCCTGACCGTCCTCGATCATGCCGTAACTCGGATTCGGGAGGAAGCCGGCACGGAGGTCGACCTCTCGGCGATTCCCCTGAATGACCCGGAAGTGTATGCCCTTTTTTCGGACGGAAGGACCAACGGCATCTTCCAGTTTGAGAGCGGCGGCATGAAGGCAGAGCTGCGGCGCCTGAAGCCGGAGCGTTTCGAAGACTTGATCGCCCTGAACGCCCTCTATCGGCCGGGGCCCATGGAAATGATCCCCGATTTCATCAGGCGGAAGCACGGCCTGGTTCACGTTCAGTACCTGCACCCGGTCCTTGAGGAGATTCTCAAAGAGACCTATGGCGTCATCGTCTACCAGGAACAGGTGATGCAGATCGCGAGCAAGATGGGAGGACTGTCCCTGGGAGAGGCCGACCTTCTGCGTAAAGCGATGGGGAAGAAGCTGGCGTCGGTCATGATTTCCATGCGCGACAAATTCCTGCTCGGGGCCCGGGCGAAAAAGATACCGGAGAAGGTCGCGATCCAGGTTTTCGACCTCATGGAGCAGTTTGCCAAATATGGATTCAATAAGTCGCACGCCACGGCATATGCCCTGCTGGCATACCAGACCGCTTTTCTCAAGGTTCACTTCCCCGTCCAATTCATGGCCGCTCTGCTCTCGAGCGAAGTCGGCAACACCGACAAAATCGTGATGTACATCGCCGAATGCAAGGATATGGGAATCCCGGTCCTGCCGCCGGATGTCAACGAGAGCGAGCTCCCGTTCCATTCGTCGGGGGGCAAAATCCGTTTCGGCATGCTCGCCATCCGCAACGTCGGCGAAGGTGCCATCCAGTCCATACTGGAGCATCGCAAGGCGAATGGGCGCTTTCGCAGCCTGTTCCAGTTCTGCGAGGCCGTGGACTCCCGCGCCGTCAACAAGCGCGTGCTTGAGAGCCTGATCAAGAGCGGAGCTCTCGACTCACTGGGGTGGAAACGGTCGCAAATGATGGCCCTTGCCGATGCCGCCATCGAGCAGGGTCAGAAGGCGCAGCGTGATCGCATCAGCGGCCAGAAGGGCTTGTTCAGCGAGCTGATGGGTCCCGCAGGGCTCCCGGAACCAGAGCCTCCAGACATCTCCGAATGGCTGCCTGAGCAGCTGCTGGCATTCGAGAAAGAAACGCTCGGGTATTACGTTTCGGGTCATCCCCTGGAGCGTTTTCCCCAGGAACTCGCCTGCTTCTCAAAAAAGGGCCTTGCCGAGCTGATCAGCGAAGGTGCGAGCGTCGAGTGCAGGGTCGCGGGCATCGTGACCGAATGCCGTCCCCGGCGCACCAAAAAAGGCGAACTGATGGCCGTTTTCAAACTGGAGGATCTCACGGGCGCTGTGGAAGCGCTCGCTTTCCCCAGTGCGTATGCCAAGTACGCGCCGTACCTGGAAATAGACACGCCGGTGTTCATCCTCGGCAGGTTTGAAGTCGACGAGAACGCGTCCAAGATTATCTGTTCTGAAATACAGCCTCTGACCGGTATCGCCGAACGCAACGCCAGGATGCTCTGCATCCGTGCTTCGATTCCTCACTTGCGACCGGAAACCGCGAGTGAACTGTACCGGCTATTGGAGGAGAACCGGGGTGAGACCGGAGTCGAAGTCGAGCTGTACCATCCCGACGAATTCCGTGTTACCATCCATTCCTCTGATTTTGTGAAGGTGAAATCGAGTCCTGAGTTGATTCGGCGCATCGAGGATATCTGCGGCGTCGGTTCTGTGCTGGTCTTGAGCTAGCTTGCGACGGGGAAGGGTCGGATGGACGAAGAGAAGTCGTATCAGGTGGAAATTGACGAACTGCGCGCTGAGGTCGAGCGCCTGCGCAAGGAGAAGTCCGAGATCGGTGCCGCGTGGCAGCGCACCCAGCTGGCGCGCCACGAGCTGCGTCCTTACACTCTGGACTATGTGGAACGTCTGTTCGAAGGATTCTCCGAGATTCACGGCGACCGGCGTTTCGGCGACGATGCGACCATGGTTACCGGAATGGCCCGCTACCACGGCATTCCGGTGATGCTGGTGGGACAGCAGAAGGGGCGCGATCTCAAGCAAAGGCAGTATCGAAATTTCGGTTGTGCGCAGCCGGAGGGATATCGCAAGGCGTTGCGGGCCATGAAGCTCGCCGAGAAGTTCGCGCGCCCGATTATCAGCTTTGTGGATACCCCGGGAGCCTATCCCAGCATCGGCGCAGAGGAACGCGGCCAAGCTGAAGCCATCGCTTTCAATCTGCGCGAAATGGCCCGGCTGCAGGTGCCGGTCCTGGTGTGCATCATCGGCGAAGGCGGCAGCGGTGGAGCCCTGGGGATTGCGGTCGGAAACTACATCGTGATGATGGAAAACGCCATCTACACGGTCATCTCGCCCGAGGGGTGCTCCGCGATCCTCTGGAAGGACCAGGATCATGTCGCGGCAGCGGCTGAAGCCCTCAAGCTCACCGCCCAGAATCTGCTGTCCTTCGGATTCATCGACGAGATAATCCCCGAGCCCGCCGGCGGGGCTCATACCAACTATGACCAGTCCGCCGAGGCCCTTGATTCAAGTCTGAAACCGGCCCTCGAATCCCTCCTCAGAATGTGCGGCTCCGAGCTCTGCGAGCAACGCTACCAGAAGTTCCGCCGCATGGGCGCCGTTGAGTCGTGCTGAAATACAGGCGCAAACCACAAAGAGCTTGAAAAGCTCCTGGGTCTTGACAGATTGTATTTTGGCGGCCTCTTGGGTCGTGGCCGGGTGTTTTCAGGCGCGGCCAAAGTTGCGTTCGATCTCATACAGACTGAAGCGCAGGATGATGGGTCTTCCGTGCGGACAATTGGTCGGAATTTGCGTCTGCCCCAGCTCATCCAACAGCCACTGCATCTTCTCGATCGTCAGCGGCATGTGCACTTTGATTGCCGCCCGGCAAGCCATGCTCACGGCGATCCGGTCTTTGATCCGCTCCACGTCCAGGGTCCGCTCCTCCATCTCCAGCCCTTCGACGATTTCAGACAGCAGCTTCTGACAATCGAGTTCACGGGCGACCGCGGGCACCGAGCGCACCAGTACTGTGTTGCTCCCGAATCCTTCGACCTGAAAGCCGTTCCTGTTCAACTCCGGCAGTGCGCGGTCCAGCAACGCAGCCTGGTGCGGCGCCAGTTCGATGGTCACGGGAACGAGTAGCCCCTGGGTCTCCACGGCATTTCGACTCATGGCCAGGGCGATCTTCTCGTAGAGCACGCGTTCATGCGCCACGTGTTGATCGATGATCAGCAGGCCGTCGCGATCGCATGCAATGATGTAGCTTTCCTGAATCTGTCCCAGAATGCGCACTCCCACCGGGTGGAAGATCTCGCGGGCAGAGTCCGGCGGCGCGCCCAGCAGCAGCTCGGGACGCATTCTCAGTGTGTGGTGGTCAGCGAGCGGAATCGGAGGAATCTGCGGGACCTCGCGCAAGGGATAGTTGAATGCCCGCTGAAAGGGATCGGGCGCAAACGCAGGGGGACTGAAATCGAACGGCCCCGCATGGCCACCGTCCGGATCGCCGGCCATAGCGGCGCCGCCCGGGACGATCCCGGCGTGGGGCCAGTTCGCCGAGCCGTGATGCTCGTAGACGGGAATGGATCTGGTTCCCACCAGGGCGCGCAGGATGCTTTCGCGGATCAGGTCGTGTACAAGGCTCTGATCCCTGAAGCGGACTTCGGTCTTGGCCGGATGCACGTTGACGTCAATCTGGTCGTAGGGCAACTCGACGAAGAGAAGCACAACAGGATAGGCGGAAGACGGGATGCTGTTGAGGTATGCTTGACGCACCGCGCTCGTCATCACTTTGTCCCGTACCATGCGCCGGTTTACATAGAAGAACTGCGAGTACGGATTTGTCTTCTGTTCATGCGGCTGTGACGCAAAACCGTGGATCGCCACATCCCCGGCCCGCCCGGAAATCTCGACCAGATTCTTCAGGAAACTGTCGCCGAAAAGCTGATAAGCCCTCTCGCGTACGGAAGGCACGGGAACCACATCAATCAGTTTGCGTCCTTCGCTTTCCAGCGTGAAACGAAGCTCCGGCCGGGCAAGGGCGTAATGGGTGACCAGCCGTGTGATGTGCCCGAGCTCCGTGTCGTGGGCACGCAGAAACTTGCGCCGGGCCGGCAGGTTGAAAAACAAGTCGCGGACCGCGACCTCCGTGCCTCTGTCCCACGGGATCGCCTTGACTGACCGCATTGTGCCGCCGTGAACTTCCACTTCAGTCCCCGGCGCCGAATCAGGCTCGGCCTCGTGTCGGGTCCGCAGTGTAAGCCGTGAAATCGATGCGATCGATGGGAGCGCCTCACCCCGGAAACCCAGCGTGGCGATCGCCGCCAGGTCATCGGCGCTCTGCAGTTTGCTGGTGGCATGGTGTTCGAATGCGAGAATGGCGTCGTCCTGAGTCATGCCTTCTCCGTCGTCCCGCACAACAATGCGCTTCTTGCCGCCGGCTTCCACGGAAAGGTGGAGCGCACGGGCGCCGGCATCCAGTGAGTTTTCCAGAAGCTCCTTGACGACCGACGCCGGGCGCTCAACAATCTCGCCCGCTGCGATCTTGTTGGCCAGGATTTCGGGCAGGACCCGGATTCTGCTCATGTCTCCCTCTGTGATTGAGGCGAAGGGCTAAGTCGCAAACGCTCAGTTGCCGGGCGCACGCTGCGCTCGAAGGTATCCCTCGAGCTCGTCCAGCGAGACCTCCTGCTGAGTCGAGTCTTGCATCCGCCTGATCACATAGCGGTCACGTGCCAGCTCGTCCTCTCCGATGATGAGCACAGCGCGCGCGCCGGCACGATCCGCTTGCCGCAACTGACTTTTCAGGCTGCCTCCCGTGAACTCCAGGTGACAGGCGAATCCCTGGTGCCGAAGCGTTCGTGCCGTCAAAATCGCCCTCCTGAAGGCCGCCTCCCCCAGGTGAGCCAGGAAGAGTTCGGGCGGGTGTTTTCCGCCGGCACTCACATGCTCGGGCAGAATCATCACCAGTCGGTCGAGCCCCATCGCAAATCCGAAGCCGGGGACTCGCGGCCCGCCCAGCACCTCGGCAAGCCCGTCATAGCGGCCGCCGCCAACGAGCGCATTCTGCGCCCCCAACTCGCCGCTCACGATTTCGAATGCAGTCTTTACATAATAGTCGAGGCCGCGTACCAGCCGGGGAACGATCTCGTAGGAGATTCCTGCCTCCTGCAGATGGCTCTTGACCAGCTCGAAATGCCGGGAGCAATCCTCGCAAAGGTGGTCAGCGATCATGGGCAGAGTGTTGATGACGGGCTGGCAGGCAGCCACCTTGCAGTCCAGCACCCTGAGAGGATTGACTTCAGTACGGCGGCGGCAATCCTCGCAGAGGTCAGCCTGATGGCGGTGCAGCTCTCGGCGCAGCGTCTCGATATATTGCGGCCGGCAATTGGCGTCGCCGACCGAGTTGATGAGCAGTCGCGATTGAACTTCAAGCGAGTCCAGAAATAACAGCATCATTTCGATGACTTCCGCCTCGATCGCGGGGTGCTCTGAACCGAGGGCCTCGGCGCCGATCTGATAGAACTGCCGCCACCGTCCCTTCTGTTTCTTCTCGTGCCGGAACATCGGGCCCAGGTAGTAGAGCTTGGTCACTCCGACGCCCCGGTGCATGGAGTGCTGGAGGTAAGCACGCACGGTGGAAGCAGTGGCCTCCGGGCGCAGGCTCACGGATTTGCCGCTCTGATCTTCAAAGGTGTACATTTCCTTCCCGACAATGTCGGTCTCCCCGCCGATGCTGCGCGCAAAGAGTTCGGTCGCCTCAAGCAGCGGAGTGCGGATTTCCTGGAAGCCATAGCGAGAAAAGATGTTTCTGGCCTTCTGCTCGACCAGGTGCCATGAGGAGATTTCCGCCGGGAGAACATCCCGGGTCCCTGGAAGATTCGTCAAGAGCGTTTCAGCCATTCGATCATCCTCCGTCGATCGGTGCCGCTACGAGATAGCTCGTAAGGTTAACACAATTCATGAGCAGTGCGTAAGACGCCCGCTTCTTAGCATGATCGCCTCGGGGCAACTAGGTGAAATCCTAGGAAGTTGCCGGATTTTCCCGGTGAGCCATACGGTATTGTTTTCAGGCAGCACATAAGAAACTTCGCGTGGCTAAACTTATCTATAACGGGTAGGGGCGTGTAGGGGATCCGAAAGGAGGATTCATGCTCAAGGCCAAGGAGCTGAGGGAGCAGTTGCAAAGAGAAATCATTGGCCAGGACGAGGCTGTTGACGCCGTCGTGCGAACTGTCGTGGTGGCCGACCTTGGGATCTGTGATCCACGCCGACCGCTAGGAACATTCCTGTTTTTGGGGCCCACAGGAACCGGGAAGAGCCAGATTGGCCGTTCGCTGGCGAAGATCCTACACGGCGAGGAAGGTGACGTCGTTTCCGTCAATTGCACGGAGTTTAAGAACCCGCATGACGTGGCCAAACTTGTCGGCGCACCTCCGGGGTATGTCGGGCATGATCAGGCGCCATTTCTGACCCAGGACAAGCTGGAAAAACGTCTCACGATCGTGATCTTTGAGGAGCTTGAAAAGGCGGATCGCGCCCTGTTTGACCTCTTGCTGCAGATCCTCGAGCGGGGCGAGCTAACGACCGGCCGAGGCGTTGATCTGAGTTTCAAGAACTGCTTCGTCATGATGACCAGCAACGTCTGTGCCAAGGAGATTGACAACATCACGAAGAACGAGGTCATGGGTTTTGGACCTCCCCCGAGAAGGCTTCAGGAGATGGATGCCGACGCCGCGGACGCAAGAATCCGGTCTGCATGTCTGGGAGCGGTGGAGAACTTCTTCAGCCCGGAGTTCATCAACCGCATCGATGAGATTGTCACCTTCAACCCGCTCAAGTACGAAGACCTGATGGCAATCCTGGAGAAGTTTCTGGCTGAGACCCGAGCGAGAGTCGCAATGGCGGGCATTCACATGTCGCTATCGGAATCGGCCAAGCGATTCCTGATTGAAAAGGGGACCAACCTGCGCTACGGGGCACGTCCGCTGCGCCGGGCCGTCAGGGAGTATCTGGAGTTTCCGCTGGCCAATCTGATCGCCGAGAATGACATGTCAGGCCGCAACCAGGCAGTGCAAGTCGAAGCAGGTAACGGCGAGTTGAATTTCTATTTTGCCCGGCTGGCAAAGGGAGCGGTCGTGCCCTGAGAGGTATCCCGAGGAGGAATTTCGACCGGAGCAATTTCGATACGGTAGTTGAGAATCCGGCCGAGCGAATGATGAATTTCGCCGGATTCCACCCCATTGCAGGTGCCGCCTACGTAGCATTTCCTGATTGCGATCGTGCCTCCCCGCGCGATGGAGTTTGTGCCGCAGGACCTTCCCGCCGCGTCGATTACCGTAATGATGCCGTAAAAGCGGTCCAACAAATGCGCTTCCTCTTGAGCTTCGTTCTCATCGCCCTTTTCCAGCAACCTCAGGTGAGCCACGTGGTAAATAGCAGCGCCTTCGGAGTCAGATCTCCCCGGTGCGCCTTGAAAGCTCAGATCCAGAACACTCCAGACTTTGAAATGAGTGGGTTGCAGATAATATCGATCACGCGCAAAACACCGCCTGCCTCCCTCGTCGACCTCGAACCGCTCCGTCCATAAATGAATCCCGTCACACACCCGGGGAATCTTCCTGCAGGCAAGCGGCGGGCCTGCGACTCGCCTATGCCGGCGCGCAAGCGTGACGGCGGCACCCACGGCGATGCTTCCGAGAGAGGACCAGAGAAACAGTCTTTTGTAGCTCGCTTTCATACACGTTAAGTCCGGGATTTAAGGGATCCTAGATAGCGGGCGATGCGCAGATTCCTGCTTCGCCCAATGCTACTAAAACACCAATCCTGATTCAAACACTTCCCTCAAACGGAGACTTCCGCTGATATCACCAGACTACGGATTCAACTCACGCCAGGTCCCGGTGCCTTCGTCAAATCGGCGGCTGCCACCGAATCCCGCAGGATGCTGCGCTTGGAAACTTCCTGCATCAGGACTTCCAGAAAGCCCACGAACTTGCGCAGCAAAACCCTGACTTCCGCCTCGTTTCCGGATGTGATCAGCGCTTCCGAAAAATGCTCGAACTCGCCCCAGTCCTGGTACATCAGGTAACGCAGCGATGACTCTCGAAATTGCCCGATCCGGTCCAGCATCCGGCTGAGGTCCAGGCCCGACGTTTTTTCCAGCTCCGCCTTGAGGTCGCGCCTCAGATCCCACAGATCTTTCCTCAGTTTCTGGCCCTGTTGAAGACCTTCGAGCATCGACGGAAACAACGCCTTGCCGTCTACGTTCTCGTCGAAGGCCTGGACCAGTGTGACGATGCAGCTCTGGTAGCAATTGCGCAGCAACCCATGGCTGTTTTCGACCTTTGTGAAGATTATTGCGGCATCCTTCTCCGATGAAAACCAAATGAGCTCCCGATCGAATGCGCGCTGTGTCTCCATCCGCAGTGAATGTAGAATCAGGTCGGCAGCGTTGCGCTGCTTCGGATTACCACGCCGTTCCTTAAGGAATCGCGACTTAAGGAAATCGCACAGCGAGTCCGCTTGCTCGTGCAGCAGCGAGAAGACAACAAGAAACCTGCGCAGCGGCCGGTCTTCGTTCAGTGCCGCGGAGACCAGCTTCAGATACCGCAAGAACCGGTGTAGGTAGAGGAGAGCCAGCGATACATTACGGCGCAGGTGTTCCTCGGGAATTGAGTGTAGGACACCGCTCAAAATGGTATTGTCGATCCGGTCATACTGCAGGCGAAAGCGTTGGCCGAGCAGCATGTCGATGTAACGACAGTTGCGCAGATCCCGCTGGAATGCCCTGCCAATGCTCAGAAACAAGGGAAAATCCTGGTGCAAGGGGTCGTTGAGGGCATCCACCATAGCCTTCAGATCATTGAGGGACTCAAGCAGGCAGGCCAAGCTCTCCATCGGGGTAGACTGTTCGAGCAACTTGCCGACCTGGGAAACCAGGGCGCCCGTCCTGTAAGCCGGAGTTTCAACCGATGCATCCAACTCCACAGTGGCGTCCTGCCCCAACGCGCACAGCTGGAGCGCGCAGCGTTCGCATTCCTGCAGGGCCAGGCGGACGATGTGGATTTCTGGTGCAAAGTTACGCGTGACGAGAGCAGATTTCTCCGTTTCACTCAGCGGCAGGTGCCTGCAATTGAAGAACGCGCACAACCCTCTGAGCCATGTCTCAAACTCGAAAAGGACTTCAATGCCTTCCTTCTCCTGCAGGTGGGAGATCCAAGAGGAGAGGATTCCTGTCCCACCCACGAGCTCGGAACGAAGAGCGTCCAGAACCGAATCCTGTCCTATGCGTCCCTTCGCATCCACAACCATATGCAACTCATTCCCGAGCAACTGTTACCGCGTGAACCTGAGGAAGTCCTCCGTCTTCTTTCGCAGGGCGAGCCAATCCCCGAACAGCTCCGGGGTTTCCAGCCAAATCCGGAACCAGAGGGCCGCCTCCGCCTTCTCGGCCCGCTTCTCCGGTTTGACGCGCCGGTTGCGAGCGATCATCTCCGCGCGCTGGCGTCCAAGAGCTCCCAGACGCCGGCAACACCCCACACCCTTCTTATCGCTTGCTGCTAGAAAACGTTGACGCAAATTCTCAAGGCGGGCGAGCGTTTCTTCGGTCTCGGCAAGGGTGCCAAAGGAAAGGATTCCGCTCAGAATCTTGTCATAGGGTGGATCGAAAAGGAGTTCCCGGGAACGGGATCGGGTCATTTTCGCGGTGCGGCGTCGATGGCTGCTTTGAGGTCGATTTCAAAAAACATCATACTGGCGCCGTTGTCCCCCCGATAAATGTTCGGAATGTACACTTTGGCATCTGCCAGGCTCTTCCTCAGGTTTGCTGGATTGCTGATGGGCAGATAGAGGAAGCCACCGCGGGTATCGTGCGCTTCAATTCTTTTGACCCCCAGGAATTTGTACCTGAAATCGAGAACGGCATCCTCGTTGCTGTTGCTGATCTTGATTGGGGGGATTCCCGGTATCGGAGGGCGAATAGCCTTGGGTTTGGTTGCAAAAAGCCGATGCACGGCCTCGGCGGGTGAAAGGGTTCGAATGTGATCCTCGTCCTGGAGCAACTCGATGGCATTGCCTTCCACTTCCACGGGGAAGTTGTTGCTATTGAAAATAATGACAGCCAACGGCATAATCCCGCGTGCCACCATGTCGTTCTTGTCGAAAAACTGCGCCGCGAGCGCATCGGAAAAGAACGGATCCACCGCGATCGTGATTCCTTCGCTGGTAAGCTTCGACGGGTATGATTCGATCGCGCGCGGTTTCCACGGATGCACTTTGTACCCCGCCGGCATGGGGAGCGCCGTCAGCAGCAATACGGGAAACAGAAGCCTGCAGCAGCGCCAAAACGGAAAACTTGAGATCATGACATCGGCTCCGGCCGTAAACCGGCATTCCGTGCAATTTTGAGCCTTTTCGGTGGTAGCGTCGAGAGTATAGCATCGCTCAGGGAAACCACAAATTGGAATCCTATCTGGTATACCTGATGTCCCGCTTCGCGCTCAGCGCGGTCCGGATCCTGCCCCGTTCAGCCGCGATCTCTCTTTTGGATGCACTCGCTTCTTTGACCTATGGCCTCGATGCCGTGCACCGGCGCGTAGCACGTGTTAACTTGACGATTGCATTCCCCGAGTTGTCTGCGCGCGAGCATGACAGGATAGCCCGCCGAAGCTTCCAGCACACGGCGCGGAATCTTCTCGAAGTCAGCCGCATGCCTGGGCTTACCCACGAGAAAATCTTCAACCTCGTCCAGTATGATCCTCACTTCGGCCTGAACAATTTTGAGAAGGCGCGTGCCCTGGGAAAAGGAATACTCTACCTGACAGGGCACTTCAGCGCATGGGAATTGCTTCCCACCGCCCACGCCCTGCACGGGTACCCTCTGAGCTTCGTGACCCGGCCGCTCGACAACCTACCCCTGGAGGCATACCTATTCAAGATCAGGCAGTTGGCCGGCAATCACGTGATTTACAAGAGGAACTCAGCACGACAGATTCTGGAAAAGCTTAAAGCGGGAGGGGCCGTGGGCATCCTGATGGATCAGAATACAAGCCTGAATGAGGGGGTTCTGGCGGACATTTTCGGTCTTCCTGCCGCCACCTCGACCAGTATCGCACTGCTGGCGCTGCGGACGGAGGCCGCAGTCTTGCCGGGCTATCTCTCCCCGAAGCCTTCCGGAGGCTATATCATCAAGTTTCTTCCGCCCGTCGAGCTGATTCGTACCGGAGATACCAACCGCGACATATTAGCCAATACCCGGGTGTTCAACCGGATCATCGAAGGCATTATCCGCGAACAGCCCGAAACCTGGCTCTGGGGACATAGGCGCTGGAGAAACCAGCTGGAGGGAACCCCCGATTTGTACAGCCTATCACCTGCCGATCTGCGCGCATTTTTGAGCAGAAATGCCAAAAGAACCCAATAAATGATTTTGGATTTGGCAAGCTCTGGTTTCCCTGATTCGAAAAATCAAATATCTAGCGTCCAGAATCTTTGATGAGCCCAATGAAGGCATCCTTATAGCGCACGCAGTCGAGCACGGAGTGCACGTTCTTCAGCTCCTCACGCAGAATCTGTCGGTACTTGTCCGGCTCGAGCTGGATTGCCTTGGCTAAATTGGCGATGGCCGGGTCCGGCGAGTTGGCTTTCGCGTAGAGTATGCCTAAGCGAAAATAGGTTGCCGCCTGCGCCTTGCCGAGGGTAATGACCTTTTCGTTTGCGTCAATCGCTTCCTTGTCGAGTTCGAGTTTCTCGCAGACGACGGCGAGGTTGGACCATGCCGCCGCATAATCGGGATCGAGGTCTATCGCAGCCTGCAGTTCCGCGCGCGCTTCCTTGTAGTGCTTGCTTTCTGCGTAGAGTGTTCCCAGGTTGTAGTGTACGTCCTTCTGCTTGGGATCGAGTTTGAGCGAGCGGTTGTAAGCGAGAACGCTGTCTTCATATTTCTGCAGCTCCGAGTATAGATCCCCCAGCAAATAGAAAGCCTCAGGGCTGCGAGGGTCCAGACGGACCGATTTTTCCAATACGGCGACGGCCTCAGGCACCCGTTTCAGCTTCGCCAGCGTGAAGGCGAGCTTGGAAAGCAGCACCGCCCGGTCCGGCACCTTGGCGACCGCCGCCTGATACGCTTCCGCCGCCTTGGCGAGCTGGTCCTCGGAAGAGAGAGCATCTCCCAGCCGCTCCAACAGCTCGCCATTCCCTGGTGAGAGCCTGTCAGCTGCCTGCAGTTCCTCTGCAGCCTCCGCGTACTTGTTTTGGCGCAACAAGGCCAGGGCGAGGTTGTAGTGGGAATTGAAATCTGCAGGGTTCAGCGCCAATGAGGAACGGTAACTCCGGGCAGCGTCGTCCAGCCGGTTTTGCTTCTGGTACAGGATCCCGAGATTCAGGCGCGCATCCGCGTCTTTAGGATCGACCTCAACGATGGCCTCCAGGGCCGGAATGGCGGTGGTATCATCGGTCCCGTGTATCTGGAGATATGCCAGGGCCTTAAGCATGCGCAGGTCTTTGGGCTGCTTTTGCACTCCTGCCTTTAAAACCGCAATGGCATCGTCGTTTTGCCCGGCTTCGCGATAAACCATGGCCAGAAGCTGGTAGATATTCTCGCCGTTTGCTTCAAAGTCTGGAGTGATTTTGCGGATCACTTCAAATTCCGCGGCGGCTTCCTTTGGCTTTTTTTGGGTTATATAAATAAGGCCGAGATCGAAACGAGCCTCGACGAGGTCCGGCTTTATCGAAATTGCTTTGCGGAAAAGGTCGGCCTGCTCGTCGCTGTTTTCCTTGGGAGTTCCGATCATGGCCTCGGCTTTTTTAAACCAGCCCATCGCCTCCTGGTAAGCCTTTATGTCCTTTGTGGTAGGCACCTGCTGGTTCTGGCCGAGGGCTGCGGCCGAAACGAGGCCAGACAAAAGTAGCGCCGTGACCAGGCGCCGGGCGAGTGAAGCCGCCGGATACGGCACAGCTTTTTCCATAGCAAACCAGCAGGCAGCGGTCATATGTCCTCAAAATGAGTGAGCTCGCGGAATTCGCGGAAGCGGGCTTCGATCTCCGCATAAGTAAGAGCCGCCAGCCGACGCGGGCCGAATTCGCTGACATTAAAGGATGCCATAACGGATCCGAAAACGACAGCCTGCCGCAGCGCTGCCTGATCGCGCGACCGCGTCGCAGCCAGGTAACCGAAGAATCCTCCGGCGAAGGAATCCCCGGCGCCCGTCGGGTCGATCACCTCTTCGAGCGGAAATGCCGGTGCTCCGAACGCTGACTTGCTGTCGATCATCAAGGCGCCAAATTCTCCGCGCTTGATGACCAGCGTCTTAGGTCCCCACCCGAGGATGATCCTGGCGGCCCGCACCAGGTTGGCCTCTCGAGCCAGTTGCCGGGTTTCGGCATCGTTGATGAGCAGTATGTCGACCTGAGCCAGGATCTTGCGCAAGGAATCGGGTTTGTTCTCGATCCAGTAATTCATGGTGTCGCAGGCGATCAGCCTGGGCTGCTCCATCTGCCCGAGCACGTTGCGCTGGAGGTCCGGATCAATGTTACCGAGAAAGAGGAACTCGAGCTTTCGCTGTTCTCCGAGAAGATTGGGCGAGAAGTCTGCGAAGACATTGAGCTGGGTGTCCAACGTCTTGGCCGTGTTAAGATCGAAGCCGTACTCCCCCTTCCAGCGAAATGTCTTGCCTGGCTTTCTCTCGAGCCCCGAGGTGTCGATCCCCAGTTTCTGCAGGGAGGAAATGTGATGCGGGGGAAAATCTTCGCCTACGACCGCTACAACACTTACATCCGCAAAATAGCTTGCGGCGATGCTGAAATAAGTGGCAGAACCTCCCAGGACCTCCTGCTCCTGTCCAAAGGGCGTCCGCACAGAATCGAGCGCTACCGAACCCACTGCGAGAATACCCATTCAATGCCTCCGAAAGAGCTCCGATAATTAAAAACGAAGTGATGAGTGCTGGATCCGATCTCTGGAACTCATCACTTCATATATTTCCCGACGATGGGCTCCAGCTTCTTCCTCGTTTCTACGGGGATCAGCGACTTGTCGGTAATGATTGCGTTCTTCAGCGCCTCTCCGCAACCGCAGTTGCGAACATCAGTCAGGTCTCGAACCGTCTGCACAATGATGGCTTGAGCGTTGCGGCTGTTCTGAACGAGGTTGGCTACAATCATATCGACGGTGACCGACTCGTGCGACTCGTGCCAGCAATCGTAGTCGGTGATGAGCGCCAGGGTGACGTAGCAGATCTCAGCCTCCCGGGCCAGCTTTGCCTCCTGGAGATTGGTCATGCCGATGACATCGCACCCCCAACTGCGGTAAAGATGCGATTCCGCTCTGGTCGAAAATGCCGGACCTTCCATGCAGACGTACGTTCCACCCTTGACGGCGCGGATTCCTGCCTTGCCTGCCGCACGATGCACCTGTTCGAACAAGTCGGGACAGATGGGATTGGCAAAGGTCACATGGGCCGCGATCCCGTTGCCGAAAAACGTGGAAATCCTCCCGCGCGTGCGGTCGATGAACTGGTCGGGCAGCAGGATGTCGAGCGGTGCCAGGTTTTCCTTGAGAGATCCGACTGCGCTGGCAGAGAGAATGCGCTCGATGCCGAGTAGTTTCATCGCGTAAAGGTTGGCTCGGAAATTGAGCTCCGACGGGAGCAACCGATGCCCTCGGCCGTGGCGGGCGAGAAAAGCCACTTTCCTGCCTGCGAGCCGGCCGACGATGAAATTGTCCGAAGGAGGGCCGAACGGTGTCGGGACCCCGACTTCCCTGCGGTCCGTCAGCTCGACCATATCGTACAGGCCGCTTCCTCCGATAATACCAATCTTGACTTGTTCCATAGCACCCTATTCTGAAGGTGAGTGTACAGTGGTCGACATGCCGGGTTGAGACAGTTCGATCAGTACGCCCGTGGCACTCGACGGATGAATGAAAGCGATCAAACGCCCCCCGGCACCGAACCTGGGATTCGAGTCGATAAGGCGCACACCTGAAGCCTTGAGTTTCCGCAACTCCTCGGCCAGGTTTTCCACCTGGAAGCAGATGTGGTGCAGGCCCTCTCCCCTTCTGGCGATGAAAACCGCTACGGGCGAATCCGGCGCCGTGGCTTCGAGCAACTCGATACGGCATTCCCCAATCGGAAGCAGGGCCACCCGGGTTTTCTGGTCCGGAATTTCCTCGATGCTCCAGTCGCCAAATCCAAGCTCCTCAGTGTAGACTTGCAGCGCAGACTCCAGGGAGCGCACCGCGATCGCGACATGATCGACTTTTTGAAACAATCATCACTCCCGAACACTGAAAATCAAAAATACCTCAATGACCGCGGTGCAATTTGCACGAGTCCCCGGTGTTCTCAGAGGTCTTTGCGGCCTGACATTGAACCGGGCAATTGCGCCAGCAGTTGCTCCGCAGCAGAATAGGGATCGATCTTGCGCTCGTCCAGCAGGCGCGCGAGTTGATCGAGCCTTTCGGCGGTACGGCGATCACGCAGCAGGCTGCGCTGAATCTCGGATCGCACTATATCCATGAGGCGCTCTTTCTGGAGCTGGAGCGCTCTCTCGTGCTGCAAGTGCGAGCCCTTCTGACGTTGGTCCCATGACTCGATTGCCCGGATGCACTCCTCAATCCCCATCCCTTCCGATGCCACCGTTTTCACCACCGCGGGTTTCCAGCCATCCGGCCTGTTCGAGATGGCAAGCAATGCATTCAGTTCCGTTTCGGTACGCTCGACGCCGGCGTGATCCGACTTATTGATGATGAAAATGTCGCCGATCTCCATAATGCCCGCCTTCATGGTCTGGACGTCGTCTCCCATGCCCGGCACAAGCAGGACCAGCGTCATCTGAGCCGTACGGGCGACTTCGACCTCATCCTGGCCGACGCCGACGGTCTCAATCATCACGACCTCAAAACCGGCCGCGTCCAGGATCAGCAGCGCGTCCGCCGTTGCGCGTGACAAGCCGCCCAGGCTTCCGCGTGTTGCCATGCTGCGGATGAAGGTTCCCGTGTCGAGGGACCGCGATTGCATGCGGATTCGGTCGCCCAGAATCGCCCCTCCGGTGAACGGGCTGGTTGGGTCCACGGCGATGATGCCGACCTTCTTTTCCTGGTGACGGTAAAAGCCTGCGAGCCTGTCGACAAGCGTGCTCTTGCCCACGCCCGGAGCTCCGGTAACGCCGATCGAGAGACACCGGCCCGTGTGCGGGAAAAGGGCGCGCAGATACGGCACAGCTTCCGCCGCACCATTCTCCACGAGCGTAATCAGACGGGCAATGGAGCGAAAATCGCCGGCAAGGACGTTCTCAACCATTTTCATGTTCACAGGGGAAACTCAAAGCTGGAATTGTAGCATGGCAAAGGCAGCCGCTTATTCGAGTATTTGGCGGGAAATTACCAGTCGCTGAATCTCGCTCGTGCCCTCGCCGATGGTACAGAGCTTCACGTCGCGATAGTACTTTTCGACTGGAAAATCCTTGATGAATCCATATCCTCCGTGGATTTGTACCGCCTCGTTGGCTACCCGCACCGCGACCTCAGAGGAATAAAGCTTGGCCATCGACGATTCCTTGGTGGTGCGCCTGCCACGCTGTTTGAGTTCGGCCGCGTACAACGTCAATTGCCGTGCGGCCTCGATCTCCGTCGCCATGTCGGCAAGCTTGAATTGGATGGCCTCGAAATCGGCAATGGGCTTGCCGAATTGCTTCCTCTGCTTTGCGTACTTCAGAGCATGCTCGTAAGCCCCCTGAGCCATTCCCAGCCCCAGGGCCGCGATGGAAATACGGCCACCATCCAGGACTTTCAGGGCATCGGGGAATCCGCTTCCTTCCCTTCCCAAGAGGTTCTTCGCCGGCACCCGGCAGTCCTCGAGGATGAGGCCCGACGTGTCGCTGGCGCGCATGCCGAGCTTGTTTTCTTTCCTGCCGATCGAAAATCCGGGCGTACCGCGCTCGATGATAAAGGCGGAGAGACCGTGATGGCCTGCCCCTGAAGCCGTCATTGCCATCAGGACGTGAGTCTCGGCCAAGGACGCGTTGGTAATAAAATTCTTCGTACCATTCAAGACATAGAAGTCGCCATCCCGGACCGCGGCTGTACGCGCACTGCCGGCGTCGCTGCCGGACCCCGGCTCGGTCAGAGCCCACGCCCCGATCTTTTTGCCCGTGCACAGGTCGGGAAGGTAGCGTTTTTTCTGCTCCTCGGTGCCGCATAGGTAGATGTGGTTGACGCACAGCGAGTTATGTGCCGCCAGGAACAGCCCGATCGAACCGTCCACGCGCGAGATTTCCTCGATCAGCACAACGTACTCGGGATAGGAAAGCCCGCTGCCGCCGAATTCGGTTGGAAAAACCGCGCCCAGCGTGCCGAGTTCCGCCAGCTTGGGCACCAGCTCAGTCGGGAAGCGCTGCGCTTCATCCCATTCCATGACATGCGGGGCGATCTCGCTTTCTGCAAAGTCGCGGATCGATTGGCGCAGGATCTCAGTTTCTTCCTTCAAGTCCGTAGTCATGGCCTTCACCTCGCCAGAACATCTTTGAAAACACCGGCCGCCTGATACATCTGATCCCGGTTTACATCCAGATGCGTGAGCAGCCGCAAGGCAGTCTCATCGACCGTTCCCACCAGAACTCCTTTGCGCTTGAGCAGGTCCGAGACACCGCTGCTGTCAAGCCCGGTGCGTGTAATGCCGACCACCACTATGTTGGTGCGCACCTGCTCGGGATGAACATCGAGGTTCGGGATTTCGCAGAGAAGTTCCGCCAGCAGTTTTGCGTTAGCGTGATCTTCGGGAAGCCGGGCCGGCATTTTTTCCAGGGCAATCAATCCGGCCGCTGCCAGCACCCCCACCTGCCGCATGCCGCCACCCAACATCTTGCGAATGCGCCGTGCCTTCTCGATGAAGTCCCACGAACCGACGAGCATGGAACCGACCGGGGCGGCGAGTCCCTTGGACAGGCAGAACATGACCGAGTCGCACGAGCGGGTGATGGTAGCCACATCCGTCTTGAGCGCGGCGGCGGCGTTAAATACGCGCGCGCCGTCCAGGTGCACCGGCAGCCCCATTTCATGGGACTTCCGGCAAATATCGTCGATCTGCTCTGTATCGTAGACGGTTCCACCGGCCATGTTGTGCGTGTTTTCAAGGGTGATGAGTCCTGTGGGCGCGCGGTAGTAGATTTTCGGCGCGATCGCGCCCCGGATCAGATCCCAGCTGAGAATTCCGCAAGGGGCCGACACCGGGCGCGCCAGCACGCCGCTGACGGCTGCCATGGCCGCCAGCTCGTAATTAAAAATGTGACCCTGCTTTTCCGTGATCACTTCCTGCCCCGGGCTTGTATGCAGCCGGACCGCGATTTGATTCCCCATGGTTCCGCTGGGAACGAACAAGGCTGCTTCCTTGCCCAGGATCGCCGCGGCGTGCTCCTGCAAGCGATTGACGGTGGGATCTTCCAGATAGACGTCGTCCCCCACTTCGGCGGCGGCCATCGCGGCGCGCATTTCCGGCGTCGGCCTGGTTACAGTGTCACTCCGCATATCGATGATCGAGTCTGGCATCATTTTCCCCCGCAGCTAGCCTTCATGCGGACTCCGTTCCCCCACAAACTTCTGGAAGACTTCGTTGGACAAGAGCATGCCGCGGCGTGTCAGCCGCACAACCGTGTCGTGCCACTCCAGCAATCCTGCACCCGCCATATCCCTCAAAGTGGCTTCGCACATTGCCAGCTGTTCCGTCCTGAAGTTGCGGCGCACTCGAGCCCAATCCAATCCACGTCTCAGACGCAAGCCCAGAAAGATCGTTTCCTCCAGATCTCGGGCCGGGTCTGCCGGCTCACGCCACTGCACGGGTGATTGTCCTCCCTCGACGGCGCTCAGATAGTCGCTCAGGTCGGCCACATTGGCATATCGTGCCACCCCGTCATGTGAGTGCGCCGCCACCCCAAAAGCCAGAACCGGTTCGCGGCGCCAGTATTTCAGATTGTGCCGGCATTCGCAACCCGGGAGGGCAAAATTGCTGATCTCGTATTGAGGGTATCCCCGGCTCTCGAGGAAATCGATGGCCCACAGATACCGGTCGGCGACCGTGTCCTCGTCCGGCATCCAGGTGCGGCCCGCGGCCACGGAGTCATAGAGAGGCACCTTCGGATCCAGTTCCAGCATGTAAAGGGAGAGATGGGACGGCGCCAGCGCGACCGCACGCTCCAGGCTGGCCCGCCATTGGATCTCCGTTTGCCCAGGCAAGCCGATGATAAGATCGAGATTCAGATTATGAAATCCGCAGGCTTTCAGAAGCGCGCAGGACTTGCCGATCTGTCCGGCCTTGTGAATGCGACCGATGGCGGCGAGTTCCTGATCGGAGAAACTCTGGGCTCCTATGGAGATGCGATTTATGCCCAGCGAACGGTAGCAGCCCAGCTTTTCTGCGGTCAGCGTGCCGGGGTTCGCCTCCAGCGAGAATTCGCATTCCGGCGAGACATCGAAAATACTGCGGCAGGTCCCCAGGATGCCGGCAACGTATCCCGCAGGCAGAAGGCTTGGCGTGCCACCGCCGAAGTAGACGGTGTCGACCGCACAATTTGACGCACAGCTTTTGCCGAAAGCCTCCAACTCACGCACCACCGCGCGCCAGTACCTCTGGGCAAGCAGCTCATCCCATGGCCTGGAAACGAAGCAGCAATAGCTGCATTTTGACACGCAGAACGGGATATGGATGTAGATGCCGGTGCTCATAGGAAACGCGTTGCCGCAGCGCCTGTCCTGCTCACTTCATCCCTCGGTCAGCGCACTCAGCAGAATCTCCAGCGCGATGAACTCAACGCCGGCACTGCGCATCGCGGCCTCCGATCCGGCAGCCTGTCGTGGTTCGAGCGCCAGGGTGGCATTCTGAATCAGGGCCGTTTTGATGCCCAGGCGACGCAACCCGAGCGCCGCCAGTTTGACCGCAGACTCGGTGGGTACACCAAAAAGGATCGCGTGCGGCGGCAGCACCCGCAGCAGTTTCTCGACTGCAGGGTTGCTGAAAACATCAAACTCCTGCTTCTCGACAATGATCTGTTGATGTTTGCGCACCAGGTCCGCAAAGCTGCGATCCACGGGCTTATTTTCAAGGACGAGCGGATGGCGCAGAAGCGTGTCGTCAATCTTGCGCTGGCCGTCGGTCCCGCGAACACAATAGGGCGGGGATGTGGCAAATTCTGGATCATGAGGATCACGGACAGTCACTGAGGAAATGATGCTCACGGCGTTGGTCTTTGCAAAATCGAAGAGCCGGCGCAGCTTGGGAATCAGCCGCTCTGCTCCGGGCACATGCATGCAGCCGTCGGAGAGCATCAAATCCCGCTGCGTGTCTACATCCATAAAGAAGATCGCTTTCATTGGCTGCCCGTGGTTCCAGATAAGATTCTATCACAGGCAGAGGGGGCGCGCCGATGGAGCCGCATGGGGCCGGGATCGGTCTCAGGATCGCCATCCCACTCGAAGCAGTTGCCGCTTTTACTCGATGGAATCCTGAAGCTGGCCGGCGTCGGCAAAGCTGAAGTAATCGTCGTGTCCCAGAATGATGTGATCCAGGACGCGAATCCCCAGGATCTTTCCGGCGCGAGATAAACGCTGGGTGCATTCCCGGTCCTCCCGGCTGGGGGCAGGGTCGCCGGAGGGATGGTTGTGCAGGAATATCAGGGCGGCGGTGCTGTCGCGGACCGCGGCCGAAAAGACCTCCCGCGGGTGCACCACGGATGTGCTCAGGCTCCCGACCGAGACCAGGACCTCACGAATCAACTGGTTTTTGGAATTGAGGTGCAACGACACGAAATACTCCCGTGTTGCCGCAAAGAATTGCGCCCGATAACGAAGAAACAGATCCCGGCTGTTTGAGAAACGCTGCCCCGCCTTCAAGGGCGCGGAGCACAACTGCCGCCCCAGCGAAAGCGCAGCCCTGAGAGCCACTGCCTGCCGCGTGGACACCTTCCCGCCGTGGCGGATTTCTTCCATGGAAGCCATTGTCAAGGCGGCGGGGGTGCCGAAGTGCCGCAAAAGCCTTCGCGATGATGCCTCGGCGGCGGCGCTGTTGCGTCCGTGACCCAGGATGGCAGAAAGGAGCGTCAGAGTTTCCTCCCGATCCGCATGCGCAGTCACTTGCTGCTCCAGCACCTGGTCTGCGCAGGACACCGTTGTTTCGTCCAACCTCTTTTCCCTCCCTCCAGTCTAACGGTGCAGCCGGAAGAAGTGCCAACATTTTTTGAGGGACGATTCACGACTGTCAGATTGCGAGGCCGCCGTCGACCTGGATGACCTGCCCGGTGATGTAGCGGGCAGTGTCAGAAAGCAGGAAGGCCGCGATGCGAGCAATCTCCTCCGTCGTGCCGAAACGTCCGAGCGGAATCGCCTGAAGCATTCTGGCCTTGTATTCCTCGGGCAAAGATCCGGTCATGTCGGTCGCAATCAGACCAAGCGCCAGGGCGTTCACGGTGATGTTGCGGCCGGCAACTTCCTTTGCCAGCGCCTTGGTGAAACCGATGATGCCCGCTTTGGACGCCGCATAATTGGTCTGGCCAGGCATCCCGACGATCCCGCTGATTGAGGTGATGTTGAGGATCGCCCCCGAGCGCGCCCGGATCATGCCGCTGACGACAAGTTTGGAGAAGTTGAAGATTCCCTTCAGATTTGTGGCCAAAACCTCATCCCAATCGCGCTCGCTCATCGCCAGAAGCAGCTTATCGCGAATGATGCCGGCGTTGTTGACCAGGCAGTCAATCCGTCCGAACTGCTTCTTTGCGCTCGCGACCATGGTTTCCACAGCAGCATAATCGGTGACATCGACCGGATAAGCCGTTGCCTTGCGCCCCAACGCAGTCAGTTCGTTGAGGAGACTCTCGGCGTGCTCCGCGCTGTGCGCGTAATTGAACGCAACATCACACCCCTGCCGGGCCAGTTCCAGGCAGATGGCGCGGCCGATTCCCCGGCCGCCGCCCGTGACCATAGCCGTCTTGCCGGAAAATGTCATAGTCATTGCAAAATCATCGCCGCCGAAAAAACTCAACGCAGAAGGCGCGGAGAATTGAGATGTTTTAAGAATGTTGTGCTTTGCGGCCTCGGCGCACTCTGCATTGAGATTTATTGCTCCGGAAAGCTAAGCAAGCTGCTTGATCCGACGGCAGACTGCCGCCCCGACTTCCCTGGTTCCCAGCTTGCCGCCCAGATCATCCGTGCATTCGCAGGCCCTGACACACTCCTGAACGGCGGTTTCGATCACGCCCGCTTCAGCATCCCAGCCCAAATGGGCAAGCATCATCTGGGTCGACATGATTGCTCCCATCGGATTGGCGACATTCCTGCCGGCATATCTGGGTGCGGAACCATGGACCGGCTCGAACATGCATACGGTTCCGGGCCGTATGTTGCCTGAGGCGGCCATGCCGATCCCTCCCTGCAACTCGGCACCCAGATCGGTGATGATATCGCCGAACATATTGCTCGTGACGATGACCTGAAATCGCGAAGGATCCTTGATCAGCATCATGGCAAGAGCGTCAATGTACATGTGCTCCGGCTCAATCTCCGGATAACGCTGCGAGACATCATGGAAAGTCCGTTGCCACAGGTCGCCGCCGAAACGCAGAGCATTGCTCTTGTCGGACATCGTCACTCTTTTCAAGCGGTGTTTGACGGCAAAAGAGAATGCTGCTTCCAGAATCCGTTCCACGCCTTTCCGTGTCGAAATACTCTCCTGGATCGCCACCTCATCCGCGGTCCCTCTCTTGAATATGCCTCCAATGCCGACGTAGAGGTCCTCGGTGTTCTCGCGGAAGACCGTGAAGTTTATGTCGGCCTCGGTGGCGTTTTTCAGTGGGGTCAGGTGACGATCCAATAGTTTGACGGGGCGTATGTTGGCGTACAGATCGAGTCCGAACCGGATACCGAATAGAATGTCGATGGCATGCTTGTTATCGGGAACACGCGGATCTCCGAGCGCTCCCATCAAAATGGCATCGAACTCGGAACGGAAGCGATCCAGAGCATCGCCGGGCAGGGACACGCCCTCCTTAAGGTAGCGCTCCGCTCCGTAGTCGAATTCTATGGGTCGGATTTCCTTGCCGCTGCCGGCGGCCACGGTCGACAGAACGTTTAAGGCCTCGCGGATAACCTCGGGCCCGATTCCATCCCCGGGGATTACAGCAATTCTCATCATGGAAATACCGAGATCTTGCTGCCGCCAGTCAAACTTCGCAGCACCCAACCTGCTTCATTGCTGCATTCAACGCGACTCTTATGAAACAACCCCTGAGCGGTCTACCTTCATCGCATGCCAACAGGGCTCAGAAGGGGAACGGGTACATGATCCAGCCAACCAGGATCGAGAGGAGAACGAATGAGCCAAAAAGGTAAAGGAAGTATCTGCCTCGCTCTTTTGCACCGCTCTTGGCAATGAAGGTGAATACCACCGAAACCAGGGCACTGAATGTGACCAAGAGGAGGAAATGGTTGTTCATTGCTTCCTCCCCTGGGCAATATCGAATGCGTCGACTACTACGAGCATGTTCAGCAAGCCGGCGGTGTAGACAAAGACATTAGCAAAATCGAACGTATATACCGCGGGATCACCCACGCCGAGACCACGAAGCCAGCATAGCCAATACAGCAAGCCATTCCCCGCCTCGGCGATAAATTTGAGCGTGGAAAAAAGATCCGAGAAATCGGGATTATAAAGTCTCCCATTCAAGTAAAGTCCCAGGGCAAACATCAGGCTGATGCTGCCCATGAAGACCAGTGCCCGGTCCCACTTGCGCAGTATTGCGTGCCCAAGCCCCGGCACCAGCGCTCCGGCCACGCAGGCCACGAGTGTTTTCAGAATTCCGGCTTCTGCCGGCAGGGCCTCCACCCTCTGAGGAAATGATTCCATGTCTTCCATGTTCATAGGTCACAAATGTTACGGAAAGCTTGTGTTACAGTCAAGGGAAAGGCTTGGCGTCGAAGGGATTCGGCTTGACACCCGTAAGCGCCGCACATAACATGGCCTTGCCGTCGGCCCTTTTCGCGAGGATCCTCATGAATCTTGACACTCTCCTGCGTACAATGGTTTCCAAAGGTGCGTCTGACTTACACTTAAAGGTCGGTGCGTTCCCCCATGTGCGCATCGCCGGCGAACTCTTGCCTCTCGGAGAGTTCGGCAAAGTCACCAAGGAAGACAGCCTCATGATGGCCTTCTCCATCATGACCAACAAGCAGAAACAGCGCTTCCGGGACAACGCTGAGATCGACCTTGGTTATGGACTGAAGGGACATGGGCGCTTTCGTGTCAATGTCTTTCAGCAACGCGGCACAGTTTCGATTGCGATCCGCGCCGTTCCGGTCAGCATCCTGGGCTTCGAGGACCTTTTTCTGCCCAAGGTTCTGGAGAAAATCTCCAAGGAGCCGCGCGGTCTGGTGCTGGTGACCGGCACCACCGGAAGCGGCAAATCGACCAGCATCGCCGCCATGCTCAACTACATCAACGAGCAGATGACGCGTCATATCATCACAATCGAAGATCCCATCGAGTTTCAGCACAACGATCGGCTCAGCATTTTCAGCCAGCGTGAAATATCGGTAGATGCGTCGAGCTTTAGCGATGCGCTGCGCAGCGCCCTGCGGCAGGACCCGGATGTGATCCTGGTCGGCGAGATGCGCGACCTGGAAACGATCGAAACTGCCCTGCTCGCAGCTGAGACCGGCCACCTCGTCTTCAGCACGCTGCACACCGTGGACGCCCTGGAAACGATCAACCGCATCATCGCCGTCTTCCCTTCCCAGCAACAGCGCCAAATCCGGCTGCAGCTCGGCATGGTACTGCGAGCCGTGGTCTCCATGCGCCTGATGCGGCGGTCAGACACGCGCGGCCGCGTTCCCGCCATCGAGGTCATGATCGTCACTGAGTACATACGGAATTGCATCCTCGATCCTGAAAAAACACGGCTGATTCGCCAGGCCATCGCGGCGGGAACCTCCCAGTATGGGATGCAAACCTTTGACCAATCCATCCACGAACACTACAAAGCGGGCCGGATCACCTACGAGGATGCGCTCAACTACGCCACCAACCCGGATGAATTCAAACTCCGCGTCCAGGGGATCTACACCACCAAAGACGCCGCTATCGAAGCAATGGAAAGCGAGCTCTCGGGTCACAGCTCGTAATGGAGCCCCAGTCGAACAAAAGACTGATGCAAAAGGCGGGCTCCCTGCTTGCCCGGCGCTCTTACAGCCGCGGCGAGCTTTGCACCAAACTGGCCTCGTTCGGGGAACCACTGGCAATCGAGACAGTTCTTGACCGCCTGGAGCAGCTCAACCTTCTCAACGATGTGGATTATGCATATAATCTTGCCAGCCGTTGGACCAGGCAGGATGGTTGGGGTCCTATCAAGGTGCGCCACCTGCTGATGCGCCGCAAGGTGCCCGGTCCGGTGATCGAGGCTGCCATAGACCGGGTTCATCATGAGATCAGCGACACCGGTGCGCTGGAAGCCTACCTTGACCGGCGCGGCCGGACCCATCCTCTGCCGGAGGACTGCAAGGGTATCCACAAGCTTATCCTGAGCTTGCGGCGCCGCGGCTTCCCCCAGGAGGCAATCTGGAGCGCTCTTCGGCAGAAGGTCCGGGCGTCCGTATGGCAGGAACTTGATACAGGAGAATAATTTGCCCAGCAGCGACCAGATCCGGGAGACCTTCCTTAAATTCTTCGAGCATAACGGCCACAAGATCGTCCGGAGTGCATCCCTCATCCCTTATAACGATCCTACGCTCTTGTTTACCAACGCCGGCATGAACCAGTTCAAGGACCTCTTCCTCGGTAACGAGAAGCGGCCCTACGGCCGGGCGACCAGCAGCCAGAAATGCATGCGGGTGAGCGGCAAGCACAATGATTTCAAGGATGTCGGGCATTCGACCCGTCACCACACGTTTTTTGAGATGCTCGGTAATTTTTCGTTCGGCGACTACTTCAAAGCCGAGGCGATCCGTTACGCCTGGGATCTGGTTACTCGCGATTATGGCCTGGATCAACGGAGACTGTGGGTCACAGTCTTTCGCGAGGACGATGCGGCCTGGGAGTTCTGGCATAGGGATGTCGGGGTGCCGGCAGAAAAGATCTTCCGGCTGGGGGAAGCCGACAACTTCTGGGCTATGGGCGATACCGGGCCTTGCGGCCCCTGTTCGGAGATTCATTACGATTTCGGTAGGAGTCCACTGCCCAATCATGAGCAATGCGATCTCACCTGCTCGTGCGGGCGCTGGGTGGAAGTTTGGAACTTGGTTTTCATGCAGTACAACCGTAATGCCTCTGGTGCTCTCTCCGGGCTTCCTTCCCCATCCATTGACACCGGCATGGGACTGGAACGGATCACCACCATTATTCAGGGCAAAGCCTCAAACTACGACACCGATCTGTTCCGGCCGTTGCTGGATGAAATCTCCACCATCGCCAATCTAGAATATGGCGAGAATCCCAACGATGACATCTCCATGCGTATCATCGCCGATCACGCCCGTGCCGCAACTTTCGTCGTCGCCGACGGTCAATACCCCGGAAACGATAAGCGTGGTTACGTTTTGCGTAAGATCATGCGGCGCGCAATCGTGCATGGGAAGAAGCTGAAAATTGACGGATCCTTTCTTTACCGCATCGCTGGAACGGTCGTCGGGATCATGAAAGATGCCTATCCCGAACTTGTCGGCGCGCGCGAGACCATCGCCCGCGTGATCAAGCAGGAGGAGGAGTCGTTTGCAGACACGCTTGAACAGGGTCTGAAGGACTTCAACGATCGGGTGAACAAACTTGAGGCGGACGGCGCACGGACTCTTCCCGGCGAGGTAGCCTTCTTCCTGTATGATACGCGCGGGCTGCCGCTTGAAATAATTGAAGATCTCGCTCAGGAGAGAGGCTTGACCGTAGACGAGGCCGGCTTTGTGGCAGCACTCGAAGGGCAACGTGAGCGCTCACGCCAGGACTATCATGCCGGAAAGATCCGCGAACAGGTCGCACGCACCGTTTTCCAGGGCAAGACCGCCTTTGTCGGATATGACTACATTGCTCCAGAAACAGCGAAGGTCGTCGCAATCCTGGTCGACGGCGAACCCACCGATGCGATCAATGCCGGACAGAGCGGAGAGATTGTCCTGGATCATACTCCTTTCTATGCCGAGGCAGGTGGACAAGTGGGAGATACCGGCGCATTGACGCGGAATGGAAACAACGCCCGGGTCACTACCACCCTGTATCGCGGGACAACCATAACCCATGTGGTCGAGATGCTGGAAGGCAGCCTTCAGACCGGGGACACGGTGCAAGCCGAGGTCGATATCGAAAAGCGCAGGCTGACAATGAAGAACCATACCGCAACGCATCTCCTTCAGGCGGCGCTTCGCCAGATCCTGGGCCCCCACGTAAAGCAGGCAGGCTCTCTGGTAGCTCCTGACCGGCTCAGGTTTGACTTCACTCATTTTGCTCCCTTGAGCGCGGCAGAGATCGAAAAAATCGAAGACGAGGTAAATGAACAGATCTGGCGGGACATACCCTTGAAAACCACCATCATGGAACTCGAGCAGGCCATGCAGTCGGGCGCGGTCGCCTTGTTCGGCGAAAAATACCAGGATCGTGTCAGGGTTGTTGAGGTTCCGGGCTACAGCAAGGAACTCTGCGGCGGCACTCACGTCCCTTCCACGGGTGTCATCGGGCTTTTTAAGATCGTTGCCGAGGGCGGCATCGCTGCCGGCATACGCCGCCTCGAAGCGCTCACAGGCCGTTCGGCATTGGATCGCTTCCGCGCCGACGAAACCGTGCTCGAATATGTTCAAGTTCAACATAAGGTATCTTCACGGGATATCGCATCATTCATTGATAAATTGCACGGACAGATCAGGGATCTGCAGCGCCAGGTCGGAGAGTTGAAGCTGCAGATTGTACGTACCAGTCTTGCAGATTTGCTGGCGCAGGCGCGCGAGATCCGAGGCATCAGGGTTCTGGCGCACGTTTTGCCCAAGATCGACCGTCCCAGTATGCGCACGTTCGCAGATGAGCTGAAACACAAGTTGGGCTCGGGGATCATCATCCTCGGCACGCCGCTCGATGGCAAAGCAGCTCTGGTGGTTATGGTTAGCAATGATCTTGCCCAGCGAATTCCCGCCGGCAAAATAATCCGTGAGATTGCTCCTATGGTCGGTGGGTCCGGCGGCGGAAAACCAGAATTGGCCGAAGCTGGAGGTAAAGATTGTTCCAGGCTGGCCGATGCGATAGAGAGAAGCTATGCTGTGGTAGAGGCGCTTCTTGGAAGTAGGGAATAGATGGTACGGAGCTGCCGATGAGGGCAGGCAGGCCCGCCCTCCAGAGATGGCTCATGGCAAAGAAATTAGACTTTTTGCATCCCCTCGACGTCCTTAATCCGTGGTTCAGGTGCATCTAGAGGGGTATCTATGGCTAAAGCAATGCGATTACGGTATTTCTTCGCCCTCACAGCAGCGTTGATCGTCTGCGGATCTCCGATTTGCGCGCAGGTTTATTCGTACCTGGATGCCAATGGAGTTCGCATCCTCACCAATACCCCACCTGCAGGTCCGGTTTTGGATCTGAGAGTAAACGGGGCGCCGCCGCCCGCGCCTGCCCCAGCTAAAACGAGCAGCACGACGGTCTCGAAGGCATCCGGTAACGCTGCCAAGGGGAATAGCAGCCGAGCCGCCACCAATGCCGCGCCGGCGAAGCCGTCCGGCGAGCTTGGTACCGCCCAGGCAGCTTCGTCTTCGCCGTCGGCCGGCCCATCGCAGGAAGACGCGACCGGCTACGATGCGTTCATAGATAAGTACGCGGGTGAATATGAGGTGGACCCGAAGCTGATCCACTCGATGATTGCGACGGAGTCGGGATACAACTCCAGAGCCGTCTCTCCCAAGGGCGCGCAGGGCCTGATGCAGCTGATGCCCGATACCGCGTCCCGCCTGGGAGTGCACAACCCGTTTGATCCGGAAGAGAATATTTCAGGCGGCGTCAAGTACATGCGCATCCTGCTCGACATGTTTTCATACAATCCTGAGGATAAGCTGATACTAAGCCTTGCAGCTTACAATGCTGGAGAGAACCTCGTACAACGTTTGGGTAGAGTCCCTGCGATTCGGGAGACTAACGAATACGTACAGAGCATCCTTCAACGTTATGGCAAGAGGAATATGGATGCGGTAACTCCTTCCGCACCAACCGTTGTCCGGCCTGTGACTTTTCGTTATATCGATGAGAAAGGCGTCCTGGTCTTAACAAACTACCCCCCGGTGCAAAGATCCGGGAATGCCGGCTCAAATGGAGGCTCAAACTCGAACTTTCGCTGACCTCTTCGTTGCGCCTTCTGCAACTACCTTAGTTTTCAATAGGTTCGCCCAAGTTTTGCTTGACACCGGTTTCCGGGGGGCCTAGAATACGGCCTATGATCCTAGCCCAGAACGGGTTGCGACGAAATCGCAACACCCCTCGCCGGCTGGCTATCGGGATCGCTTTCATCCTGAGTTCAGCCGTTGCTGTGCTCTGCTCGGATTGGGACCTTGAGGGTGCCAAGCTCGCTTGGGCAGAGGCAACACGCCTGCACGAAGCTCTTTCCAGCGCATCCAAACCGTCACGTGAAAATTACCTCAAGTGCATTCGGACCTACCAGCAGGTTTACTTCAAAGATCCTCATTACAGTGCCAGCGATGATGCCGTTTTCGAGGCGGCCAGACTCTACCAAGAAATGGGCGAGAAATTCGGCGATTTGAACTACTTCAGGGATGCCGCGAAACTCTACCGTTTCTTGACTACTGATTACGAGGTCAGCCCGTTCTGCCCGGATGCGCTGTTGCGTCTGGGGATGATCAGCGAAGGCCTTCTTGGCGACGATCAGGCCGCTCAGAGCGCCTATGAGAAGCTGCGCAAATACTACAAGTACTCGCCGGCAGCGGCATCACTCGCAGCGAGGGCCAGGAGCAAGGAAGTCAAGCCTCCGCAGTTGTCGATCCCCGCACCGGCCGTGACCACGACGCTTCCGGCAAGACCGACTGCCGCGCCGTCGGCGACCACGACGCCTGCTGCGAAGCAGACCGCTGCCCCGGTCAAGAGTCCAGACGGCCCCACCGCCGTCAGGAACATAAGTTTCTCATCCAACAAAGATTACACGAGGGTGAGCATTGTCTCGGGTGGCGAACTCCATTACAACTGGAGCCAGCTGTCGAATCCTGAGCGCGTCTATTTCGACATCACCAATGCCAGACTGGATTCCAGCCTGACGAACAGGACCTTCACAATCTCTGACAAGTTCGTCAAACAGGTGCGTGTCGCACAGAATCGGGTTGACGTCATCCGCGTGGTTCTTGACTTGGCCACCACCGGCGACTATGCGGTCAGGGACGTAAGCGAGGCATTCGGAATCACCATCGACATTGGTACCAAGGGAGTCGTGACGCCGCCGGTGCCGCTTCAAAAGCCCTCCTCCCACGCGGCAATTGCGGTCCAGCCACAGCCTCCCACGGTATCAGCGGAAGCGAAAGCCCCTCCATTGTCGCCGAAGCCCAAGCAGGAGATTCTGGCGCCCGCCGAGACACGCAATGTCGGCCTCCCGCTAAAGAACGGCTTGGAGCCGAAGCCATCTGCCGAGAAATCCATGGCAGCAGAGAAGCCTGGTAAAGAGGCGCCGCCTGCTCCTGTTGTGGCACCAAGAGGGACCGCGAACGCTCCGCCATCTCCAGTTGCCAAGGAATCAGCTAGGGGGGGCACACCGCCACTTCCGCAGCCGGGGAAAGACGCCCTGCCCCCGGCCGCGCCGGCACCCAAAGAGGCTGCGAACCCTTCCTCAGCCACAACTGCAAAGGAAGTGACCAAGGCCAGCATTCCACCGGTTCCCGTCTCTCTGGAGCCCGTTCCCATGCCGAAAACAGCCCTCCCTACCAGCGCGGGAGATCGCACCATGACGCGCATGCTCGGCCTGAAGATCGGTCGTATTGTTCTGGATCCGGGCCACGGCGGTCATGATACGGGCACAGTCGGCCCCGGCGGCCTCATGGAAAAAGATCTGGTTCTGCAGGTAGCCAAGGAGTTGCAGAAACTCCTGGAGGACAAACTGGGAGCACAGGTGATCCTGACGCGCACCGATGACACCTTCATTTCGCTGGAGGAGCGCACGCTGATTGCAAACCAGCAGCAGGCGGATCTGTTTGTTTCTATTCATGCCAATTCCAGCCCCGCGCGCAATGTCAGCGGCGTGGAGACCTACTTCCTGGACTTTGCGCGCACGGATACAGCTCGGGAAGTAGCGGCCCGGGAAAATGCGACGAGCGACCGCAACATAAGGGATCTGCAGGACTTGGTTCAGAAGATTGCCCTGGCCGACAAGCAGAAGGAATCCAGGGAACTGGCGTCGATCATTCAAAAGAACCTGTTCAGCGGGGCGCGAAAGATAATACCTGCATCTCAAAATCGCGGCGTGCGCAGCGCTCCTTTTGTCGTCCTCATCGGAGCACACATGCCGTCAGTCCTGGCCGAGGTTTCCTTTCTCAGCAATCCTACTGATGAAAGACTGCTCAAAAAAGAGGTCAGCAGGCAGTCTCTTGCTACCGCCTTATTTCATGGCATCGAAGGATACATGAAGTCACTCGGAAGCGCCGTAGCCCAAAATCACTTTCATTCAAATTAGATGAGATTATCCATTTTGTTTCTACCCCTCGCAGTCCTGACCGGCGTCCTAGCCGCTCCATCTCTTTGCGCCCAGACTCAATTGGTAAGCAGCGACCATTTCCCTGCAGCTCTGGAGTTCAAGGAGCTCAAGGCCATCCAGGAGGACAAGGATGTGGCGGATCTTGCTGCGCTGGCGAAACTCGAGCAAGGGCCGGTCTACGTCGAAGCGGGCCTGAATCGTTATGCGAAACGCACTTACGCTCTCGCCGATTCGGGCAATCTGGCTGTCGAAATCATGACGATGGCGGACCCCAGGGGAGCCTTTTCTTTGCTTACCCTTCTGGCCAAACCCCAGGTTCGACCCGGGCCGCCGGGCGACTTTTTCACCTCCGACTCCGGCACGCTGCTCGTTGCGGTGGGCAACTATTGCGTTCGCATCCGCTCCAATTCCCCCGGGGACCTGCCGCGGCGTGTGGCTACGTCGGTAGCGAACCGCATCGGCCGTCATGAACCGAACGCGCCAAACCTGATCCGGCATTTCCCGACCAAGATCTGCGATCTCTCGTCGATCCGCTATTTTCTGGGATCCGAGGCTATGGCTACCTTCGGCACATCGGTGGCCGGCACGCCCCTGAAAATTCCAGCCGATGTGGAGGCCGCGCAGGCGCTTTGCGCCGCACAGGGGCAAACCGGCACGCTCACGCTGCTGAGCTTTCCAACGATTCAAATCGCGGAGGACTATTTCAACTCGAGCGCTATCTCCGACAGGGGAGGCCCGAGGATTGCCAGCCTTTACACCCGGCAGACGGGCCCATTGGTGTGCATACTAGAAGGAAACTTTATTCCTCAGACTGCCGATGAGACCTTGGGGTCCATTAAGTTTTCTTATGCCATCAAATGGATCTTTGACAAGAGCAGACAGCAAGGCCGTACGATCTGGGGTGTGCCGGTCAGGATTTTAGGCACGGTCGTGCGCTCGCTGCTGTTCACTGTGCTCCTCTGCCTGGCGTCGATCATAGCTGGGATTTTGATAGCCGCAGGGCGTGTGTACGTGCGCCGGCGTTGGGGCCGCCCGGATGATGACGGCTACATCAGGCTGAAAATCAATGAAGATTGATTTGATTCGCCGCGTTCCTATTTTCGCCACCTTGACTGAGGATGAGTTCAAGAGCATCGAGCCCATCTTCCAGGTCAAGACCTACCGAAAGACCCAAATCATCTTTCTCGAAGAGGAAACCGGCAACTACATGTACATCGTCCTGGCAGGAAAGGTGAAGGTCACAAAGACCACCGCCGGGGGCAAAGAAACCATCCTGGCTATTCACCAGGTCGGGGATTTCTTCGGTGAAATGGCGCTCCTCGACGGCAAGACCTCGCCCGCTACCGTTTCGGCGATGGAGGACTGCAGGATTGCCGCAATTCACCACAATGACTTTCAGCGCCAGCTGATGAGCAACGCAAAGGTAGTGCGCCAGATCATCCAGGTGCTGTGCTCCCGTCTCCGTCAGGTGTGGGCGCAGGTCCAGGAATTGAGTTACAGCACGGCCGACGATCGCATCCGGGCCGGGATTCTTAACCTGTCCAGGAAGCACGGGGTCCAGGACGCCCGGGGGATCATCATCGACCTCAAGATTACGCACCAGGAGTTGGCCGAGTTGGTAGGCACTTCACGGGAAACCGTGACACGCACACTCGCCAAGCTGCAGAAGAAAGGGGTTCTCAGCCTCGAGAACCGCCGTATTATCCTCCTCAAGCCCAAAGAACTGATGTCGGCGAACTGACCTAAGCAAGACGTGAATCGCAACCCAGAGTGCGCTGAGAGAAAAAGCGTGCAAACACATCAGTGCTCAGCGCCCTCTCCGGTGACATTTCTTGCATCCGTGTTTACCCTACTCAGAGTTGCCGCTGAAAAGCGAGTCCACGAAACTCTCCGGTGAAAACTCGAGCAGGTCCTCAAGTGATTCCCCGACCCCGATATAGCGCACCGGGATGTTCAGCTCCTGGGCGATGCTGAATAGCACACCACCTTTCGCAGTCCCATCGAGTTTTGTCACTATCAGCCCGGTGACACCGGCGGCTTTCAGAAACTCTCTCGCCTGCTGGAGCCCGTTCTGCCCGGTCGTCGCGTCCATTATCAGCAGCACCTCATGAGGGGCTCCGGGGATCTTTCGTCCTGCGACGCGCCGCATCTTTTCGAGTTCCGCCATCAAATTGGCGCGCGTGTGCAGCCGTCCGGCCGTATCCACGATCACGATGTCGCACTTGCGCGCCTCTGCAGCGGCCAGGGCATCGTGAAGAACAGCCGAAGGGTCCGCTCCGATTTTGCTCTTGATCAGGTCAGCTCCGGAGCGTTCCGCCCAGATTGCCAGCTGCTCGATCGCCGCGGGGCGAAAGGTATCGGCGGCGCAAACCAGGACGCGTTTGCCTTCCTGCGCAGATCTGGCGGCGAGCTTGCCGACGGTTGTGGTTTTCCCGGTGCCGTTGACGCCGACAATCATCCACACCTGCTGTGCCGTCGATGCCGGCCTGGGTTCGGTCTTCTGTTTTGATTCCAGAATGGCTATGAGTTGTGCGCGGATCTCGGACCGCACCTCCTGGGCCGTTGTGATCAGCTGCTTCCTCTGCAGATCTTTGATGGAATTCATGACCTGTGCGGTGGCCTGCACGCCCAGATCCGCACCGAGCAGCACTCCTTCCAGCTCTTCAAGGAGATTGGCATCGATACTCGTCCTGCCGGAGAGGACGCTTTCGATGCGGCCAACCAGATTTTCCTTGGTCGCGGTGAGCGCCTTCTTCATCCTCTCGAAGAGCCCGGCTTTCTTCTCCCCCTTATCTTTCGATCTGGAAAACAGCATCATCTCACCTTTCTTCGCGAGGTGACCGCCGGATGCTCACATCCGCCGCCAGGATCGTCTCCTCGGCGCCGTCCGGCGTGCGGACGACGAGCGCGCCGGTGTCGGTCAGTCCGGCGGTTACGGCAGGTCGTGCTTGGTCGTTCTCAACGACCCAGACCGGAGTATCCCTCCACATGCGCGACAGACTTTTCCACTGCTCGAGAATGGCTTTGTGCTCTCCACGCATAAAAAGATCGTATCCCAGCTGGAAGTGGTACAAAAATCTCACCAGGATGTGCCTTCGCGGCACCTGTACACCGGCCGCCTCGCTGACCGAAATGACCTGATCCCGGAGTTCAGCCGGGAATCCTCCCTGCCTCACGTTTACCCCGACGCCCACTACCGCGGCGCTGATGGCCCCGCCGATGCCGACGGTTTCGAGCAGGATGCCGGCGGTCTTTTTCCCGGAAATCAGCACGTCGTTGGGCCATTTCAGTTCCACATCCAGCGGCTTAGGTATGAAATGAGCCTCGGTCAGCTCCTGTAGAGCGCGGGCCAGTGCAACCGCGGCCACGTGCGTGAGCAGAGTCCAGCAGCTTGGAGATCTCTCGGGCCGGAGGACGAGCGAAAAGTAGAGCCCCGTCCCCGGCGGAGAAATCCACTGGCGTCCCTTCCTGCCCCTGCCTGCAGTCTGGCTCTCCGCAAATACGAGCGTCCCGCTCGCGGCTCCCTGGCGCGCGCGCTGCAGTGCTTCTTCATTGGTCGAGGTGGTTTCCCGGAGTCCTACGACTTGCAGCTTTTCCCAGGCGACAGCTGGAGTCTCATCGATGATCCAGGCCGGAACCAGTTGGTCGTGATCAATTGCCATAAAAGCCACGCGGTCCGTATCCGCGTCCTCTGCGTTGAGCTGTCTTGGATGCGCTTATGCAGCTCCATGTACCAAATGGCCGCTATGGCCGTTCACGGTCAGTTCGGCGGCAACCGGTTCAGGTTGGCTTCCAGCCTCTCCAATCTTGCCAGCAGATCTGCGTGCCGTGTGCGGTTTTCGGTGACCACTTCCTCGGGCGCCCGGTCCATGAATTCGTGGCTGTTCAGCTTTTTCATTATTTTCTGGATATCGACTTTGAGCCGGTTGAGTTCCTTTTGCATCCTCTCGCGTTCCGCCTGGATGTCGACAGCGCCCTGAAGGTTAAGGCCGAACTCACCGCGCTTCCAGACACCCTTGAGCTGAACGCGTTGGGAGGGGAGTTCCGCAGCGAATTCAGCTCTGCCCAGACGGGCCAGCAGTTTGATCTTCTCGAGGTTTGCCTGCACCAATTCCCGAACCGTGGGATCAGGAATTACCAGGGTAACGTCGAGCGTCTTCTTCGGTTCGACGTTCATCTCGGCGCGCGCCGATCGCAGGCCCACCGTCAAATCCATGACCACCTCCATGCCCAGGGCTGCTCGAGCGTTCTCGCGCACCGCACGGGCGCCTGGAAACTCCTGGATCATGATAGATGCGCCGACATGGGGGAGCCGCTGCCAGATCTCTTCGGTAATAAAGGGCATGAATGGATGCAGCAAGCGCAGAGAATAATCGAGTACGTGTACGAGGACGGTCACGCGCCTCCCGCGTGCCTCCGCCGCAATCCCTTCCCCGGTGAGAGCCGGTTTGACCAGCTCAATGTACCAGTCGCAAAGCTCGTGCCATATGAATTGATAGATCAGGCTTGAGGCTTCGTGGAAGCGATACTTGTCGAGCGCTTCGGCAATATCTGCGGAGATATGGTTGAGACGGTGCAGAATCCACAGATCCTCGAGAGGCAGGCTTTCCTTTTCGCGGGCGAGCAACTCGTCAACGGTTTCGGGCGCCACCGGCGGATCGTCTTCAGTCAGATTCATCAACACGAAACGCGCGGCATTCCAGACTTTGTTGGAAAAAGCGCTGTATCCCTTCATGCGATCCGTCGAAAACGGGATATCCGTCCCGGGCACCGCCATCGAGGAAAGCGTGAACCTGACCGCGTCCGCGCCGTACTCTTCAATTAACTCCAGTGGTTCGATCACGTTGCCGCGGGTCTTGCTCATTTTCTTGTGGCTGGCGTCGCGCACGATGCCGTTGATGTGAACCTGCCGGAAAGGGATCTGCCCCATGAACTTGAGCCCCATCATGATCATGCGGGCCACCCAGAAAAAGATGATGTCGGGCCCGGTGATGAGCACATCGGTCGGGTAAAAAAGATGCAGATCCGGTGTATCGGCGGGCCATCCCAGAGTGGAAAAGGGCCAGAGTGCCGAGCTGAACCAGGTGTCGAGTATGTCGGTCTCCTCCCGCAATGCTGCCCCGCATTTTGTGCAGCCGGCAGGAGCGGTTCTCGACACGATGATTTCGCCGCAGGCATCACAATACCAGGCGGGGATTCTGTGTCCCCACCAGAGCTGGCGCGAGATGCACCAGTCATGAATGTTGTACATCCATTCAAAGTAGCGCTTCTTGAAAGCGTCTGGTACGAACTGGATCTCGCCCTTCTCGACAACCTCAATGGCCGGCCTGGCGAGGGTGTCCACCTTCAGGAACCACTGCATTGAGATCTTGGGTTCAACCACGGTAGAGCAGCGATCGCAATGTCCGACGTTATGCTCGTATTCGGCGACTTTGACCAGAAAACCTTCCGCTGCCAGGCGCTGTATCAGTTTCTCACGGCACTCGAACCGGTCCATTCCAGCATAGGGGCCGGTCTCGGCGGTCATTTTGCCGCCAGCATCGATCACGGTCACCCGCGGGAGGTCGTGCCGGCGTGCCATTTCGTAGTCGTTGGCATCGTGGGCGGGCGTCACCTTCACCGCGCCGGTTCCGAATTCCCTGTCGACGATCTCGTCCGCAATGATAGGGATCTCGCGATTCATGACCGGCAGCAATACCCCGGCACCGATGAAGCCGCGATAGCGATCATCGTCCGGATGGACCGCCACTGCGGTGTCCCCGAGCATGGTTTCCGGACGCGTGGTTGCCACAATCACATGCCCTTTTCGTCCTATCAGGGGATAACGTATATACCAGAGCTTGCCATGCGTAGCGTGGTAGGCCACCTCGAGGTCTGAGATCGCGGTTTTGCAACGGGGGCACCAGTTCACCATGTATTCGCCGCGATAGATCAACCCTTCCTCGTAAAGGCGGATGAAGGCCTCCTGCACGGCGTGGGAAAGGGCGGGATCCATGGTGAACCGCTCCCGGCTCCAATCGCAGGAGACACCCATGCGGCACATCTGGTTGAGAATTGTGCCCCCGCTGGATTCCTTCCATTTCCATGCAATCTCGAGGAAGCGCTCGCGTCCGAGATCAAAGCGGCTCTTGTGCTCGGCTTCCAGCTGCTTGTCGAGCACATAGTGCACGGCGATGCTGGCGTGGTCCATTCCGGGAAGCCAGAGCGTGTTATAGCCGGACATGCGCTTCCAGCGCACCAGGATGTCGTGCAGGGTATGTTGCAGGGCATGCCCCATGTGCAGCGTGCCCGTAACATTCGGTGGCGGAATTACGATGGAAAAACGCGGCCTGGTTGAAGGATTTTCCGCCTTGAAATAGCCACGCTCCTCCCAGACGGCGTACCAGCGTTGTTCAAATAGAGCAGGATCGTAAGATTTACCTAACATTTCCCGGGGCATCACTACCTCTTTTTCAATGCAACCGCAAAGCCTCGCTGCGCTTTGCGGGCATATACAAAAGGGGCATTGTATGCGAAATCCGGCGTCGAGTCTAGTTCGGGCAGGAGCGCTTCCGTGACTCAGACACGGCAGGCAAAAAGCAGCCACGAATGACGCGAATGAGACGAATTGGGCGTGAGCAGGCGCTATCACCCCCGCTGCGGGGGCGCAGCAATACTCCGCAGTCTCAGCGATCGCTGTGTTGAGGTTTTTGGATGCGGCCAGCTGCCGCTCGTGACTTGTGGCTGCGTCTTAAATCTTGCGGGAGGAGCGCAGCTCATCGAGATACTGCCGGATCATGATCTCGGATAGCGCCGGGACGACTTCCCAGGCGATTTCACGCACAACTTGCTGGGACATGCGCCTCACGACCTTCTCGACAATCTGATCCACCGCCTCTTCCGTGAGTACGCTCGGGGATGTTTCCAGCCCGCTGCCTCTGATGCCGGGAAAAGGGATCACCTGCCGGGGTGCGGCCGGCCGTTGCTCCGGGGGCGCTTTGTCCGTCGGATTTTCTGCTGGAGAGGCAATCCTGGCTGCAGACTCGAGTTCCAACGCAGGCGCATCAAACAGTTCGAGGATCCGGTGTTCGCCGAGAAACGATTCGCGCGTGCGCACGCTGATGAGCCCTGCGGCAAGCACATCGCGGGCGGCGCCGCAGGCGACTCTACCTGCAACCTGCGATTCCGAAACCGCTGCCGCAGACTCCACGCCGGCTTTCGCAGCTCCGCGTTGATCCACGAGATGCCGGACGATCTGGATGAGTTCCGAAGTATCAAAGGGCTTAGTGAGATAGGCGTCACATTTAACTCTGGTTGCCTCCTGCTCGTCGAATGGCTCAAATGTGCCGACCAGCAGCACTACCGGCGTCCCGGCCAGCATGGGATCTGACTTGATCGCAGCACAGACCTCGTATCCGTTCCTGCCCGGCATGAAAACGTCGGCCAGCACGATGTCCGGCCTGTCAGCATGTGCTTTTTCGATCGCCAGGTTCCCGTCGGTGACCGCATCGATAGTGACATCCTCGGCCGCAAATGTGAGGCTTACTACCTTGTGAATAGTGACGCTGTCGTCGGCGAGGAGGAGTTTCGTAGCCATAAATCGTCTTAATACTGCTGTTCCGCCTTCTTCTTTTTCTTGGTTTTGTCGTCTACCTTCTTATCATCTTTCTTATCGGTCTTTGCCGGGGAGACGTTAGGCTTGACAACCTCCTTGCCGTTGGCGTCCTTTGCGATAGTTCCGGTAAGCACGATCTCTCCCGGTTTCGCTCCGGTCTGGGTGGCTGTCGATGCGGCCGCAGCTGCCTTGGTTGCCGCGACGGTTTTTCTGGCCTCCTCATAGCGGTCGGGAGAGCTGATGAACCCCATGGCGGACGCGAGGTCGATGATTGGTTTCAGTGGTGAGAAAGGCACTGGCGGCTTCACGAGCGCCTGGTTCTGCGCTGCCAGGTCAGTGTCGACTGCGGGAACCGGTTTGCCCATCTTTTCCAACTGCGCCTTGGCTTCGGAAAAGTACTTGCTGAACGGGTAGCCCCTGACAATGCGCGCGAGGGCGGCGACGGCTTCATCGGTGTTTTCGGTCTTTTGATCAGCCTCGGCCTGTTTGAAAAGGGCCTCGTCCATTCGCGAAAAGCGGGGATACTTCTGCGTCAGCTCCCTATAGCGCGACACGGCACCAAGATAGTTGCCCGTGTGAGCGTACTGATCTCCCACCATCATGTCGCTCTCCGCCAGGCTTTCGCGCACTTCGTCCAGGAGCGTTTTGACGACGGGAACGTAGTCGTTGTTCGGGTACGCGGTCAGGAATTTCAAAATCTCGGCCTCGGCTCTCCTCGTTTCTTTCTGATCGCGATCAGGCGCCCGCATCTGGCGCATGAGAATGGAGATGATTTCAAGCTGTGCATCGGGGGCTTTGGGATTCGTCGGGAAGAAGATGATGAAGTTCCTGAACCTGTCCTCCGCCATGAGGAGGTTTTCGGTTCCGCCTTCGCGGAGAAATGAATTGGCCATCGCGAAGTAGGCTTCGGGCTCTAAATCGCTACCGGGATAGGTGTTGATCAGGGTCTGAAAAGCCAATCGCGCCTGTGTGAATTGGCTTTTGTCCAGGAACTCGTTGCCGGTCTGAAAGAGCGTCTTGTCAGGTGGAACCACGCTCTTTTGGAGCTTGGCACCCTTCTGGCCGCCACACCCAGGCAAGCCTGCCAGGATAAATAAAAAGACCATCCACCTGAGATATCGTCGCATCACCTGCCTCCAAAGCCAGGAAACCCGGAAACCAACGGGGTCAAATCCTCTCCTGCCTCCCCATGTGCCGATCCGCAATTCCCTTGAATTCGCGCACCGCATCGAACGGAGTTGCCTTTGATTTGAAGATGGCGGAACCAATGACGATCACGTCGGCGCCGGCTGAAAGAACTTCAGGCAGATTGCCGGTCTCCATGCCGCCATCCACTTCGATCCTGGCTCTATTGTTATTTAACGTAATCTTCTCTCTAAGTTTCCGAATTTTCTGGAGCGCAGATGGAATGAACTCCTGGCCACCAAATCCGGGGTTCACGCTCATCACGAGGATAAAATCCACATCAGGAATCACTTCTTCCAAAGCACTGATCGGAGTCGCAGGGTTGATCGCCACGCCAGCGCGAACTCCCTGACTCCGAATATGTTGTATCGTGCGGTTCAGGTGCACGTCTGCCTCGGCATGGACCGAGATCCAGTCCACGCCGGCGTGGATCATCTCATCTACATATCGCGCCGGCTCCTCAATCATGAGGTGCGCGTCCAAAGGAAGTTTGGTGATCTTTCGAATTGAGGCGACAACTGGGGGGCCGATCGTTATGTTGGGTACAAAATGGCCGTCCATAATGTCGAGGTGAATCAGGTCCGCCCCCGCCTTCTCCACACTCTCAATTTCTCCGGCCAGATGGGCGAAATCTGCCGACAGAATCGAGGGTGCGATGATCACCGAATTCGCCAATGTCTCTTCACCTCTCGACCATTTTTCGCTGAAGGGTAGCACAGCAATCCACGATATGCAAGGCGCCTAAGTCCATGCTGCGCATTGAAAAAGCGGATCTTCCGGGAGTTTCTTCGCGCGCCGGGCCCAGCCCGTCTCCCCGGCTGCAAATATGCACAATCCCGACCTCGCTCGATCCGTCAGACAAGCCTCCGGATTGCATTTCATTCGCGGGTGCGGGTCATCAATGCCGCAAAGAAACCGTCCCACAACCGGGCACTTGGAAAACTCCTAAAAAACCCTTCGTGGTCGAGCCACGTTTCGATGCCTGCAGGAAATGCAGGCTTCAGGATGCTGAACTCCGGATGGGAATGAAGGAACCCATGAACTACATCTTCGTTTTCCTCAGGTTCCGTGGAGCAGGTCGAATAAAGCAGGAGGCCTCCCTTTCGAACGGCACCTGCGATCGAATCCAGGAGGCGTCCCTGTTTTCGGCCCATCTCCGGCAGCCACTCCGGCTGGAAACGCCATTTGATTTCCGGATTTCTCCTCATTGTCCCGAGTCCCGAGCATGGAACATCTGCCAATGCGGCGTCGAAGTGGATCCGGAACGGCAGTTCTGCCCGAGCGTCGGCGACCAGGACACCGGAGGGAGCGCCTGTCCCTTTGGCTAGCGTCGCGAGCAGGCGCCGCGCGCGTTCCAGGTCCAGATCAGAGGAAACCACCCATCCAGACGGGCCGCATCTCTCCATCAGAATTGCTGACTTGCCACCCGGGGCGGCGCATGCGTCCCACACACGGGAGCCGTCGAGGGGGCCGAACAGGTGCGGTATCAGCTGGGAAGCCTCATCCTGGATGCGACGGCCTCCGGCACCATGTCGCTGCTTTGTGTCTTCGACGAGAAAGGCCCCGGGTACCAGGTCCGAAGGGCGCACGTCCGGCAAGTCCTGCCCCAAAATACTGCCGGACCAGCGGAAGGCGGTCTGGGGCGGGCGGTTGAGCGAGAGCGCATATTCACAGGTCCGATCGACGCCGAACCTCGCTTCCCAGCGGTCCCAGAGCCAGCGCGGCAGCGACACACGCATCCAGACGGGACAATCACGGTGAAAGTCCGGTGCCGTCCAGGGACGCTGCCGTCCCAGGTTGCGCAACACTCCGTTGACGAAGCGAGCGGCGCCCGCCCTCAGATGATGCCTGGCCAGCTCAACCGCGTCGTTCGTGACCGCATGGTCCGGCACGCGGTCCATGCGCGACATCTGGTACAGGCTGAGCCGGAGCAGAATTCGAGCCTTTGGATCCACGCTCTCCCAAGGCCGTGCGATCGCGCTTGCGAGGATATAATCAAGCCAGGCACGCCAGCGGAGCGTTCCATAGGTAATCTCCGTTGCCAGGTTCCGGTCCCGAGGCTCGAGACTGGACACGGTTTCCGAGCTGAGTACATCGTCGGCGTGTGCCGACTGCAATTCTATGCGGCATGACAAGTCGAATGCCGATTGTCGAGCCGGAGCAATCAAGGTTTTGATCCGATCTGAAATACCAACGCAGAGAAATGAATTGCTTTCAAATATCCGCGCCGCGGTGATTTTTAGACGAATAACCGCTGGCCGGGTTGGAGTCTCGCGCCGTTGGCGTATTCTCGCCCGGGCATCCTCCTTTTGCCGGCAGGCTGAACCTCGAGGATTTCCAGGATGCTCCCTCCCCCACACGCTATTCTCATACCGGAGCCGGACGCTCCCAGGAATATTCCGGCGTCGAGTTCCTGCGTTCGCGATTCATCCGGCGGCGTGCTTCGGATAATCTGGAGCCTTTGGCCCCGGCACTCCGAATACGCCAGGGGCCATGGATTGAGCCCTCGAATCTGGTTGTGAATGCAGCGTGCGTCCCGGTTCCATGCGATCAGGCCCATTTCTTTCGTGATGCGCGGAGCAAGACTCGCCAGGCTGTCGTCCTGCGGAATTGGCTTCAAGTCTCCGCTCGCCAGACCTGCAAGCGTCGGGATCAACAGTTCAGCCCCGACTATCGCCAGCCTGCCGGCAAGTTCCCCTGCAGTCATCGTGGCGGTAACCTCGACTTCTTTTTTCAGCAGCATGGGCCCGGTATCGAGATGCTCGTCCATCAACATGGTTGTCACACCAGAGACCATCTCGCCGTTAAGGATTGCCCAGGTGACGGGAGCCGCGCCCCGATAGTGAGGAAGAAGAGAGCCGTGCACGTTGACGCATCCCATCCGCGGCAACTGAAGCAGCCACAGAGGCAGGATCTGTCCATAAGCGACAACTACAACAAAATCCGGTTGGAGGGATGCGAGAAGGGGCTGGTTTTCCGGCCCCCTGATCTTCTCAGGCTGAAAAACAGGTATGCCGGCAACGCGAGCGAAGGTCTTGATAGCCGAAGCCTGAGCTTTTTGTCCGCGTCCGGCAGGGCGATCAGGCTGCGTAAAAACAGCACAAACCTCGTAATCGCTGCCCAGCAAGGCCTTCAGGGATGGGACGGCGAATTCAGGCGTGCCCAGAAAGATGACACGCATCGCTCACCACTCGCCCGCTTTGGCAAGCTTCTTGATCTTGTTGCGGATGAGCGTCTTCTTCAGGGAACTCAAGCGATCGATGAACAGGATACCGTCCAGGTGGTCGATCTCGTGACTGAAGCACCGGGCCAGCAGTTCCGCGGTTTCAAAGTGCAATTCCTCGCCATGGATGCCCTGCCCGCGGACGATCAGCTTGCGCGGACGTACGACGGTGTCGCTAAACTCCGGGATGCTGAGACACCCCTCTTCGCTCCTCTGCTCCCCTTCGCTCACCACGATCTCAGGATTGCAAATTACGATCAGCTGCGAGGGATCCTCCCCGACCGAAAGATCGATGGTGGCCAGCCGAATGTTCAATCCAATCTGCGGAGCAGCGAGTCCGATGCCCGGGGCGCTGTACATGGTTTCGATCATGTTTTTGGCGATCTTCTCGAGTTCGCCATTGAAGACGGTGATCGGCTTGCTCATCGTCTTCAACTCCGAAGCGCCGTACTTCAGGATGGGCAGTACCATAACCGATACATTTTAGATGAGATAACCGTGCATGTCTACATTCCCGGATGCCGGAAAAGCAAAAGCTCAACGCCGAGGCCAGCGCAAACACCCGACGCGTCGGGATGGAGGTTCCACCTGCTCCGTGTTTTCCACGGCCTTTGTACTGATATTTTTCTAAAACTCTCGCAGCAACCGAATGTAGTTTGTGAAGTTTGCCTCCAACTCGGCCATGGAGTCGCCGCCGAATTTCTCCAGGACGGCTTGCGCCAGAATGATGCCGACCATCGCTTCCGAAACCACGCCGGCCGCCGGAACCACGCACGTGTCGCTACGTTCAAATAAGGCGGCGCGTGCTTCTTTGGTGACCAGATCCACAGACATGAGCGGCTTCCGCAGCGTGGGAATTGGTTTGACGAAGATGCGTGCACGCAGATCAGCTCCGTTCGTTACTCCGGCCTCCAGCCCGCCGGCATTGTTGGTTGTACGGAAAAAACGTCGCTGCTCCGCATCATAGAAAATCTCGTCGTGAACGTTCGAGCCATTCCTCTGCGCGGCCGCCACCCCGTTGCCTATTTCCACCGCTTTGACAGCCGGAATGCTCATGAGCGCCTGTGCCAGCCGGCCATCCAGTTTTCGATCCCACTGCGTGTGCGATCCCAGCCCAGGCGGGACCGGCGCGGCCACGACCTCCGCAATCCCGCCAACAGTGTCCCCGTCTCCAGCGGCCTTGTCAATCAACGCTACCATTTCGTCTTGAATCCTGGCGTCGGCGCAGCGCAGGGGCGATTCCGGGTCGATTGCCAGGATGCCGTCGATTCCGATGTTCTCCAATTGCGCCGATATGTGGGCCGTTCCAATGGCGATCACGTGGCTCCCGATGCGGATGCCGATCTGAAGAAGGAGGAGTCTGCAAAAGGATCCGACGGCAACGCGTGCGGCGGTCTCGCGGGCACTGGCGCGTTCGAGCACATCTCTGACATCATGAGTTTGCTGCTTCAAGGCCCCGGCGAGGTCGACGTGCCCCGGCCTTGGGCGTGTGACCTGCCGGAGGGTGGCCCCTTCAGGCAAAGGATCAGGCGACATCGCAATCTTCCAGTTGGCCCAATCTCTGTTTTCAACCACGAATGAAATGGGGCTGCCGAGCGTTCTTCCGTGCCGCACGCCCGAGGTGATCTCGACATGATCCTTCTCGATCTGCATGCGCCGGCCGCGGCCGTAGCCCAGTTGCCGGCGATGGAGCTGGCTGTCGATGAAGTTCGTGTCGATAGCCAGCCCCGATGGCAGGCCTTCAAGGACGCCGGTCAAACACTTCCCGTGAGATTCGCCGGCTGTCACAAAGCGAAGCATAAGCGTTGTCGACTCCTTTATCGCGAGACATGTCCTAAGCGTGCGGCAGCAAGCTGCCGCCTGTGCACAAAGCAATTCCGGAAGGAGAAAAACCGAGCGTGAACATCCGCTTACGTCCGGCAGACCTCGCTCCGCGCTCGTTCCCGTGCTGAAAAGTTCGTTTATTTAGCATTTTCTTATTAATACAAAACTCCGCTCCTATCAAAAACTTAGAGCCTGCATCTTTTGCCCTTTGCTCTTGACTTACTGAAGTGCCGCCAAATAAACTTTTGCGAGGCTTTCATGATCAAAGCTCTTATAGCCGCACTGGAGGCACCCTTTCGCTTCATAACCAAAGCGATCTGGGAAATCCAATCCTACACTTTTCTGAGCAGCCGGGCTATTGCCAATCTGTTCACCAGGCCGATCTACATGCGAGAAATCATCATGCAGATGGATCGCATCGGCGTCGGCTCGCTGACCATCATCCTGCTGACCGGGTTCTTCACCGGGGCGGTGTTGGGCATCCAATCGGAAAGCGCGCTGCGGCGCTACGGGGCGGTCAGCATCACCGGGCAACTGGTCGCCATCACGCTCGTCCGCGAGCTTGGACCGGTTCTATCCGCATTGATGCTTGCCGGCCGCATCGGCTCCGGCGTTGCCTCAGAACTGGGTTCCATGGTCGTCTCAGAGCAGATCAACGCGATGCGCGCGCTGGGCACCGATCCGACGCGACGACTGGTTACCCCGCGGATGATCGCGACGATCATGATGCTCCCCTTGCTGACGATTCTCTGCAACGCCGTCGGCCTTGGGGGCGGGTGGATCATCGCTCGCTATAAACTGTTGATCAGCTCGAGCCAGTACTGGTCCGATGCCATCAATGCCCTCCAGCCTGCAGACGTCTTCGGCACGCTCGTGAAGCCGCTGGTTTTCGGCTTCATCATTTCGATGACCGGCTGCTACGTGGGATTGCGTACTCACGGAGGCACGGAAGGCGTCGGGCGCTCCACAACCCAGGCGGTCGTGAGCAGTTCCATACTCGTAATTACGGCGGATTTCTTCCTTAACAACTTGATCATCTACATTTCTCCTTTCCTCAACGTATGATCGAGTTCCGGAAAGTCACCAAGATCTTCGGCGATGATGTCGTACTAAAGGACATCAATTTCAGCATCTCGCGCGGCGAGACCAAGATCATTCTGGGAGCAAGCGGTTCCGGCAAATCGACGATCCTCAAGCTGATTCTCGGCCTGATCCGGCCCGATGATGGACAGATTCTGGTCGAAGGCCAGGACATCACCCAGATGAGCGAACGGGAGCTCGTCGGGGTGCGTCGAAGGATCGGCATGGTGTTTCAGGAGGGCGCACTCTTCGATTCCCTCTCCGTCAGAGAGAATGTCGGCTACCGGCTTTTCGAGGAATCGAAGATGAGTGATGAGGAGATCGAAGTCGCAGTGCAGCGGCTGCTGGGCTTCGTCGGACTCGAGGAAGCAATCGACAAAATGCCCGCTGAACTCTCCGGGGGCATGAAGCGCAGGGTCGGCATCGCGAGAGCCCTGGTCGGCACCCCCAAGGTGATTCTTTACGATGAGCCTACGTCCGGCCTGGATCCCATCACCAAGCGGACTATCGTGGAGCTGATGATCAAGCTGCGCGACCTGGAAGGGGTCACATCCGTGTTCGTCACCCATGACCTGCAGGCAGCCGAGACGATGGCCACCGAGTATGCGGTGGCCGAGGGCAATGGTCAGCTCCGCTTCGTGCCCGCGGGCGAGGACCTGTGCGTGGCCAACATCCACTTCATAATGCTTCAGGAAGGCGCCATATGCTTTCAGGGGAGTTATTCGGAGCTGATTGAGTCCAATGACACTTATATCAGGACATTTGTGACATGAGAAACCATGAAAATTGGTGTCGGGTCGGGGAACTCCGCTCTTATCCATGAGCCGATGAGTGGATCCTTCCTTCCATAACACTAAATCTTCCGGCCCTGATACCAGGTAGAGAGGTGGAGGTAAGAAAATGGCACAAAGGCAAAAAACATCCGTCACGGAAATGAAGGTGGGGATCCTGGTCACGATAGCCCTGTTTCTGCTGGCTGCAGTGATCCTGCAGCAGAGCTGGGGCATCAATTGGTTCGGGCGCACGGCCAAGGCCATTACCTACCTGCCTGACGTCGGGGGCTTGAAGCCGGGCGCACCGGTGTGGCTGGCCGGAATCGAGATCGGCAAGGTGACCAAGGTCGCCATCGTGCCGCCGGAAATCTTTGCCGGCAACAGGGGTACCCTGCGGAGAATCGAAGAGGTTCAGAAGCAGCTGGAGGGGCTGGATCGCAAGAATCCCAACTATGACAAAATCAGCTCCGATCTGCAGGACAACCTGCGCGATTTGAAGCTTCAGCTCAGTTTTGTGGAGGTTCAATTGCAGATCCGTAGCCAATACATCAACCGGATCAGTCAGGATTCCGAGGTGAGCATCGAATCCAAGGGACTGATCGGCGATTCCTTCATCGAGATTTCGCCCGGCACCTATGGCACCCCTCCAGTGAAGCGCGGCGAGTACTTCGTGATCGAAGGTGTGCGTGCGACCGGATTCCGCGAAATCATGACTGGAGCCAACGACGTCATCGCCAACTTCGGCGTCCTGTCCGACCAGTTCAAGAATATCGCTCTCAAGATCAATCCTGAAAAGGTCGGCAGCGGCATCGCTTCCACCGTGCAGGACATGCAGGACACGATGAAGCAAGCCCAGACAACCTTTGAGCACGCGACCCGTCTGGTAGATGCCCTGCACACGGGTGACGGCACCGTGGCCAAGCTGATTTCGGATCCGGCCGCCTATGCGCACCTGGTCGATTCCCTGGACAAGTTCAACAAGATCGCAGACCAGATTCAAAACGGCTCCGGGACGCTTTCCAAACTGATCCAGAATCCGCAGCTTTTCGATAACGCAAACGAGGCCCTGAAGAAGGCTGATGTCATGATGGCGCGGATCGAGCAAGGCGAAGGGACTCTCGGCAGGCTGTCCAGGGACCCGGCTCTTTATGACAGGACCAATGCAGCACTCGAAAAGTTTGCGAACTTCGTCGACCAGATCGAGAAGGGTCAGGGCACCCTGGGCAAGCTCTACAAGGATCCCTCCCTGTACGACAACCTGAATCAGACGACAGCCGAGATCACCAAGCTTATCTATGATTTAAGGCAAGACCCGAAGAAGTATCTGACAATCCGCTTCCGTTTGTTTTGACCTTGACAAGGTTTCGGATTCTGTCTAGCCTAGCGCCATGATCAGCAACGCCATCGGCCGTGGAGGGAAATTTGTCCTCGGTCTGATCGTAAATGTTCTGTCCCGTTTCCAGGTCAATCCCAATATCCTGACTTTCACGGGCGTGGTGATCAGTTTCTGGGCGGCCTGGAATTTCGGCTACGGCGAATTCGTGCGCGGCGCGCTCATTATAATCCTCGCCGGCATGTTCGACATGCTCGACGGCGAGGTCGCGCGGGTCACGCGCTCGGTGACCCGGTTTGGCGCCTTCTATGATTCGGTGATTGACCGCTACTCGGACATCATCCTGCTGCAAGGGCTGATGGTGTGGTATGCGCGCCAACAAAGACTTGGCTACGTGGTCCTCGTAGGCGTCGTCTTCATGGGAGCAATCATGACCAGCTACGCCCGGGCGCGAGCCGAGTCGCTCATTCCGAGCTGCAAGATTGGGTTCATGGAGCGGCCCGAGCGGATCGTGCTCCTGATCATCGGCGGTTTGACCAATCGCATGGAAGCGGTCCTGTGGGTCCTGGCGGTGCTCGGCAACTGGACCGTAATCGACCGGATCTACTACACCTGGAAGGAACTACCGAAGCCGGAACGAAAACAGGCCAGCTCCGTCTCCCACTAAACAAGCAAAACACGAAGCAGCCGCGTGTCCTATTTAATTTGTTGGATTTCGACGCCCTTGGGGAGCTTCTGTTCGAAATCCGCATCGGTCAGTTTGGGGTTGAGTTTCGGAGACGAGAATTTGTTCAGCAGATAGTTCCCGTTCGGCTCCTGGAGCTTTTGCTGGAGAGGCAAGCCGCTGGAATTGCTGATCCAGAGCGTTATTGAGGAGAAAAACGCCGCGGTGGCGCTGCTCTTGGGCTTGAGGAGCAGGACCGAGCAAAGCGCCTCATCGACCTTTTCCTCGCCCTGGAATTCGATGTTGAAGGTCTCGCGCATCCTGGCTGGCGATTGTCCGATCCCCAGAGCAAGAAACTCGGCTTTGTCTTTATTCTTGCCCAGGTTGATTCTGGTTGCCTGGTTAAGCGACGGTTGATAGACAAGTGCAGTTCCCGCTTTGATGGTGAGGATCTTGTGGCCCGGAACCTTGAATTCCTGGCGCAGCAGCGCCGAGCCGTCCTGGGCACGCGCATATAGGAAAACCCCGCTTTCAGGATTCTCAAACTCCTTCAGTACCGCGATATATTGTCGCTGCGTGAAGTCCGCCTGGAAACTGCGGAAGTCCTTCCCGACCGCTCCCATGCGTTCCAGCACTTTATCCAGCGCAGCCTGCGCGCCCCTGGCCTGAGGGAAAGCGGCGTTACCGGCACTCCCCGCTGCCACGAGCAGCAACAAGCTCCAACCGCCAATCAGCCGTCCAGGTTTCGTCATCGGATTCACTCTCAGAGGATGAGTCTTGAACAATTCCTTAAGCCCGTGTTCCACTGCGAGTGCGCAGCGATCTAGGTTCTGCAATGCCAAGATTAGCAGGTTATCCGAGCGGTCTGAAGCCCAAAGCAGCCAAAAAAACTGCTAGAATTATGAGTGTTAGCGGTGCTGCGAGTGTTGGGACGCGGCTTGCTGGTTCGTCTGGGTGTTCTCTACGCTGGAAGCATCGGCCCTTTTCGCGGTAAAGCAGGCCCTGGGAACCAGAAAGATGAAGGCGAGGATCAGAGCGCAAATGATGTCATACTGGAGCGTGCCCCGCTCATAGGTCCAGATCAGTATGTTCCGGAACAAACCTCCGGGTTTGGCCATCTTGCGCGAATTCTCCCAGCAGCCTAGAGGAGCCCTTCCAACTCGGGTTCGTAGGCGAGATGACAATGATGATTGAAGATCTGCCCGTCTCTCATCTCCACGATGCGTCCGGCCACGGATGCCGCTTCGGAGTCATGGGTTATCATCACGATGGTCTGGTTCAACTTTTCGTTCAGGCTCTGGAGAACGCGCAGCACCTGCTGTGCGTTGCGGGAGTCGAGACTTCCGGTCGGCTCATCGGCCAGGATAATTGCGGGATGATTGACCAGCGCGCGGGCGATCGCAACCCTTTGCTGCTCTCCACCGGACAGCTCGGCGGGCCGGAAATTGATCTTCTCCCTCAACCCGAGCATTTCGATGATCTCATCGGTTTTATAGGGATGAACGTGCCCGTTGCCGTGAATCTTCTTCGCCAGTTCGATGTTTCCCTTGGCACTCAGTGTGGGGAGAAGATTGAAACGCTGGAAAATGTACCCCACCTTGCGGCGTCGCACGGCGGTGCGTTCCGGGTCTCTCAGTTGTGCGATGTCGGCGCCCTCGATCAGGATCTGTCCGCTGGTGGGCTGCATCAGACCGCCAAGCAGGTGAAGGAGCGTAGATTTCCCACAGCCCGACGGTCCCATGATCGCGACAAACTCACCGGGTTTCACCGTGAGATCGACATCGCGGAGTGCGGGTACCTCGACTTTGCCCGACCGATAGATCATCGTAAGGTCGACGGTCCGTATGATGTATTCCGCAGGGAAAACCGCTATTTCAGCCCTATTCATAAGTCAATGCCCTGACAGGATCCATCTTGGCCGCCTTGTAGGCAGGGTAAAGTGCTCCCAAAGTTCCCCCCAACAATCCCAACATGCAGGCCGTAAGCACCTGGACAAGGGTCATCGATACCTGCAAGGTCGGGACAGCGGTAGTGATCGCCTTGCGTGCAATCTCACTGGCGCCGCTTCCGAACAGCACGCCCAAACCAGAGATTATAGCAGTTTCCTTCAGGATCATGCCAACGATAAATCGACGCGATGCGCCCAGTGATTTGAGAATCCCGATTTCGCGTGTCCGTTCGAAGATGGTCGTGTACATCACCACGAGAATGACCATAAAGCCCAGGAGCATGGAAACTAGGACAACAACAACCTGAAGCGCCTGCAAGCCGGGCATCTTGGTGCCGGCTAGCAGCATGCTCGCATCCTTGGTACTGCGGATTTCGTATCCCGGAAAGGCGCTTTTCAAGCCGGCTTCCACCGCGGCAAGGTCGGCGCCCGGAACCGCCTTGATAAAGAAAAATGTGACTTTATCGGGCGATTCATTCAATTGCTGAAGGGTCTTCAGAGGTACAAAAACACGGACAACCCCATCGTCGCGGCAGATTCCGCTGACTGCATAAGTATGATTCAAAACGGATAAGGACATTCCCGGCTGCAGATTGTGCTGCTTGGCATAGTTTTCCGCCACAATGACCTCGTCGTCAGCCAGCGAGCTGCGCCCGGCGATGATCTGCAATCGTCCGGGGAATTCGTCGTAACTGGCCAGGTCGATGCCGAAAACCAGATTGAAGCTCGCTGAGCTGAAGTTCGCCAGAATCGGGGTCACCATCGCTATGCCGGCCACCTCTTTGATCTTCGGCGCCAGCCTGACGGGGAGGGTTGCGGGACTGAGAGCGAAGAAGGCGGAAGCGCCGCTCGGTTGCAGCATGAAATCGGAGCCCACTCCCATGATCCGGCTCAAGTATTCGTCGAGCGTACCGGACACGATGCCGCCGATGATGAGCATGAGAATGACTCCGATCGCTACGGCAAGAACGCTGATAACCGTCCGCGTCGGTCGAGAGCACATGTTTGCTGCAACTATGCTTTCCATCACAAGTCTATTACGCTCCTTAGTAATCTCCGTTTCCCTTCTCCCTTAAAATCACCCGCTGCGCCTCCGGCGGCGGATTCAGAGCGAAGGACGAATCTGCCAGGCTGGGATTGACACGCCATTGGTTGAAACGCAGATCAAGAGAATATCCATCGATAGGCCGATCGATCCGGATTGTCCGCGGCAGCAGCACGCCATCGAATCTGCCAGGATTCGAATAGTCCACGATGCTCGCAACCTGACCTGTTTCAGTGTAGGTTTCTTCCCTCACGACCACCATCTCGGATCTCTCAACCCAGAGTCGCCGCAATACACGCATTACCGGCCCGCCGGTTTCCTGTAACAGTGTCAGGATATAGTACTTGGCTTGGGCATCCTGCCATTCGGTGAATGAAATCCTGCGATCGGGCTGTCCCAGTTCAATCAATTGAGGCAAAATTGCCTGAAAAATATGGATCGGCCTCGCGGTAAAGGCCAGTGGCTGACCGTTTTCCTCCAACTCGAATGCTTTGGCGCTGTTCCGTCCAATGTATACCTTGTTGTCACTCGGATTCCAGATCTCAAATTGATCGCCCCGGGAAACAAGCTCGAGGATAGTGGTGCTGGTGAGCGGAGCCTGAATGTTCATGAGAATATCATCCGGGCGCCGCAGCAGGATATATCCGGGGGCGGCATGGTACTTTTGCAATTTGCCGCTCTCGGCCTTTTCGGTTGTCAGGGTCACCCTTACCGAAGTCGACGAGAGCGAGGTGATCTTGTCGCTGTATTCCTTGAGCATTGTAAGCACTTCCAGCAATGTCGCAGTCCTGGCGGCGGCTACTTTGGCTGAGACCGGCATTGTCACCTCGGTCTTTATCCCGCACCCCCAGAACGTCAGCACCAGCAGCACCGCCGCAGTGCATGTCTGCGCCCACCTCCGATGGAACCCGATACAATGCATAACTCTAAATTTTACCATCTTTTCGCCAGATTTGCGGGGCTAATCTACCAGCAGCACGTGAGCTTGTCAACGCCAACCCTCCTAATCCAAGCGGCCGCGGAAGGCATGAAGAGATAGAAGCCGAGTCCATAAAATCTCAAATGCTACGCGGTCTCTGCGACCTCGGCACACTCTGCGTTGAGACTTTTTTGCGTGCGGCTATGACGCGCCGTGTCATAGGCGGCTGCTTTTTGGCGGCCGGTTAAATTGACACTTTGCATATGACTGAGTACAATGCCGTTCGCCTTGGCAAAGAGTGAAAAACGATCCCGAATCATGAAACCTGATCAGGCGGACGGCCACTATTCCGCGCAGGCCCCGTCTGCCATGTCGCAATCTGCTCCATCCAAAGCATTGCTGGGCGCCGATCTCAAGGCCGTACGGGTCGGGAAGGACATCACGCTCAAGCAGGTTTCGTTGGACACCCGCATCAGCCTTAGGCACATCCAGAATCTGGAGGAGGGACGATACAACGACCTTCCGGGCGGAATGTATAATCGCGCCTTTCTTCGCACCTACTGCGCTTACCTCGGACTCGAACCCGCCGAATTTCTCGATCGCTATGAGAAGGAATCCGCACCCCAGAGCGAAAAGATCATCAAGGCCAAAGCCCGCAGCCAGACAATGCCGGCGCAGTCGTTCCGGGTTCCGCCAGTCATGATCTGGAGCGTAATGCTGCTGGCTTCGATCGTCGGGTTGTACTTCAGTCGCGGGTGGATTTCGGCTGTGTTCTCGCCCTATTTCTCCCACGCGCCGGCAACTCGACTGCCCGCTTCGCAACCCGCACCGCCGCCAAACGCGCCCAAGCCTGCCGAGACGGCCTCACCCGTACCTCCCACCCCCACGGCCGCCACTCAGGCGGTGCCGACAGAACCTGTGCAGGCGCCCGGCGCGGCCGCACCGCCGCCCGGCATCATGCGTCTGAAGTTTGAGGTCGTACAGGAATGCTGGATGTCGCTCAGCAGCGACGGCACGCGCGTTCTGTCCAGGACTCTTCAGCCCGGGGAAACGCCGTTTTTTGATGCGAAGGAACGCATTGACCTGGTGGTGGGAAACGCCGGCGGCGTGAAACTCATGATCAACGGAAAGCCCGCCAAGCCTCTCGGCAAGCCAGGGGCGGTTGTCAGGCTCGTGATCACGCCCCAGACCATTCAGGAGATGCTGGAAAAATAGTTTTCATGCCAGGCATTCTTGGTATTTATGGCTGACAACGACCTGCTAAAGAGCTTCTTCGAAGGGAGTCCGCCCAAAAACATCCGCATGCTGGCGGCCGGTGGGCTCGTGCCCGTCCCTCAGGAGGATATGATCCGGCTGTTGGTCCACCTGGTAACCGATCCCGATCAGGAGGTGGCACAGAAGGCAACGGAGACGCTGAGTTCATGGGCAGAAAAAGAGATTGTCAGCCAACTGCAATCGCCGCAGTGCAGCCCGGAGGTGCTCGCTCATTTCGCCGCGTCCGCAAGCCTCCCGGTTCAGGAAGCCATTATCCTCAATCCAGAGGCGCCCGGTGCGGTGATCGCCAGACTTGCCTCATCCGTGGCCGCCCCACTTTTGGAAACAGTCCTTTACAACAGAATGCGGCTTCTGGCAACTCCCGAGATTCTTCAGAACATCAAGATAAATCCAGCCGCCACAGCTCAGATCCTCGGGCTGGTGCAGGAGATCGAAACCGAGTTCTTTGGCAGCAAGAAACTCGCCTACACGGCGGAAGGTCCGGATGCCGCCACTCCAGTAGCCGAGGAAGCACTGGAATTGGAGGCTGAGCTGGCGCCCGAAGATCTCTCCCTCGAGGGTCTTCCCGTCGATCCGCAGGCGCGCGAGGCCGCAATTCTCAGCAAAATCAACAGCATGACAGTGCAGCAAAAAATCCACCTAGCTCGCATGGGAACTCGTGAGGCACGGGCCGTCCTTATCCATGATGTCAACAAGGAGGTTTCGCGCACCGTGCTGGAGAGCCCAAAGCTGACCATGGTCGAAGTCGAAGCCTTCGCCGCCATGCGCACTGTCACGGAGGACATCCTGCGTCAGATCGGTACCAGCAAGGCGTGGACGAGAAGCTATGCCGTGGTACACAATCTGGTGAAAAATCCCAAGACTCCGCCCTGGATCTCCCAGAGGATGCTGGCGCGGCTTCATGCCAAAGACCTGATGCTGATCGCAAGGGATCGGGGAATTTCCGACGCAGTCCGACGGCTCGCAGACAGGATGCTGAAGCAAAAAAATGCTCCCTAATCAACGGGGTGAGGCCGACCATGAGGAAGAATCCCCCTTCCAGTGAACAAATGGCGCTGCCGGGCACGCCGGAACCGCGGCTGTCATCATCAAACAAACCAAGGGCGTGGCGAAGAATTCCCCACCTGGAGATACTCAAGGCTCTGCAGGATCCCGGCCTCGGTGTCGCCAACCTCGTGGATACCTACCGGCGCTGCGTGCTCCCGATCAAGACGCGCAGCATTCATCTCCTGGGACGCAAATCCCCGGCTCGGATCATCGAGACACTGCTCGGATATGAGGTCAAGGCCTCCTACAAACGCATCCATTGTCCCGACATGGTCACGGCACGTTATCTGAAATTGTTTACTGAGCTGGGTTGCCGAACCATCCGATTGCCCTACGATCCGACGGTGACGGCCAATCTGATTCCCCAGTTCGAACAATCGGTCGCAAGAATTGTCAGCGGCGTGCGCGACATTTATCCGAAGGACCGCAGGCTCCAGCTCTACGTGATTCAGAACATCTATCAGCGCCTGCGCGAACAGCTGAAAAAAAATATCACCTCAGAGGTTGCGGAGAATCCAGGCGGGACAGGCGCATAAGGAAGCGTCAACGCCCAGGTCGCAGAGTTCTGCGCTCTCAGAGCTCTGCGTTGAGATCTTCGTTGCCCATTATTTCTCAGGAACCAGGTCCTTGCGGACGACCTCGAGATCCTGTTCGCGCAGGATCAGCCGAACCAGCCGGCCGCTCATGTCGGTGGAGAAGTTTCCCGACCTCACACCTACGAACTCCACCTTGAAGTTGCGCACCGGGATGGTTCCCTTCCCGTAATCGAGCTTCGAGTCCTCAAGCCAGGTAACCGCCAGAGGGATATCGTTGCCGATAACGGGAATGAAATTGCTGAAGACCTGACGCCCTCGCTTCTTGAAATCGTACAGGCGGGCGAGTACGTCGTACTGATAAAAAACGTTGACATCGAGGATCACCGTGCCGGGCTGCATTGGAGCGGTGGTTTCGCTTACGTTCCCACCTCGGCTCAGGACACGGGAGATCTGGCTCCCCTTGACGGTCACGTCGCAGTAATCCTTGGTGTTCCCTGAGAGGTACTTGCAGGAGTAGCTTATGGGAACCGCAGTGTCTTTGGCAAAGACCATGGTCGTTTCAAAGGCCAGACGCTTGGTTTCCACGCCGTCCATGATCAGCAGCTCATGCTGCGAAGATACGACGCGGTTCCCATCGTTGTCTTTGCGCTCGCTGACGGTTTCGGTTCCGGCAAGCGATCCGTGGATGAAGACCGCGTAAGTCTGGGCATACAAAGGCGCCGGCTCCCCCTGAGGAAAGGAGCAGGCAAGGCTTAACAAAAACCAGTAAAGGACGGTCATTTCTTTTCCCGCTTGCTTTGAATGATCATCGAGGCTGGCGCGCGCACCAGAGCGCTGCGCTTCGCAGCGGCTCCGCTGTACGCGATGTTTTCGCGCACGTACAGGATCACCTCATCCATTTCCTTTTGCATGCTCTCCATCTTCTCGCGCATATTCAGAATGACTTCCACTCCCGCCAGATTGACGCCAAGGTCACGCGTAAGGTTGAGAATGATCTCCAGGCGGTGCAGATCCGCGTCGGTGAAAAGCCTGGTGTTGCCATCGCTCCGCGAAGGTTTGAGCAGGCCGAGTCTTTCATACAGACGCAGCGTCTGGGGGTGGACACGATACGTTTCCGCCACCACGCTGATCATGTAGCCTGCCTTCTTACGCGCACTCACGGCAATCATCTCCCATTGCGTTGAACAGGCGCTTCCAAAACATCTCAACGCAGACACCGCTGAGATCGCGAATCTCTGCGCCCTTGGCGCTCTCTGCGTTGAGACTTGCTATCACCTAGGCATCCTCATCAATGATTCGCCATGCGCGCCCGGGGATCCTCAGGATTGAGCCGGGCCAGTTCCCGCAGAATCTCCTTGGACCGTTCGTCTGCCACGCGCGGAACCACGACGCGGACTTCCACAATCTGATTTCCGACGCCCTCCCCGCGCAGCGAGGGCACCCCTTTTCCGCGCAAGCGGAATTTTTGGCCGCTCTGGGTCCCGGGTGGAATACGCAACAACGTCACACCCGAGACTGTGGGTACTTCGATCTTGGTACCCAGCGCGGCCTCCGTTACGGTGATGGGTATGGTGATAAGGATATCATTGCCTTCGCGCCGGAAAAGCTCGTGAGGCCGGACGGTGATGATCAGATACAAGTCGCCCGGCGGGCCGCCTTTCCGGCCGGCCGAGCCCTTGCCCGGGACACGCATCCGATATCCGGTGTCGACACCCGGCGGAATCCGGACCGTGACGGTTTCCTGCGTCGAAACCCCTCCGGACCCGCCGCAGTTGGCACAGCGGCCGCCCACCTTGCCGGACCCTCCGCAAGTGCGGCAAGGCGACGAAAATTTCATGACCCCATGGGCCCGCACCTCCTGGCCGCTCCCTTTGCATGTGGGACAAACCGCTTGAGGGCGGGACGAATCTATCCCGGAACCGCCACACACCGGGCACGAATCTTCGCGATTGATGGTCAGGCGCGTTTCCAGACCACGGATCGACTCGTCGAAGGAGATGTTCAGATGGTGCTCGAGATCCTCCCCTTTCTCGGCCCTGGGTCCACGCGCCGCTCTGGAGGCGGCGCCACCCCCAAAAATCTCCGAAAAGATGTCGCGGAAGCTGCTCTGCCCGCCGGCTCCGGCATCCATGCCGGAAAAATCGAATCCCCAGGCGGGGTCTTCGTTATAACCCCTGGCCCCTTCTCCGGCAGCCTGTTCCTTGATGTTCTCCGAGTAGAAGCCATATTTGTCATAGATGGCCCGCTTCTTGGAATCGCTCAGCACATCATAGGCTTCCTGGATCTTCTTGAATCGCTCCTCTGCGGCTTTGTCGCCCGGATTTACGTCTGGATGCGTCTTGCGTGCAAGTCGTCGGTACGCTTTCTTGATTTCCGGTTCTTTCGCGTTGCGCGCAACACCCAGGGTTGCGTAGTAATCTGCGTTCGCCATAGACACTCAGCGGCCGGTGCGCGAGGGTTGAACGGTGATTTTCCTGGACTTTGAGGACTTGACCAGCTCGACATGCAGGACACCGGCATTCAGGGTCGCATGGATTCTGGTGTCGTTGTCCATCGCTTCAGGCAGGGAAAAGGTCCGGTGAAACCGCCCGCGGATTCCCTCCAGGCGGTGATAACTCTCATCGGAACAGCACGCGTCCACCTTGCGTTCTCCCCAGATGGAAAGCTGAGATCCCCTGACTTCCACGTGAACATCTTCGCTTTCCAGTCCCGGCAACTCGGCACTCAAGACATAGCAATCCCTGGTTTCATACAAGTCGACCGGAGGGATCAGAGGAATCGAGCCGTCAGCCAGCTTGTCTCCATCGGTCAAAAATGAATCTCGAAGAATCACCAACCCCGGCGTACTCCTCTTTGCTTTAATCATTTTTTGGTGTCATCCATGTCAACGTATTCCGCATCGATGACTTCGTCTTCTTTCTTCTTGCCGGGCTCGGTTTTCGGGCCGGCGTGACCGGGGCCGGAACCTGGAGGCGGCGTCTGAGTGCTCGTCTTTTGATACATTGCTTCCGCCAGTTTGTGCGATGCTTTTGTCAGGTCCTCAATGGCCGCGTTCAGATCGCTGGTTTCCTTTGACTGCTCCAACACCGATTTGGCACGCGTGAGCGCGGCCTCCAGCGAAGAGGCTTCGCTCTCGGAGACTTTGTCCCGATTTTCTTTCAGGATTTTCTCCGTACTGTAAATGAGACCATCCAGTTTGTTCTTGGCCTCGATGGCTTCACGGTTTTTCTGATCTTCCTCCGCATGCGACTCGGCATCGCGCGTCATCTTCGAGATCTCATCTTTGTTGAGCCCGCTCGAGGCAGTGATGGTGATCTTCTGTTCTTTGTTCGTTCCCAGATCCTTAGCCGAGACACTCACAATTCCGTTGGCATCGATATCGAAGGTGACTTCGATCTGCGGCACGCCGCGCGGCGCCGGCGGAATTCCTATCAGATGAAATTTGCCCAGCGTGCGGTTGTCGCGAGCCATGGCGCGCTCGCCCTGCAGCACATGAATCTCAACCGACGTCTGGTTGTCGGCAGCAGTCGAGAAGATCTCGGACTTGCGCGTGGGAATCGTGGTGTTGCGCTCGATCAGCCTGGTGGAGACGCCGCCCAGGGTCTCAATACCCAGCGACAGCGGCGTAACATCGAGCAGCAGCAGGTCCTTGACCTCGCCGCCCAGCACGCCGGCCTGGATTGCGGCACCGACGGCGACCACTTCGTCCGGGTTCACCCCCTTGTGCGGCTCTTTGCCGAAGAAGTCGCGCACGATCTGCTGCACTCTGGGAATGCGCGTCGACCCGCCGACAAGCACTACCTCATGGATGTTGTCGGGCTTGAGCCCCGCATCCGCAAGAGCCTGCTTCGTGGGCGCCACCGTTCGCTGCAGGATGTCCTCCACCATCTGCTCGAACTTCGCGCGCGTGAGCTTCATGTTCAGATGCTTGGGCCCGCCGGCGTCGGCCGTAATGAAGGGCAGATTGACTTCCGACTCCATCACCGTCGACAGCTCCATCTTTGCTTTTTCGGCAGCCTCACGCAGCCGCTGCAGCGCCATCTTGTCCTTGGAGAGATCGATGCCCTGATCGCGCTTGAATTCGCCGATGATCCAATCCATCAGGCGTAAGTCAATGTTGTCGCCGCCCAGGTGCGTGTCGCCGTTGGTGGACTTGACTTCGACTACCCCTTCACCAACTTCCAGGATCGATATGTCGAAGGTGCCGCCTCCAAAATCGAACACGGCAATGGTTTCGTCTTTCTTTTTGTCGAGCCCGTATGCCAGAGCGGCCGCCGTCGGCTCGTTGACGATGCGCACTACATCCAGCCCCGCAATCTTGCCGGCATCCTTGGTCGCCTGCCGCTGGCTGTCGTTGAAATAAGCGGGAACCGTAATCACCGCCTTTTCCACCTTCTCACCCAGATATTCCTCCGCGGCCGAGCGCATCTTCTGCAGGATCATCGCCGAGATCTCGGGCGGGGCATAGGTTCGATCCCCCATCTTCACCGTGGCGTCCCCATTCGACGCTTCGGTGACCTTGTACGGAACGAGCTTGATTTCCTCCTGAACCTCGCCGAACTTCCGCCCCATGAACCGTTTGATCGAGAAGATCGTGTTCTCCGGATTGGTGATCGCCTGGCGCTTGGCAACCTGTCCCACAAAACGCTCCCCGCCTTTCCCGACTGCAACTACGGACGGCGTGAGCCTGCTCCCCTCCGGATTCGTGATAACCTTGGGCTCGCTCCCCTCCATGACCGCAACCACGGAGTTCGTCGTGCCGAGGTCAATTCCAATGATTTTGCTCATTTACCCTTTCCTCCTGAATGTCCTTTTCTCGTCCCGCTCCCCCATAACATTAGTGCTCTGTCTATATAGAATGTGAGTGAAGTATTGTCAATCTTCTTGAAGGCTAAAGCGGTCACAAATGGCAAGAATTCCACGAATACAGGCATGGATGACGTTTGCGCTACTCACCTACGGATACTTGCCATTTAGGCAAGCAAAGCAAAGGATCAACGCAGAAGTCGCAGAGGTTGCAGAGAAAGGTGATGCAGAAGCGAAAATCCTCTGATGCCTTTGCGTTGAGGCTTCGCGTTTCGGATATACCGAGCCGTGCCATCCGCGGCTGCTCTTAGGCCCCGGTATTGTAGAAATATTTGTCCATCAGGTTACGAACCTGGCCGGCGCTGCTATCCCATTCTGACACAAAGACTTTGCGGGCTTCGCCGGGGGCGGCGCCGCGGTATCCGAGGCTGCGCGCCAGCCGCTCCAGGTCCGGCGACTCCCGCGAAATCTCCTGCGAAGTCCATTCCTCGATCAGCTGATAATGATTCTCTACCCGGCGCTGAAACTGGTGTGTTTGCAGAAGATGCCCGCTTTCCTGCGCTGTGATGATCCCGCAGTCGCACAGTGCGGCCACGGCGTCGGCCAACGCGGGGGCTCGGACCGCAGGATTAGTCTTACCGTGCAATACCTGCAGGAGCTGAACCAGGAACTCAAGATCGGAAATCCCGCCCGTCCCGAACTTGAAGTCGAGATAGATGCGGTTTTGCTTGTTGGTCTCGGATTCAATTCTCCTCTTTAAATGGCGGACGGCGTTGATGGCCTCCAGGTCCCAAGGGAAGTGATAAACGACTTCCTCCATGGCAGCCGCCCAGCCTGCCTGGACTTCCGGCGATACGGCGAGGATGCGGGAGCGCACGAGCGCCATACGCTCCCAGGGCTGCATGTAGCGGCGCGCGTGCTCGAGAAAGCTGGACCAGCTCCGCGCCAGGAGACCGGTAGTACCCTCGGGACGGAGCCTCAGGTCGACCTTGTAAGCGGTGCCTTCCGCCGTGACCCCTGCCAGCAGCCCCAGGAGCCGCTCCACGCGGGCATCCTGAAGGAGCTGCAGCCCGGTGCGTGAGTGAGGCGCCGAATCCTCTTGGGGGTCATCGTAGAGGAAAAGCAGATCGAGATCCGACGAGTAATGCATCTGCCGGCTTCCCAGTTTGCCCAATGCGACTATCCGCAATTGAGTCCTGTCCGGTCCGCTCACGGCCGGGTCGCAGGCGGCCATGTTCATAGCCGCGTGGAGGCAAGCCTCGGCCAGATCGCTCAACTCGCGGCTGATTTCCAGCGGTCCGGCCAGCTCCGCCAGATCGCGATACGCAACTCGGATCATTTCCCGCTGGCGATATCTGCGTAAGACGATCTCAGGATCTCCTGCGGGCGCTGCCCGCAGCCGGTTCTCGAGCTCCTCGAGCATCTCGTGGCAGCGACGCCCCTCGTGCAGGTAAAGACCTCGTGCCAGGCTATCGAAGTATTCCGGGTGTCGTGTCAGGATCTGATGGCCGAGGTTGCTGAGGGCGAGCAGGTTGGCGACCCGGGCCAGGTGCGGCCGTCTCGAGGCGAGCGCGCGCAGGAAGGAAACGCGGTTGCCGCTGGCGGCTGCGAAGCTCTCCAGGTGGTGCAACGCCTGGTCGGGATCATAGGAATCGCGCAGCACCTCCAGCATAGGGAAAACAACTTCCAGGAAAGCCCTCCGCTCCCCGGGAGGCAACAAGCTCCCTGCCGGGCCCAGCGCCATGAGCCTGATGTTCTGCCAAGCCCTGTCGACGTCACGGAAGCCGTAATTCGCCAACAGTTCCCGCACGCGCGCTCTGGGTGTCCGCTCGCTGAGCAGCTGGGCAAACTCCTCTTCCCTTTCGCGAGGCCGCAGGTGGCCGGGCGTGAGATAGATCCTCTCCAGAATGGATCGGACGCGCGCCCGATGATCGCGCAGAGTGGCAATGAAAGCATCGACATCGGCATGCCCCGCGGAGGCGAAACCCAGTCCGTGCGCCAGGACTTCCAGCTCGGAAGGATTGTCGGGGATGACAGCCTGAGGAGTCAGCATACGCAGCTGCAAACGGTGCTCTACGATGCGAAAAAAGATATATGCCAGCGCCAGCTGTGATTCCTCGCCCTCGAGCAGCGCTTTCACGGCGCCGAGCGCGCGGAGTGCATCCAGGGTTGCCGGAACGCGGGCTTCAGGATGACGGCTCCCGGCGATCAGTTGCAGGTACTGGACATAAAATTCGATGTCCCGGATGCCGCCCGGCCCCTGCTTGATGTGAATCCTCTCTCCTGCCAGGGCATACTCCCTCTCCGAACGGTGCTTGACCTGTTTGATTTCCTCCAGGGAAGAGTCGTCCATCTGCCGCGCGAACACGAATTTCGCCGCGAAACGCTGGAAGCGACGATTGAGCTCATTATCACCGCAGACCGGGCGCGCCTTTATCAGCGCCTGCCGCTCCCACGCTTCCCCCCACGATTCGTAGTAGTTTTCCAGGCTGTCGATCGTGGGAACCAGTGGACCGGTTCCGCCATGAGGCCTCAGCCGCATGTCGACGCGATAGAGAACACCCTCCGGTTCAGGGTGTCCGAGCACATGGACAAGGCGTTCGCCGAGCCGAGTGAAAAAGCGCTTCTCCTGCTCATCGTCCGAGGAACGCCGGCAGAAAATCAGGTCCACGTCTGAGCTGTAGTTGAGCTCGCCGCCGCCCAGCTTCCCCAGGGCAATGACCGCCAATCCGCGGCGCTCTTTGACGGACGCGGGCATCTTCGCGGCAACCTCGTCCCAGGCCGCGTCCAGGGCGATGGAGATCGCCCAGTCGGCCAAGCTGCTCAAACGAGCTACGGTTTCCTCAAACGAAGCAATCCCGGCGATGTCGCGGAAAGCAATGTCGATATACTCGCGTTGCTTCAGGGTGCGGAGCGCCGCAGCGACGCCGGTGCTCGGACCCATCTCGGCGAGCCATTGGTTCCATTCGCCCACGTGATCCGGTGGAAGGTCTGCCTGGATCCGGTGCCGCAACCAATCCTGCCATGGCGGGTGGCTTCTAAGAGCATCGCGCATCACCGGTGAAATGGTCTCCAGATTCTTCAGCGCATCGAAAAATTCCATGATTCTTAAGAGCTTAACGCAGAGGGCGCGTGGGGAAACTACGTTGTTTTCTGCGGCCTCGGTGCTGAGCTTTTATCTCCCGTTTAACCCTTGCAAGGTGCGCTCGAGGCTTTGCTGCCAGCGCGGCAGCTCGGCGTCCGGAATCTGTTTGCCGGAGAGGGTGGTGACATAGAAGTTGTTTTCGGCGCGGGCGGCCCAGGTCGCCACCCGGGCAGAGTGGATGTGCAGGCCCGACCGCGACAGCGCTCGCGTCATCAGGTACAGGAGCCCCTGGAGATCACCGGCAATCACATGGACTACCGTGTGCTCCTCCGAGATGTCGTTGCGCAGATCCACGCTGTCGAGGGGTATTCCCGCGGGAGGGTGCTTTCCCGCGCCACGCAGAAAGTTGTCGACGGTACGGCCGCCGCTGAGGACTTCCTTGAGTATAGTCATGATGCGGCGCCCGCGCGTCTCCGAAACCTGCATCCCCGCCGAACGGATCCAGAGCGTATCGAGGACGACGGGCCGGGGCATATTCATCGTGAACACCTGGGCTTTCTGGATGTCGGCATCGCAGCCGTAGAGCACGCCGGTGATCTTCGCAAGCATGCCGGGTTGCGGGTCGTCGTAGGCGCAGACCGTAAGCTCCGAATAGTCGTCCCCAGGACGGTTGTAAAGGTCCAGAACTACGCTCTCCGCCTCCAGGCCGGCCAGCAGCTTGATGTGGAACGCGATCTCATCGAGCGGGGTATTCAGAATGTAGCTCGCCGGCATGGAATCGCAGTGGCGGCGCACGGCCTCGTCGGACTGCGGTTCTCCTGAGCGTGCGATTGTGTGGCGAATTTCGCCGATGCGCCCCTCGACGATGTCGGCATCGCTCTCTTCCTGCGACCGGCCCATCAGCTGGCTTTGCACCTTGCGGAATAGTTCCTCCAGGTCACGATGATCCATGGAGGTCCAGTTCTTCTCAGCTACCGCGCGCGTGTCGACATACGTGAACACATAGAGATGGCGAAGGGCGTCCATGCCTGGAATCTTCTCGGCGACGCTCTGGATGACGGCGAGCGACTTCAAGTCATGCAGCCTTCCGGTGCGCACGAGCAGAAGGTGCTGGCCGACGAGAAGATCGAGCAGTTCCCTTTTCTCGGGGGCAAGCTTGAGCCGGTCGGAAACCACGGCAGCGATTTTCAGCGACATATCACTGTGCTCACCGCCGGGAATCAATTTGCCGGCATCATGAATCAGAGCCGCCAGACAGAGCACATCAAAATGTGAGCACTGTGCCATCAGCTCGGCAAAGCGGCGCTCCGTTTCGTCATGGGCGGAACGCAGACCCTCGAGATACTCCACGATTTTCAGCGAGTGCTCGCCGACGGTATACCGATGCGCCGGGTCGGGCGGAACAAACCGCAACACCTCGGAGAAATTGTCGACGAAGCGGTTCATCAGCCCGTAGCGCACCAGCGCGCGCAGCGTTGCAGCCACCTGGCGCCCCTCCCGCAATATGCTGAGAAGGGCCTTGGCCTCATCCCCCGAGGGCTCATTTGCCTGTGCCGCAGCGCGGCGCGAACTTTCGAGATCCTGCAGATCGATCAGGCTGACAGGAACATGGTAACGTTGGGAGAGATGAAGCAGCCTTACGGCGAGGCCCGGGTCGGGGCGCGCGTGGATCCGCCGCCGGTAAAGGTAGCCATTTTCCAGCTGCACGCCTCCGAGGTCGATGGGTCCCGCGAGCGCGTGGCGCACCGCGGCGTCCCTGAAGAGTGCCAGCGTCTCCGCATGAGCATAGTGTTGTGACAGCCACTCCTGCGCAGAAACCGAACCGAGTTCGCCGGCGATCCGGTCCTGGTAATTGTTGATCAGGACGTCGAAGCGCCTGCCGGCAGAGATATGCAGCCAATTGCGCGCGCGCCAGAACCATTCAGCGGCCGTGCCGATCTCGGCGATCCGTGCCGAGGACATCAGGCCGCGATGCTCGAGCTCCGGCAGCAGATCGTCTTCGTCCACCCCAAGAAGCAGCTTGTAGATCCAGCGGGCTCGATGCAGGTCGCGCAGCGCGCCAGTCCCATCCTTGAGATTCGGCTCGACGGAGTACAGTTCCGCATCGCTCCCCCGATCCTGCCGCTCGCCGAGTTGCTGGATTTCAAGCATAATGTCCAATGGCGACAAGCTCCAGCGTAGTTGCTCCTGCAGTCGTCCCGACAGCCGGCGGTCGCCGCAGAGGTGCCGCGCATCCAGCAGCGACACCTTGACCGGCAGATCCCATGTGGGGATGTCCGAAATGGGGCGATACGAGTAGCCGACGTGCACTTCGCGGAAGGAGAGGAAGACGTCCATCACCAGCTTGAAGGCCGCATGAACCGCAGCCTCAACCCAGGGATCCTGCTCCTCGGCCGGGATGAAAGCTATGTCGACGTCCGAGAATGGACTCAGCTCTTTCCTACCGTATCCGCCCGTTGCAACGATCCCGAGGCCTGAACGGTTGCCACGTGGCGCCTGCTGATCGGCAAACTCACAGGAGACACGGTAGATGTCATCGACCAGGCCGTCGATCAGCACGGCGTGGCGCGCCATCAGCTCCCGGCATGGCGCCATGCGCGCATCCGCAGGGAACAGCTCTGCCCTCCCCTCGCGAAACTTATCCCGGAGCCGGGTGATTTCGAGCTGCATATGCGGCCTCTAAAAGCTCAATGCAGAGGGCGCGGAGGACGCAGAGAAGATTCGAGGACTACCTATTGAGGATCAGACATTACGGTGACGCCATTCCAAGGAGAGATGTGTCGCCCCTTCGGGGCTCCTTCTTCTCCTGCTCTCAACCCCGGGCTCACGCCCGGGGCTACTCTCTGGCACCCCTTCGGGGCTGGGAATTTTGTTTCCGTCACGATATCTTTTGATTATCAATAAGTGAAGCCAACTGTCCTCCGCGTCCTCCGCGTCCTCTGCGTTGGGCTTTGCCTTTAGATGTCGTAGTACAGATAAAACTCATATGGATGCGGCCGCAGGCGCACCGGGTCGACTTCGTGCGCGATCTTGTAGCTGATCCACGTCTCAATCACATCCCGAGTGAAGACGTCCCCTTTCATCAGGAACTCATGATCTCTTTCCAGCTCCCCAAGCACGTCCTTGAGCGAACTGGGCGTCGATCTTACCAGTGCCTTCTCCTCGGGCGGCAGGTCATACAGGTTCTTGTCCACCGGTTCGCCCGGATCGATCTTGTTCTGGATGCCGTCAATCGCCGCCATCAGGATGGCTGAAAAGGTCAGATACGGGTTGCATGACGGATCGGGGCATCGGAACTCGATGCGTTTGGCGCCCGCGCTCTTCGAATACATCGGAATCCGGACGGCCGCGCTGCGGTTGCGCTGCGAGTAGACCAGGTTCACCGGCGCCTCAAACCCCGGAACCAGCCGTCGGTAGCTGTTCGTGCTGGGCGCCGCAAATGCCAGCAGTGCCGGTGCGTGGTGCAGCAGCCCACCGACGGCATACCGCGCAGTCTGGCTCAAGCCGCCGTAACCGCGTTCGTCATAGAACTGGTTTATGCCGTTCTTCCATACCGACATGTGGACGTGCATGCCGGAGCCGTTGTCCTGGAAGATCGGTTTGGGCATGAAACTGGCAGAGAATCCCGCCTGCTTGCAGACGTTTTTAACGACGTACTTGAACAGCATGACTTTGTCCGCCATGCGCAGAAGCGCGTCGTATTTCATGTCGATTTCTGCCTGTCCGGCAGTGGCCACTTCGTGATGATGAACCTCCCCCTCGATGCCGACCTGCTCCATCACAAGCATGATGTGGCTGCGCAAATCCTGGAAGCTGTCCATGGGAGGTACCGGGAAATATCCCTCCCTGTAACGCGGGCGATGGCCAAGGTTTGGCTTTTCGTCCTTTCCGGAGTTCCAGACTCCCTCCCTGGAATCGACAAAGTAGTAGCCGAAGTTCGTTCCCTGGTCGAAGCGGATGTCACTGAAAATGTAGAATTCGGCTTCCGGTCCCCAGTAGGAGACGTCGCCGATGCCGGTCGAAATGAGGTATTTCTCGGCTTTCTCGGCAATGTAACGAGGATCGCGGCTGAAGGGCTCGAGCGTGAGTGGATCACGCACGGAGCAGGTCAGGTTCAGAGTCGGGATCTCGAGCAACGGATCCAGGAAGGCTGTGGCCGGATCCGGAAATACCAGCATGTCGCTCTCCTGGATGCGCGCGAACCCGCGGATGCTCGATCCGTCAAAACCGATGCCATCTTCGAAAATCGCTTCGGTGAGCCGGTGAGCCGGGATCGAGTAGTGCTGCCAGATTCCGGGCAGATCCACGAACTTGAAATCGATCATCTTCACTTGCTTGTCTTTGACAAACTTCACGACCTCTGCAGCCGTCGACATCCACATTTGGTTCTCCTCCCACGCGTTTTTTTAAAATCTCAACGCAGAGATCGCAGAGAACGCGGAGAAAAACGTCGTTCCTCTGTGTCCTCCGCGGCCTCTGCGTTGAGATCTTGCTTTTAAAGTGAATCCTCGCCGCGCTCGCCGGTGCGCACGCGTATCGAATCCTCCAGCGATAAAATGAAGATCTTGCCGTCGCCGATCTCGCCCGTATAGGCAGCCTTGCGAATTGCCTGCACGACCTCTTCGCACTGCGTGTCCAGGACCGCCACCTCGATCTTGATCTTGGCAAGCAGATCGATGCTGTATTCGGAACCGCGGTAGCGCTCCACCTGTCCTTTCTGGCGGCCCGCACCCCGAACGTCGGTCACCGTCATGCCGACCACTCCGACATCCGCCAGGGCCTCCTTGACATCCTGAAGCCGATGCGGCCGAATCACCGCCAGGACCATTTTCACGTTGAGCCCTTCCCCGAGTCAAAGTTAGAGTCTACAAAACCTCCGCCCCGAAAAACACGAATAACACAAAATTTCTTCGCGTTCTTCGCATTGCGTACCTACATTTCCTTGCCATTTAGGTGAGAAAAGCAAAAGATCAACGCAGAGATCGCAGAAGTCGCGGAGAAAAGTCATGCGGAAGCGAAAATCCTCTGCGGCCTCTGCGCCCTCTGCGTTGAGCCTCTACGATGCGGATATTCTGCGCCGCGTTATTCGTGGCAGCTTTGGCTTTTCACAGGTAGTAATTGTGAGGCCAGACGTGCGATCGCAGCGCAGCCAGATCATCCTTTGGCAGCCCGCGGCCGTCGGAGATCCTGCAATTGGCTTCGACGTGCTCGGGCGTACGCATGCCCGCGATCACCGTGGAGACCGTCTCGTGCGAGAGGCAGAAACGCAAGGCGGCATCGGCCAGAGTCTCGACGCCGTCGTGCAGCAGAAAGCGGAGATGCTCGACGTGCTCCATGACCTCCCGCCTGCGGTTTCCACGAAAATATTCGTTGCGGAAATCCCCTTTGGGAAACGTCGTCTTCGGTGTGATGTTGCCGGTAAGAGTTCCCTCATCGAGCGGCACGCGGACGATGACGCCAAGGTCGTGCTCGCGGCAGTATGGAAAAAGGCGATCCTCAGGAGCCTGCTCGAAAATATTGTATATGACCTGGAAGGCATCGATGAGACCGGTGTCGGCGGCACCGAGCCCGTTTTCGGGCTGATAGTCGTTGATGGAAATGCCGAAATGCCGGACCTTCCCTTCCTTCTTGAGTCGATTCACGGTTTCCTGCCATTCATGGCGGCCGGTCCAAGCGTCATTCCAGACGTGAAACTGCTGCAGATCCAGACACTCGACACCCAGGTTTTTCAAGCTTTTTTCCGTACAGGCGATGATGTAGTCGGAGGGAAAAACATCTGCCAGAGTCGACTCCGGCGGAGCGGGCCACAACTGGTTTTTGGGCGGAATCTTCGTGGCAACGTAGATGCGCTCGTTTCTCTCTTTCAGCAGCCTGGCGATCAGCTGTTCGCTGTGACCCGTTCCGTAGGCAAGGGCCGTATCGACGAAGTTGACCCCCAGATCAACAGCCTTGCGCAGGGCCTTCAAGGAAACGTCATCCTGGGCACCAATCCACATGGAGCGCCCGATGCCCCAGGCACCAAAACCGATCTCCGAGACCATGAATCCCGTCCGTCCGAGGCGGCGGTATCTCATCAATTATCCCTGTCAGAAAAGTTCAACGCGGAGGGCGCGGAGCAAGCAATGAAAAGCATCGTTTCTCTGCGCCTTCCGCGTTGAGATTTTATTTCCTCTTATTGCTCCGGAAGACGTCCGCGTAGATCCGGCGCAGCGGCGCAACGCAGTACTGGTGGATGATCTCCATGAATGCCGGCGGATCGGAAGTCAGCTCTTCGAGGTGCTCCTCCTCGATGCCGAAGGACAGGCGCACGATATCCGCCTTCCCCTCCCGCTGCTCCACCACGAGGCTGTTCTGCAAGTCCTCAGGCAAACTGAAAACATCGCAGTTGGGCACCTTCTTGAGCTTCTTGAAGCCCTCGATCGGCTTAAGTTTGGCGGCTTCATAGTGGACCGACAGGCGGCGCACCAGTTCCGGGTAGTTGAAGTTCGGAACCTTGTTGTTGATGCTTGCCTCCAGCAGGCATCGGTCGGCTGTGGTGTCCACTGCCAGGCCGTAGGTGAAGTCGAGATCACCTTTGTCGAACTTGATGCGATGACCCGAGGCGTCGTGGAAGCGTTTGAGTTCCTCAGCGGCCTGGATCTCCGGATTTTCGGTCTTTTTTTCGGCTGTGATGTAATAATCGCTGACGCTGAGGTACCACTGATCGACGATTGCGGCCAGAGCCTCATCGATCAGCTTGAAGATCTTGGGCGTGATTTTTTTCTTAACAGGCAACCGGGTATATCCTCAATTGAAGGTTAGAGTAATCGATGCGGCCTCCGGTACAAACAAAATTTTAGTATAGCACGTCATCGACCAACTATGTGAGGATGGAACAGTATCTGAATGAGATTCCCGTCCGGATCACAAAAGTACAGGGAGCGCGAGCCATCCCTGTGCGACCGGGGCATCTCGGCCAGTTCCACCCCCGACGCCGCCAGACGAAGCGCCCACCCATCCACCTCCTCCGGCGTCGAAACCAGAAACCCGAAGTGGTCGAGCCTTCCACCCACGGGTACCGCGTCGCTCTGATGAAGCGCTAGGTTGTCCGAACCGCTCGTGAGATAGACGTTCTTTTCATCCGGTTGCCAATCCACCCACATGCCCAGAGTTTTCATGTAAAATTCGACAGATCGGCGAACATCCAGAACCCTCAATGCCAGGTGGCGCAATCCGAGCATGTCACTTTCTCGTGCCGGAAAAGATCAAAAGCGGTCGCGGAGGACGCGTAGAATGGATCGTCTGCGCCCGCTGCGTTGAGCTTTTGCTTTTGTGTTATTGTATTTGAATGGAACCGAAGACCCTCTTCGACAAGATCTGGGACAGCCACATCGTCGTCGCCGAGCCGGATTGTCCTGGCGTGCTCTACATCGATCTTCATCTGATTCATGAAGTTACCAGCCCCCAGGCCTTCCAGGGACTGCGCGCTCGCGGCCTGCGCGTGCGCCGTCCGGACCGCACTTTCGCCACCATGGATCATATCATCCCGACCGTGGACCAGCGATCTCCAATCGCCGACCCGCTTGCGGCGCGCCTCGTAACCGAGCTCGAAGCCAACTGCAGAGATTTCGCGATCCGCCTCTTCGGCATCGGTGACCCGCACCAGGGTATCGTTCACGTCATCGGACCCGAGTTGGGCCTGACGCAGCCTGGAAAGACGATCGTCTGCGGCGACAGCCATACGTCCACCCATGGTGCTTTCGGAGCGCTTGCCTTTGGCATCGGAACGAGCGAAGTTGAGCACGTCCTCGCCACGCAGTGCCTGTTGCAGCGCCGGCCGAAAACTTTCGAGGTGCGCGTCGAAGGACGGTTGCAGCCCGGGATCACCGCCAAGGATGTGATACTGGCTTTGATTGCCGGTCTCGGCGTCGCCGGCGGCACGGGCCATGTTTTCGAGTTCACGGGGAGCACGATCCGCGCCTCGGATATCGACGATCGCCTGACCATCTGCAACATGTCGATCGAGGGGGGCGCGCGTGCGGGAATGGTCGCTCCCGACGACACCACGTTCCAGTATCTGGCCGGCAGACCCTTTGCACCGGCGGGAGCCGAGTGGGATGCCGCCCTGGCACGCTGGCGCGCGATGCGCACGGACGACGGCGCAGTCTTCGACAAGCAGTTAGAGTTGCAGGCGGCGTCCCTGGAACCGATGATCTCTTACGGCACCAATCCCGGCATGACGGTATCAATATCAGCGCGCGTGCCTGACCCGGAAGCCATTCCCGACCTGTCGCAAAGAAGTGCGCTCACCAAAGCTCTTCATTACATGGGCCTCAATCCCGGCCGGCCGCTCCTGGGTCAGCCGGTGGACGTGGTTTTCATCGGCAGCTGCACAAACGCCCGGATATCGGACCTGCGCGCCGCCGCGCGGATCCTGGAGGGACGGAAGGTGAATCCGAGAGTGAAAACCGTCGTAGTGTCCGGATCCCGCCAGGTCAAGGCCGCCGCCGAGAGCGAGGGTCTCGATAAGATCTTCCTTGCTGCCGGCGCCGAATGGCGCGAACCCGGATGCAGCATGTGCATCGCCATGAACGGCGACGAACTCGCCCCAGGCCAATACTGCGTCAGTACCAGCAATCGCAATTTCGAGGGCCGGCAAGGAAAGGGCGGGCGCACACTTTTAGCCAGCCCGCTGACTGCAGCGGCCAGCGCCGTCGCCGGTGCCATTGCGGATGTCAGGTTATTGATGTGAGAACATTTGAATAATTGGAGTTCCCCGATGAAGTTTACCAGTCGCGTAGTCCCCCTCCCCAACGAGAACGTTGACACCGATCAGATCACCCCCGCCCGCTTTCTGAAAACGACCGGCAAGGGAGGACTGGGAAAGATCCTGTTATACGACTGGCGCTATGATGCCGCAGGCAATCCCCGCCCGGACTTCATCCTCAACCGTCCCGACATTAAGGGAGCGCAGGTCCTTCTGGCAGGCAACAACTTCGGCTGCGGCAGTTCACGGGAGCACGCCCCCTGGGCCTTGGCCGACTTCGGCTTCCGGGCATTGATCAGCACTTCATTCGCCGACATCTTCCGCAGCAATTGTCTCAAAAACGGCATCCTGCCCATCACGGTGGGCAAAGAGACCCACGAAAAACTGCTTCGCCTTGCGGCAGAGCAGCCGGCAGCGGAAGTGGGAGTTGATTTGCGAGCACAGACCCTGACGCTCCAGGACGGCGTGGTGGTTCAATTCCCCGTGGATCCATTTTCGAAAAAGTGCCTCCTCGAGGGGATTGACGAGCTGGGTTATCTGCTGAATCTCTCCGATGTAATCGCGCATTACGAGGAGACGCATTAGAATCTCAACGCAGAGGGCGCAGAGAAGTTTTGGGTGCTTGAATTCTGCGTCCCCTGCGCGCTCTGCTTTGAGCTTTTGGGAGGACACGTTATCGCACGATCCCGCTCGTTCGCCCTGTGGCTCCTGTTCGGCATCAACCTCCTCAATTTCTTCGACCGCCAGATCCTGGCTGCCGTAACCGAACCGTTGCGCCTGGAATGGTCCCTTACCGACACGCAGCTGGGCTGGCTGGTGACCGCTTTCACGCTCCTTTACGCTGCGGTGGGACTGCCCCTGGGCCGTCTGGCAGACGTCTGGAGGCGCAACCTTATCCTGACGGCCGGACTTACGCTTTGGAGCGGGCTCACCTTCCTGTCGGGCTTTTGCCGAAGCTTCTGGCCCTTGTTTGCCGCCCGCCTTGGGGTTGGCGTAGGAGAGGCGTCCTGCGCGCCCGCGGCAAGTTCGCTGATCGGCGATCTGTTCCGGCCGCAGGAGCGGGCCCGTGCCATGTCGGTCTTTATGCTGGGGCTGCCCGTCGGCGTCGCACTCAGCTACCTCGTGGGCGGGGCGGTCGCGCAACACTACGGCTGGCGTGCGGCTTTTTACCTTGCCGGCATTCCGGGTTTGCTGCTGGCAGCTGCCGCGTTGTTCCTGGCCGAGCCCCCGCGAGGCCGGTCCGAGGCCACCGAGGTAGGCTCTGAGCGTCGTCCCGGTTCCCCAATCAAGCTCGTCCTCGGCATTCCCACGATGCGCTGGATCATAGCCTCCGGCCTGCTGCACAACTTCATCATGTACGCCTTGACGTTTTTTCTGCCCTCGTTCCTGGTGCGCTATCACCGGACGACGGTGCAAATGGCGGGACTGGTTTCGGCTCTCGTTGTGGGGACGGTGGGAGCGCTGGGGATGCTTGTGGGGGGATGGTTGGGGGATGCGGCGAAAAACAGGCGCCAGAACGGCCGCATGCTGGTCGCGGGAACGGCGGTCCTGCTGGCAGTTCCCGCTGGCTTCTTCGCACTGCTGGCGCCTGCAGGAGCCCTCCCTGCCTTTATCGTCCTTCAAGGCCTCGCTGCGTTTCTGATGTACACCTACTACGCGACCGTCTACGCCACGATCCACGACATCGTCGAGCCGACGCTGCGCGGCCGCGCCATGGCGATTTATTTCTTCGCCATGTACATGCTCGGCGCCTCGATGGGCCCGGTAGCGACTGGCCGGCTGAGCGATTTTTTCGCCCGCCGCGTAGCCGGCGCAACGCCCGTCACCGAGCAGTTCCGAGCGCTGGGTCTGCACCAAGCCATGTACCTCGTCCCCTTGTTGACCCTGCTCCTCGCGGCCGTCCTGTTCCTGGGGGCCCGGACTGTCCGTAAGGATATGGACCGTTTACAGGGCTGGATGAAAAGGCTCAACGCAGAGGGCGCGGAGGGCGCGGAGAAGAACTGAAAGATATTGGGGAGCTTTGAAACATTAATAGCTGATGGAGTTGAATAGCATAACCGGCGATATTATTGGGGCCGCGATCGAGGTTCATCGAGCGCTCGGACCGGGCCTCCTTGAGTCGGCTTACGTAGCCTGTCTCGCATGCGCGCTTGCAGAGCGCCAATTGAAGGTGGAGCAGCAGAAGCCGTTGGCCTTGGTCTACCGCGATATCAAGATGGATTGTGGTTACCGCCTCGATTTGCTGGTTGAAAACCGGGTGATTGTGGAGGTCAAGTCGGTGGAGTACGTCCTCCCCGTCCACAAGGCTCAACTCTTATCCTATCTGCGGCTTGCCGACTGCAGAGTTGGTCTCCTGATCAACTTCAACGTGGAAGTTCTAAAGGACGGAATCTATCGTATCGTAAACAACTTCTAGACCCCTTCCGCGCCCTCGGCGCCCTCTGCGTTGAGCTTTTCAAAAATGCCTCAGTGGCGGAGATCCCAGTGGGTATACGTTGAATCCTAATTCGTACAAGCGCTTATGATCCAGTATGTTACGCCCGTCAAATACGAACGCCGGCTTCTCCATCGACCGGTAAATCTTCTCCCAATCGAGTGACCGGTAAAGATCCCACTCGGTCATGATCGCGACCGCATGAGCGCCGCGTGCGGCCTCATAAGGCCCGTCCGCAAACTCGACTTTCTGCGGATTTACGGCCATATCCTGCCGTGCGTTATCGATCGCCTTCGGGTCCGTTATGACGACATTGGCCTTCTCTTCGAGCAGCTTCCTCGCGACATAATAGGCGGGCGATTCCCGGGTGTCGCTCGTATTCGCCTTGAACGCGAATCCGAACAGGGCGATGCGCTTGTCCACGATGGTGTTGAACATCGCGCGGATGATCGCGCGCACGAACCGCTGTTCCTGGTATTCGTTCATGGTCACGACCGATTCCCAGTATCGTGCCACCTCGTGGAGGCCGTAGGACTCGCAGATATAGACGAGGTTGAGGATGTCCTTCCTGAAGCACGAGCCGCCGAAGCCGACGCTCGCGTTGAGGAAACGCGGTCCAACGCGCGCATCCATGCCGACGGCCCGCGCCACTTCCTTTACGTGGGCTTCAGTTCTCTCGCACAGGGCCGAGATGCTGTTGATGGACGAAATGCGTTGGGCCAGGAACGCGTTGGCCACGAGCTTCGAGAGTTCAGCGCTCCAGACGTTGCTCGTGAGAATGCGTTCGGCCGGCACCCAATTCGCATAGATGTCGACCACCTCCTGCCGGGCCTTCAGGCCTTGCGGCGTCTCGCGTGATCCGATCAGCACCCGGTCGGGCTCGAGCAGATCCTGCACGGCGGTACCTTCGGCAAGGAATTCCGGGTTTGAGATTACTTCGAAATGGACTCCATTCCCATTGGCATTGAGAATGGTCTCCATCGTCTGCGCTGTTTTGACCGGCAGCGTGCTCTTTTCAATGACGATCTTGGGCGACCGTGACTGGCGCAGGATCTCACGGGCCACTTTTTCCCAGTACTGCAGATCCGCAGCCCTCCCGGCCCCTTCGCCAAATGTCTTTGTCGGCGTGTTGACGGAAACGAAGATGATCTCCGCCTCACGGATGGCCGCACCGATATCCGTGGTGAAAAATAAGTTGCGCCCGCGCGATGCTTGGACGACCTCGAGCAGCCCGGGTTCGTAGATGGGTAGGGTGTCGGTCTGCCACGCAGCAATACGGGCTTCACTGATGTCGGCGACCGTGACTCTGTGCTGGGGGCATTTCATGGCGATGACCGCCATGGTCGGCCCTCCGACATATCCCGCTCCGATACAGGCGATTCGTTTTGCGATCATAAGTGCGTTCACTCCTCGGTGTTATATCGGCCAAAACGCCCGGCACATCACATCCCCAGTACATTTGCCCGAAGCCTGCTGCGAGGATGTCCAGTATATCCTATTCCCTGGATGCGATGATTTGCATACTTTGCAGCCGAGCAATTTCCCTGCGTCTAAGACTGCCACTGCGATTATAGTTAGCAAGTGACAGATCATCTCTATCGTTTTCTGGATGTTGGGGAGCCGCCGCGCAAATGCGATTGCATCTTTGTGCTCGCCGGCAGGCACGAGCGCAAGATCTACGGAATCGATCTCTGGCACCGCGGCTATGCTCCAGAGCTCATCCTGAGTGTCGGCCGCTTTGAATGGCGGAGCTATTATGAGCTTGGACTGCCGGCCGACGGCGGTCTCAAGCAGCTCGTGGATGCAACGCCTCCAAGGGAGCGCCACTTCTTCGTGCGCTTGCGCGCGTCCCATGCGGAATCGACCTTGATCGAGAAGGGCCGCCTCGGCACGATGACAGAAGGACGGGCCCTGGCTGCGGTGTTGCGCGGAGGATCGATTCGCTCGCTTATGGTTGTCTCGACATCCATCCATCTACGCCGAGTGGCGTTGGTGTTTCGCCAGGCTTTTCGCGGCGCCGGCATAGAATTGACTTTTGTAGCAGTTCCTGAAGATCTCTCTTCGCTCCGCCGATCCGATCTCCGCTCCATCAAGGAGGGGCGCGCCGCCGTATGGCGGGAATTCAAGAAGTACTGCTACTACCGCCTCATATACAGCTTCAGCTCCGGTCGTCGCAACTGAACACTTTCATATCTCTGGGTCTGAGAAAGACCTCATCCCCCTTCCTCAACTGAAGCTCTTGAAATCGTTCCTGCGAGATCTCAACATGAACGGGATCACCCCACTCTGCAATCGCTTCTACCTTGACGAGGGGACCCGCCGAGTTGATGTGTTTGATCGTCGCCCGATAGTGAAGCCCTGCTTGCGGCTCCCGGTCAATGTCAAGCGCGTGAGGACGCACGTAGACAATGCTGGGTTTTGAGTCACTCGAGAGACCGGACGCCGACTCGCCGACGCCCGGTCGCTCCCCCTCCATGCGGCCGCGGAACAAGTTGACGTTGCCGAGGAAATCGTAAACGAAAGCGCTTGCCGGCTGGTGGTAGACCTCCTCAGGCGAGCCCACCTGCTCAATGCGGCCTTCGTTCATCACCACCACGCGGTCGGAAACCTCCAATGCTTCTTCCTGATCATGGGTCACAAACACGCTGGTAATGTGAATCTCATCATGCAGCCTGCGCAGCCAGCGCCGCAGTTCGATTCGTACCTTGGCGTCCAGGGAACCGAAGGGTTCATCCAGCAACATAATCTTTGGTTCCACAGCCAACGCACGCGCCAATGCGACCCGCTGGCGTTGGCCGCCCGAAAGCTGAGAAGGATAGCGTGTGGCATGGTTTTCAAGCTGCACCAGTCGAAGCAGTTCATGAATTCGGGCCTGGATCTTTTCGTCGGAAGGCCGCAGTCTGCGCGGCCTGACGCGCAGGCCGAAGGCGATGTTTTCGGAGACCGTCATGTGGCGGAAAAGCGCATAGTGCTGAAAAACGAAACCTACATTGCGCTCGCGAGCACTCCGATCGCTGATGTCCTTACCGTCAAAAAGCACATACCCCGAGTCGGGAAACTCCAGGCCGGCAATGATCCGCAGCAGCGTGGTCTTTCCCGAGCCGGAGGGCCCCAGCAAGGCCACCAGTTCACCGGCCCGAACCTCGAGGTCGACATCTTTGAGAGCGGTGAATTCCCCAAATCGCTTAGAGATGTTGCGCGCTTCGATGCTCATATCTCCTGCACCTCCCCGTGGCTCAACCGCGCCTTGGCCAGGTGTTGTCTTGATTTCCACTCGACAAAACTCCTGGCGGCCAGCGTCACGAGCGCTAATAGGGCCAGCAACGATGCCACCGCAAATGCAGCGACATACTGATATTCGTTGTAGAGGATTTCAATATGGAGTGGCATCGTGTTGGTCAGGCCACGAATATGGCCTGAAACTACCGACACGGCCCCAAATTCCCCCATGGCGCGCGCGTTGCATAGGATTACGCCATAGAGCAATCCCCACTTCACATTTGGCAGGGTGACGCGCAGGAATGTTTGCCAACCACTGGCGCCCAGCGTTAAAGCGGCCTCCTCCTCATCGTTCCCTTGGGATTGCATCAGGGGAATGAGTTCCCTGGCAACAAACGGAAAGGTCACAAAAATGGTCGCCAATACAATGCCCGGCACCGCGAAAATGATCCTGATATCGTGGTCAGCCAGCCAAGGACCGAAGAGACCCTGCAGGCCAAATATCAGCACAAAAATCAGCCCCGATACCACAGGGGAGACTGAAAAAGGCAGATCAATCAAGGTAATCAAAAGGCTCTTGCCGATAAACTGGAACTTGGCGATCGCCCAGGACGCAGCAATGCCAAAAACTATGTTCAAGGGAACGGCAATCGCCGCTGTCAGCAGTGTAAGACGGATGGCCGACAGCGCATCCGGATCACGAAAGGCGTTGGCGTAGGATCTCACGCCCGACTTGAATGCCGAGGCGAAGACCATTCCCAGGGGCAGGAGGAGAAAAAGACCGAGAAATATCAAGGCCACTGCGATCAGCAGCCAGCGAACCGGCACCGGCTCCAGCAGGGTGCGGGCGGCAGTCATGGTACCGTTTTGAGAACTCAAAGACGCAGTTCGGGCCATCGACCGATTCTCCTTCACCTTCGACCTGCCGACTCATCCCTGTGGCCATCCTGGGGGCAGGATCGCCAAATCTCAACCGGAAACCCCGCGCCGGTTCTGGATCTGACCCCGACACTCTCCTGCCCTGCGCCAATCTTCATGAAGATCAGCCTCCATATCTCTTGCCGCTCCACCGTTGCAGCAGGTTGATGATCAACAGCATAAGAAACGATGCTACGAGCATGACCACCGCAATCGCCGTGGCGCCCGCGTAGTTGTACTGCTCCAATTTGGTCACGATGAGCAGCGGCGTGATCTCGGTGCGCATCGGCATGTTTCCTGAGATGAATACCACGGATCCATACTCGCCGACCGCTCGCGAGAGCGCCATGGCAAAGCCGGTCAGAACTGCAGGCAGGATCGTAGGAAGAATGACTCGGGTGAAGATCTGCCGGCGATTCGCGCCGAGGCTGGCAGCAGCCTCCTCCATGTCCTTGTCCATCTCCTCGAGCACCGGCTGCACAGTCCGGACTACGAAAGGAAGCCCGATAAACGTGAGCGCAATGACGATTCCCAACCGGGAGTAGGCGGCCTTGATCCCAATAGCCTCCAGGGGCCGCCCGAGCCATCCATTACTGGAGTAAATGGCCGTCAATGAAATGCCGGCTACAGAAGTGGGCAATGCAAAGGGCAAATCCACCAGAGAATCCAAGATCCGCTTCCCAGGAAAGCGGTAACGGACCAGCACCCAGGCCACCAGAACACCGAACACCAGATTGAGCAGGGCGCCGGCAAACGATGCCCCAAAGCTGAGTTTGTAAGACGCAAGCGCACGCGGCTCGGTAGCCAGACTCCAGAACTCGTGCCAGCTCAGCGAAGCCGTTTTCAAAAAAACAGCGGAAAGCGGGATCAGCACGATCAGGGCCAGGTAGAACAGCGTAACGCCCATCGATATGCCAAAACCGGGCAGAATGCTGCGCTGCTTTAGAGCAAGAGCCATCCGTTCCTCCATACCGGTCCGCAGCGGGGGAGTTCTTAACGGGCGGGCTGGTAGATCTGGTCGAAAACGCCGCCGTCAGAAAAATGTACCTTCTGGGCTTTCTGCCAGCCACCGAAGACCTCGTCTATGGTGAACAAGTTGACCTTGGGAAACTGGGCGGCATACTTAGCCAGCACTTGAGGGTCCCTGGGCCGGTAATAGTGTTTCCCGGCAATTTCCTGGCCCTCGACCGAATAGAGAAATTCCAGGTACGCCTGGGCCACGGCGCGAGTGCCGCGTTTGTCGACTACCTTGTCCACCAGGGCGACCGGCGGTTCCGCCAGGATGCTTAGAGATGGTACTACCAGCTCGAACCTGTCCTTTCCGAGCTCCTTGATGGCCAGCAGCACCTCGTTCTCCCAATTGACGAGGACATCGCCGATGCCGCGTTCCACGAAGGTGGTCGTGGCACCGCGCGCACCTGAGTCAAGTACAGGCACATTCCTGAAGAGGCCAGTCACAAAACCTCTTGCCTTTGCCTCGTCACCGTTGTTTTTCTTCAGTGCATAGCCCCAGGCTGCCAGATAGTTCCAGCGGGCAGCCCCGGATGTCTTCGGATTGGGCGTGATCACCGAGATCCCGCTTCTCACCAGGTCGTCCCAATCCCTGATCTTCTTGGGGTTCCCCTTGCGGACCAGGAACACGAGCGTCGACGTGTAGGGGCAGCTGTTATGGGGGAGGCGTGATTGCCAATTCTTGGGCAGCAGCCTGGCGGTCTCGGCAATGGCATCAATATCATAGGCAAGAGCAAGGCTCACCACGCTTGCCTCCAGGCCATCGATGACACCGCGCGCCTGCTTACCCGATCCCCCATGAGACATATTGATGACGACTGTCTGGCCGGTTTTTTCGAGCCAGTGTTTGGCAAAAGTGACGTTGATCTCCTGGTAGAACTCGCGAGTCGGATCATAGGAAACATTGAGAAAAGTGAGGAGACCCGCATGGGCAAATCCCGTCAGGGCCAGCGCCAATATGAAGCTCGACACGGCAAGTAACCGAACGAGTTTTCTGAGTGACATTTCACCTCCTGACACTGCGCGCAAGGACTCTTGGAAACAGCTCAGAACCCAATCTGGAACCGGCTCAGGATCGCGTGTTCCGTCGGCCGGTTCCCCTGAAGGCTGCCCCCTTGGAAGCGCGTCTGTTCATAGTTCACCACAAACTTCACCATCTTGGCCATATACCAGTTCAAACCGAGCACAAAGGCGCTGGCTTGCTTTGCCGACTTGGTAATGTCGGCATACCCACTGCTGAAGGCTTCTTTGTCTACCCTGAGGTCGCTGTAGCGCGTTGTAAACTCAAGAGCCCCCAGCCCTCCCTCTTTGGGATTGAAGGACCTCTTGGGAGACACCGCACGGTAGGACGGTTTCCCTCCCAGCACGTAAGAGGCGGCCACTTGCCATCCGCGGTTCTGGACCGCTCCAAGACCTGCAGCTTTTCTCACCTCCTGGGAAGAGTAGGCATACTCAGTCAACAGTCCGAAGGAACCCAAATAGTAATATGCCTGGGGTGAAAAGCGATAACGCTCGCCGTCGGCCGTAACGCCTGAGTTATAGGTGAAGAAAACTGCCTGCCCGGACGTTTTAAATGAAGGGAGACTCCCCAGTTGCTTGCCGGTGCTTCCCCCGATTCCAGCGCCCAGTCCCTTCAAAACCTCAAAGGAGCTGTTTTTAAAGGGGTGGGCAAAAATGCGGCCAACGATTTCTTTGCCATCATTGGTGTCCATGTCGGAGCTTGTCCCGTCCGGGACGCCATTGAAAACGCCAAACGCATAGCTGAGGGCACCCGCCCTGAGGTCACCATAAACCTGCGCCCCAACGTCCCTGACGGGCAACAGAAGTGAGGGAAAGGCACGAGCCACAAAAGTAAGATCGGTGTCACCCTGCAGCACCTCGAGACCTAACGGCGATTTGGTCTTTCCAAAACGAAATTTTGCAGCCGGGAAATAGTTGAAATCCAAGTGGAGGTCCTGGAGTACCGTTTGACCTCCGGCGAAATCCGGCATGATCTTAAAATCGAAATACTTGAAGATGGTTCCTTGAAATACGGGGCGGGCGCGTCCAATTTGAAACGTCTCCAGCGCCGGGGAAGGCTGACCCACGAACGACCGGTTGTCGGCTTGGAGGTAACCATCAAACTTCAACTGAAAGTTCTTGTCGGCAGAAGTCAGAGAGAAACCATCCTTGCCGACAGTGACGGTGGCAGTCTCCTTCTGTTTCTCGGCGGCGGTTTCCTGTTCCAACTCACGGCGCCTTTCGATGACGCGGAGTTTCTGATCCAGCGCTTCGAATTGCTCCTCGATCGTGGCCTTTTGAACGGCTGCAGCATTGGCGCCGGGCGTGGCCGCCGGGACGGATTGGGGGCCGGAGCTCTTTTCCGGTTTGTCTGCCCGATCACGCTGCATGTCGTCCAGACGGCTCTCCAATGACCGCAGTTTGGCTTCGATCGCCTCCAGTCGTTCCTGCAATCTGGCGATACCGCCCTGAGAGGTCGCAGTCGTTTCGGGAATCTTTTCCTGGGCGTAAATGGATGCCGTGGGGACGAACGGCATCGCGGCCAAAAGCATTTCAAGCGTAAGAGAGATAAAAAAGCGGTGTGGCTTCATGACTGCCTTCTCCTCGTTTAGGAATGTTCCACCCGTCTGGTCGGGTACTGAATCCAGATCTACTTCCTCTCCCTTCCCTCATCGGCATATGCGCGGAAATCGGACCCTTCTTTGCTCTCTATTCCCCCCCGCGCGTGCATCACGAAAGACGATCGCGACCGCAGCGAAGCAGGCCTGATGGCTTGCACCAGACATCTCCGGCATGATCCGCCGTTCTGGACCGGGCTTCGTGATTCTTATTATCTAGTACGTCTATCATTCTAATAGACTAGACTCATAAAAAATTTTTATCCGGGACGGCGCCTTCCTGCTGCAGTCTTGGGTCTTGCTTCGACCTTACGGATGACATCGGCGAGCGTGGTTCCGTCCAGAATCCTGCCCATGACGTCTCGGACCTCTTTCATGACGATTCGGATGCCGCAAGTTGCTTCGTCCAGGCAATCATCACACTTCATATAGGCCGTCTGACTCACGCACGGCACAAGCGCTATCGGCCCATCCATAAAGCGTATGACCTGGCCCAGGGTGATGGATTCCGGATGCTTGGCCAGAAAATAACCGCCCCCTTTTCCCTTCCTGCTTTGCAGCAGGCCATGCTTCTTCAGTTCCAGCAGGATCAATTCGAGGAACTTTTTTGGAATGAACTGGCTGGTTGCGATATCCGCGATGAGGATGGGGCCTTGGTCGTACTCGGCGGCGAGCATGAGCAGCGCTTTCAACCCGTATTTGGCCTTTTTTGAAATCACGGCATTACCCAATATAATCTATCGATATGATAGATTATAGGTCGCGCTTACGCTCTTTGTCAAGTTTTTTCGCATAACAGCATTTTCGGACGGTCCTCGCCAGATTAGCCCCTCGCGCTTCCCGATCGGCGCCGGCTTTAGTCCAATCTCTCGATCAGGAAAAGATGCCCAAGGACAGGCAGGCGCCCTGTCACACTTCGACTTTGAAAAGCCCTTTGAGGGCCAGTCCGATGATGATCGAGAAGGCAAAATAGACGATCAACCAGTGTAGGCGCCATCCGAAGAGATTCATGCGCAATCCCCGATAGCCGACTTCGATCCTTTTCACGGCGGAGGAATCCGAGAGCACCGATTCTCCCGGATTGGCCAGTTGGTCAAACCAGTTAGGGGCCACCCTTGCCGGCGAAATTTTAGCAAAAGGCTCGCCCCCAACCATGATCTGTTTGGTAACGGTCTGGTCGTTCACCGTGACTGCGAGATCTCGAGCGCCCGGCTCCGTGGCCCGCACACGCCAGTCCACCTCCCCATCCGAGTCGATCCTGAGCGGGGGCGTCTCGACGACAAGGCCCGTTGAAGATTTGATGCCAACCCGCTCGGCCGAGGGCCGGTATCCTTCCTTCAGCAGGACCTTCACGATCGCGGAATCGCCTGGCTGCAGGGATGCGTACCCGAACCAAAGATCGAGTTGGAGAAGCATGAGCACGATCGGAACTATCATAACCAGCATCGGCCTCAGGGAGTGGCCGAGATATTTCAGGTTATACCAGAGGATTTTGCCCTGGGCTCCGAAGGTTACCGGCATGCTGTTCTTATAGAGGCGGATTTCCAGCAAATGAGCCACAATCTTATCCTTGACGGAGCGGATCCCGATCTGGTCGGAGGTCAGGCGGTAGACGAAGAGCATCAGCAGAGCCGTCAGCAGCGATATCGTGATCATCGCAATCCAGGAGTTCAAGTCCCGGAACGGATAAAACACCGCATCAAAAAATCGTCCGAGCACCGAATTGAAAAAGTCGATCATGCCGGCTTCCAGCGTCCAGTGTGCAGGTTTGAGACCTCAGCTCTGCTTAAGAGATATAACCCAGGCCTTTGAGCTTTTTCTGAATCTCTTCCTGTGAGTCGGCTTCATCCAGTTTGGCGATTTCTCTTTCCAGACAATGCGTGACGAACTCCTCGACTGACGAGTATCCGGCAAGCGCGGCGTGTTTCGTCACCTTCTCCATTAATTGCTTGTCCAACTTTATCTTGCTTGTGCCCATTGAGCCTACCTCGTCTCTAGAGGATGTTTTGTCCGAGCAGCTCCGGCGGCTTCTCAATTCCGAAAGCACTGAGGATGGTAGCCGTCAGATCATAGAGCGCGGGCTTCTCCGCCCGGATGTTTCTGTTCATCAGGAGAATCCCGGGAATGGTCTCCGGGTCCATGCAGTGATCCGCCCCCCACTTGGTCGTGTTGTTTTCGAATGTGTTCTTCGGCATTTTTCCCAGCGGGGTCGCCCAGGAGGCCCGATAGCCCCGCCGGTAACCGACGATGATATCAGGTGCCTCGTCCAGCATGGGCCCATGGTATGACTGACTCGCCAGATACGCTTTGGATATGGCTTTTTCCCCCGTAACCGGGTCGACTACATTCTCGAGCTTGGCGGCAAGCTCACGGATCAGAGCTTCTTTCTCCTCTCCCGAATCGACGATCCCCATGCCCTCCCGTCCTCTCACGTTGATGTACAATCCGTTGAGACCCAGGGCATAGGCTTTGGTTCCTTCCCAGTCGGTGTTGGAGAAAAACTCGGCGCTCTCCTGCTGTGCAGGATCGACAATCCTCAAATAATCGTTCTGCAACAGCCAGGTGTTCAGGTTGAAAGAACGCCGGAAGGGCGCGAAGCCGTGGTCGGACAGAACCATGAGCAGGGTGTCGCGGTCCACCTTGGTCATAGCCCTTTCCAAGACCCGGTCCATTTGGCCATAGACGCGCTCCGTTACATCTCCGTACTTGGCGGCCAGTGCGCTGTTGTTGAACGGATCGGTCTTGTCCATGAAGCGCATGAACATGTGCTGCCGCTGGTCAGAGCTCGAAAAGTAGTGAAACCAGAGACCTGATTCGAACCTCTGCAACTCGTACTCGAACAGTTCCAGGCTTTCCTTCAGGATGCTCTCGTCCTGGGCGAGAAACTCCGCTTCGTCCAGCACGCCATGGTCAAGCGCTTTCGTGTCGGCCGGCAGGCCTTTCGTAAAGAAGGGGCCGATGTGGCTTTCCAGCTCCTGGGAATAGCTTGGGGGTGTGGAGATCGGGAGAGCCGGGGCCGCGGGATCCAAATTCACGGGCGAGACATAAAGCTTGAATTCCGGACGAATCTGTTTGAGGTAGAACTGGCAGATCCCGCGCACACTTTGCGTCGGGATCATCGGGAAGCTGATGCGCTTCCACGCACTCCACTCGCCCTCCCTCAGGATGAACTCGTGATCCTGGATTTGTATCTTCGCCACAGGATTCACGGGGTCCACAAAGACCTTGAAGTGGATCGTCGAGGCAACGCTTCCTTTCCGGAAACTGTTCGTGGGCCCTTCGAGGTCCGCCTCAACAAGATTGTTGATCACGCGGACGAGATTGATCTTGCCGCCCCCGATATCCGCCTCCATTTCCAAACTCTGAGTGGTATAGAAATTAAAAACTCCATAGGTCCCAAGAACGTCGGGCGTTCCCATCCCCGAAAGTGTCCTTTGAGAGGTCGCCGCCGGAGGAAAATTCGCTGGGATCTGGACAATGGTCGCGGGGACACCGTGTTCACCCAGAATCTGCCAGAAAGCTTTGCCCTTACGCAGCAATTCGATCTTGCCACTCGAAATCGGCAGGACGTAACCACCCAGCTTCACCGTCCATTGGGCCGCCGACACTCGCGAAGTCGAGAGATAGGGGACGTAATCCTGCGGCGTGCGATGAATGAAGTCAAAGATGCCGTGCCCGCCGGGGTCCATCCCCGTGATGAAATTCGACCAGGCCACCGGACTTTGCGGCGGCAGGCTGGTCCGCAACCTCCGAAACCCACCATCGTTGCGAAGCTTGCGGAAAGCGGGGAGCTTCCCTTGGTCCATCAGGGCCTCGAGGATGCCGGGATCCATGCCGTCAAAGCCGAGGATGATCATTTTCTGCCGGGTCTGTCGATTTCCGGAATTCCTCGCCACAGACGAGCAGCCCTGGTTGAGAGATGCCAGCGATCCCGTCGCCAGTCCTAATTTCAGAAAATCGCGACGGGTGAACCCGCTCATGCTTTCCCTCCCTCCCGGACTGATGAAGGCTTTCCCGTGTCGATGAGTGCGCGGCCATCCATGTGCGCCGGCACGGGGACGCCGAACAGCTCGAGTGCGGTAGGCGCGATATCCCAGATCGAAGGATCCCTTCGATTCAACGCCTTGCTCGAGAAGATCACTCCCGGCACGGTCCCGGGATCGATACAGTGGTCTCCGCTCCATGCTTTGGTGTTGTCCTCGAAGATCGTCATGCCGACTATCCCCTTTACCGAATCCCAGGATGCCCGGTAACCTTCGCTGTAGCCGACGATGAGATCGGGAGAGTTTTCCTTGTAGGGTCCTTCAAAAATGCGATCCTTATCGAAAACCTCCTTGATCGCACAATGCCCCTGCTCATCATCTGCAAGTCCTGTCAGCTTTTCGACGAGTTCCCTCTTCAGAGCCCTCGCTTCCTCGCCTGGCATGACAACCCCATCTGCCTCCCGGCCCTTCTGGTTGAGATAGATTCCGCCCAGGCCCAGGGCATATGCCTTAGTCTTTGTCCAGTCAACACCCTGGAACCATTCTCCGCTGTCCGATCTGCCGTCCTTCAGTGCGAGATAGCCGTTTTGAAACAACCACGTGTTCAGGTTAACTCCCCTCCGAAACGCCTTGAATCCATGGTCAGACATGACGATAAGGACGCTCCCGTCATCAAGCTGTTCGCGAACCCGGCCTACGAGTTCATCCATTCGCCGATATAAGTCCTCGATGACTTGGGCGCTCATCCCGGCCTGCCCTGTCCTGAGGGCGGGATGGTCCTTATCAAGATAGCGGAAAAACATATGCTGAATGCTGTCTGTTGTTTCGAAAACGAAGGCCACGACCCCCCGCTTCGTCTTTGACAGGGCGTTAAAAAAGATCTTTTCCCAATCCTGATGATTCGAGTACGCAAGTTCGAGGAAGGCTGCTTCGGTGAGAGCTCCCTCGTTCAGTGCCCAAGTGTCATTGGCAAGCCCGAGGGTGACAAACTTTCCTAGGAGCTTCGACAGATAAATGGAGTAATAGAACGGATAAGAGACCGGCAAAGCCGGTTTTTCAGGGTCGATGTTCAGAGGAGTGATGTACATCTCAAATTCGGGCCGGACGTCCAGGATCAGCATGCGGCAGATGCACCGTACTTTGATACCAAGGCCTGGCCGGAAGGTCAGGCGGATCCAGGGAGAAAGTTCTCCCTTCTTCAGACAAAATTCCTGACCATCCACATGTAAATTCACATTCTCCGCGTCCGGCAGGATCGTGACTCTCAGCGGCAGGCGCATTTCCACGGCCTGCTTGCGCAGCGTGTTGTCCGGCCCTGAAATGTAAGTATGGATACAGTCTCCCGCCACGGTGACGGGGATGCGCACACCCCCTTCCATCACCTTTGCCCTATTTTGTGCGGAGGTATAGTAGGAAAAGGTCCCCTGGCTACCTTTCAGGTCAGGAGCGCACATTCCCGAGAGGATGTGGCCTTTGAACTTTTCGGGCGGGAAGGTGATCGGAACCCTCAATATGGAACAGAAGATTCCTTTGTCTCCCAGGATCTTCCAGAAAGGCACGCTCTTGCGCATCCCTCGAATCTCCGGCTTGGAAACCGGGATGCGGTATTTGCCCAGCGAAAGCACCCTCCTGGGTTTTCCAATGTATGCGGAAGAGAGGGTAGGAAGGTAAGTGCGCGGATCGCGACTGAGAAAGTCGAATATGTTGTGTTTGGAAGGGTTCGAACCGGTCATGAATGAGGACCAGGCAACGGGCGAGATGGAAGGCGTAGTCGTCCGGAGGCGCGCATAGTCCCCTTCCTCTCTAAGTCGGGAAAGGTGCGGCAGCTTTCCCTCTGCCATGAACTTTTCCGCAAGAATCGGATCCAATCCGTCAAGGCCTACGATAACCATCCTGTCGATGCTGCTCCTGGCGTAAACCTTCCGTCCCCTGATTAACCAATAAAGGAACCGGAATGGCCAGGCGAGGATGGACAGCAGGGCCAGGAAAAAAACCCCGATTAGGACCAGGAACGAGGATAGCAAAGCAAAGCCTGCGCCTGGCCCCACGTAAGCCTGAAGGGGAACAGCGAACGACAGCAGTAGAACTGCAACCAGAAGCGTTACTCGGGTCCTGGAGCAATTTCGGCCCGAAATCACTTAAATTCCTCCATGATCTGGGCCTTCACATCAGAAATCTGTGGATCTGCCCCGCAGTCATGCGACGCCCAAAGAAAGGCGTCGTCCCATGTGTGCATCCCCTGCAGGTCCGAGCGGCCGAAGATTTCCTTCTTCCCGACAGATCCCTTCATGTCGAAGCCGTGTTCAGCCAGAACCACGAGATCGGGCCCTCTTGCCGCGTGCGGGCCCGAGTATATTTCCTCCGCGTCGAAAACCTCCCGGACTACCTTCCTGCCCTGGTACTCAAGCTCCTTCAGGGCGCCGGCGATCTCCGTCTTCAGCGATTTCTTATCGTCCTTGTCGATAATTCCCCTGGGAAACCGGCTTTTGAGGTTAAGGTATATCCGGTTCGGGTCAAGGGCAAACGCCCGTGTTCCTGGAGCAATCTCAGCCAGACGCTGGGGAGTTGGATTGTCGAACGCCAGGTAGCCGGCATGCTCAAGCCAGGCGTTGAGATAGACCTCTTGTGCGATTCCCGTGAAGCCGTGATCGGACAACAAATATAGCCCCTTGATATCGCCGGTCAATTCCTCGAACTCACGGGCAATCTGGCCAATCAGGCCATCCACTTTTCTGTAATACTCGATGAATCCGGCGTGGCCGGCATGGCCGGGATCGGCATGAGCATCCCAGAGATAGTGGTGCAGCCGGTCCGTGCCTGTGACGATGAACTCGAAGAGATTCCATTCCTGACGCCAGAAATATTGGAAAGCCCTCAGCCCCCCCTGCAGGGTAGAGTCGAGTTCTTGCCAGAGAAACTCGCGGTCACGCCGGGCTCGCTCTGTATCAATGTCGATTTGATAGCCCATCTTTTCAAGAGCTGCCAGGTGCGACAGAGGATAAACGGCTCGTGCCAGTTCGATGGCAACGAATCCGGCGACCAGCGCACCCTCGATTTTCCTCGCCGGGTAGGTCGAGGGCTGGTTAATGACAATGCTCTTCAAACCCATCTCTCCGAGCTGATCAAATAGAGTAGGGGCTTTCACGTCGAGGAAGTTCGGGAAGCGGATCTGGTAGGAGTGGTCTCGAAAATCGGTAAAGCCGAAGATTCCATGATGGCCCGGGTCGGTACCGGTCATGAAACTAGTCCAGCTGACGGAGGACACTTCCGGCAAGCTGGCTTTCATTTTGTGCACATGCCCCTTCTCAGCCAGCTGCTGCATTGCAGGCATGACACCGTCACCCGCGAATTTGAGGAGCAGGTCGAACGGGACCCCATCCAGGCCGATCACGCAGGCACGCTTCTTCCGATTCTCAGACGATGTCATGAATGCGAGTCCTCAAACCGCGAACCTCGAAGCACGGAAAACAGTTACCCTTGGGCACATTTTGCGCCACGAAACGGCTACTCCGGGTGAGAGACTCCTTCCTCAGCCCAAGGCCGTGCGCGTGATGATCCCCCCCGCCACGACATCGAGGCCCCGGGTCAGAACGAATCGTCCCAATTCCTGAATGTAATTGAAGTTCTCTACGACGATGGGCTGGCGCGTGCTGATCTCGACCTCGGCGACCTCTGTTTCCAAGACACACTCCTGGTCCTGGCAGATTGGTTCCAAGGTCGACGAGTCGATTTTTCTCTCGATCCTGATGTCGACCGGAACCTCCTGGGTCGCGATGCGAAGCGACAGATCCTCACCAACGCGAAACGGGCGCTTGGACATCCAGAACACGTTCGCCTGAACCTTCGACGTCACTACGGGCCTGTTTCCGGTCGGGCAGGCGACTGCTCCGCGCTCGATAAACAGCGGTTCTGCGAGAGTAACGCCTATGCTTTCGCCGGCCTCCGCCTCGGTCTTTTCCTGCCACAAACTTTCGATCGAGCGTACAGTTGTCCTAGCCTCTTGCGGGAGGAAGGCGACCTCGTCACCCTGACAGATCTTCCCCGCCTCCACCCTCCCCACCAGGATCCTCTTGTCCTTCACCTTGTAGACATCCTGAATCGGAAACCGCAACGGCCGGTTGGACGCCGCCTCTCTTGGGAGGAAGGAGTCAAGTCCGTCGAGGACGGTCGGGCCATCATACCAGGGCATCTTATCTGAGGGAAACGCGACGTTGTCCCCGTCGCGGGCGGAAATCGGAATCGTGAAGGTCGGCGCGATTCCGAGCGACGACAGAAACGTCATTAGTTCGTGCTGGACTTCATGGAAGCGAGCCTGCGCATGACCGACCAAGTCCATCTTGTTGATGACCACGATCACCTGATCGAGGCCCAGCATGCGCAGCAGGTAGGCATGCCGCTTGGTCTGTTCTTTCACCCCATCGTGCGCGTCCACAATCAGAATTGCGGCTTCCGCTTGCGAGGCGCCGGTGATCATGTTCTTGATGAACTCCTTGTGGCCAGGAGCATCGATGATGACATAACGCCTCTTGCCGGTCTTGAAGAAGGTCTGCGCGGTGTCGATGGTGATCCCCTGGGATCGTTCCTCCTCCAGGTGATCCATCACGAACCCGAACTCCATCTCCCGCCCCAATTCTTCGCAGGTCCGCCTTACCTCCTCGATCTTCTCCTCGGGAAGGCTGTCCGTGTCGTAGAGAAGGCGGCCGATCAGGGTCGATTTGCCGTGATCCACATGGCCGACAATCACGAATTTCAAATGTTCGAACATCGTTTACCTCACATGTATCCCAGACTGCGCAGCTTCTGCATGACATAGGCCGATTCTTTGTCTTGAGCGCGGCCGGCCCGTTCTGCGGTTGTTGTGGTCCTGAGCTCTTCGATGATCTTGGGCAGCGTGTCGGCATCGGATTCAATGGGAGCACAACAGCTTTCGCAGCCGATCGATCGAAAACGCCGCCCGTTTTTGGCAAAATAGAGGCTGACGATCGGAATCCCTTCCCGGGCGACATACTCCCAGATATCCAGTTCCGTCCAGTGCAGCAGCGGATGGACGCGGATGTGGTCGTCATCCATCTGCTTGGATTTGTACTGATCCCACAGCTCCGGCGGCTGGTTCTTATAGTCCCATTTAAAATCCTGGTCGCGGGGAGAGAAGTAGCGTTCCTTGGCCCGGATCCCGTGCTCGTCCCTGCGGATGCCCAAAAGAAGGGCCTTGAACTTGTACTGATCGATCGCCATTTTGAGGGCATCGGTCTTGAGCACGTTGCAGCAGTTGAGTTTCCCTGTGCCGGGACTCATTCCGGCTGCCAGGGCCGCCTCGTTCCTGGCGACGAGCAGCCTGAGCCCCCACTCCTTAGCTTTACTGTCCCGGAAGTCATAGATCTCTTTGAACTTGTAGCTAGTATCGAGATGCAGGATCGGGAACGGGATCCGGTCAAAGAACGCCTTCCGCACCATCCACAAAAGCGTGGTGGAGTCTTTCCCGATCGACCACAGCATGCCGATGTTCCGGAACTGCTTGTAAGCTTCCCGGATGATGTAAATGCTCTTGCTTTCCAGTTCGTCCAGGTAATCCATTTCAGCACCTCACTTAACGCGGAGCAACGACCAGAACCTAAATACCAGGAGATGTGCATTCCGATGAGACGTCCGCGGATTGCCTCAACAGCGACACGGGGCTGTATCTTCACGCAGTTGACCAAGATCAGTCAAGAGCCAACGACCAATTATCTTATTCTCTTGAGAAATCCCGAGTGTACGCAGCTCAGAAAGTATCGATCCCTGGAGCGATCGATCCGAAAGTCCGGATGCGTCGAGAGAAACTCCTTCACTGCCGCCAATGGCCCGGGCTGATTTCCAGAGAATACTGTATTGTCAATGTGCGTATCGTTGACGAGAATATACCCATTGACCTTCACCAGATTGGAATAGAGGTTCAGTTCCGAAACTACATGCGGCTTTGCATGATTAGAGTCGAGGATCACCAGGACACTATGGCCCGCAACCAACTTTGCAATGGACGCATACACGGACGCTGCCGTACTGCTGCCATTAATAAACGTGATTCGTCCGAGAATGCTTTCTTTGATTTTTGTCGCTTGCCGGGTCCGATCCCACATGCTTCCATCGATGTCAACAGAAATCACCGTTCCTGCACCATTTCTGCAATCAAGGAGCGTGGCTAGATAGAGAGTCATGCCACCGTAGTATGTTCCCGTCTCGACAATGAAGTCAGGTTCAGTGTCAAAGATGATGTTCTCATAAGCGACTAGGTCGCTGGGATACTGCAACATTCGCACACCCTGCCAGTGGTTATCGTATTCTACGGTCTCCCACTGGGCAAGTGACTGCACCCGCTTGATCGCAACCGCATCAAGACGCCTTATAAGCATTCCTCGTAACGGAGCACCGTATCCAGTGAAAAGGATGACCGATACTAGGATCAGCACAACGCAGGCCAAGATCAACCCGCGAAATCGCTTTATTCTAATGTAAAGATCTGAGGTAGCCGACGCTTTCATGAGGTCTCCGTTTGGAAAATTATCAGGTTCATAGTAAAGCTATATTCATACCATGACCGTGTTCTATAGCATCCAACCTGAACCATCCATTAAATTGGATGGCAAGCAGAAAAAAACCAAAGAATTGGCCGCCGCCGGACGCGAGCAGAAGCTTTTGTCCGCCGACAAGGGCAAAACTGTCCGCGTCCGTCTCCGTTTTACAGCGTACAAAGATCTATTCTTGCCATTCACCCAAGAATACTCCGGCCAAACGACATCATAGGCGGGAGTGGTCTAATGTGTAAAAATGGCTCATGGAAAAACTGTGCAAATCCTACGAGCCTGCACAGCCGTTGCGGATGCTCGATAGGAAGAAGGGATCGATTTCCGGGACGCACTCGAGGTGCGCACTTTTCCATAGGTATCAGGTATCGCCGGGAATTTATGTATCTGAGCGAAACCGACGAAGACCAGTTCTAAGTTGTGAAGTGATCATTCACGAATCAGGCCAATCTCTGCAAGATCACCCAGCCATGCATCCAGTAGCCCCAGTTCCCGCCGATCCATCACACCTTCCTCAACCAGGGCTTCGTAGCACACCCTCAGGTTGTGTCCTATATCATCCCTAAGGTGCGACAACGAGAGTGAATCAAGACAACGGGCGATCTTGCGGTTTAGCAAGTACCCGGGAACCTCATCAGCAAAATCCTTCATCAGGTCGTGCTCGTTTCGTAGTTGCTGCACAGTCGCTTCATGAAATAGCACGGACCAGCCATACTCCCAGCCGATCCGCTGTGCCAACAGGCTTCGCCAGATGTCGGTCATCCGGAAAGAGCAATACGACGGCAAGTACATCAACGGGAACGCATCTAGAAACCAGGTGGTATTTTGACTGTTGAAAGGGCACCATGCGCCCATGCCCAGCGCGACCTGGACTCCTCGCCGAAACTGAATGGGAAGAGCGCAGAGCAATCGGTAGATCGCGTCGACGTCGGGATTGTCATCGGCAAGGCCCTGCTGGATTGGGCAGTCAGCCGGCGAGGCTGACGGCAGTTTGGGAACATCTTCATGCACCGCATCCAACGGGAATCCTCGTGGCCAGATAGAAGCTTCCGAAAAATACCGGTATACATTGACCCAGCTTACTTCACTCAGCACCGGCGCATAGGCCTCTCGCCGACGTGCAATGCCGAAGGCTTGCAGCGGAATGTTGTCGTCATCTGTCTCCACAATCACTTCGTGCCCCTCTCGGAATGCCAGAAGATATCCGATATTCTTCCTTGCGTAGTGCCTTGTGGGGCATTCGCGCGCAAATCGGAAGCCTGTGCCCCGCTGCAGAGACAACGGGAAAAAGTCGCAACCCGGCAAGTAAAATTCAGCAGGAGTTCGTTCGTCTCCGATTAGATAGAAGTGCCACGCCTGTTTCGAGGCTACATCGGCCAGCGCTTGAAGGATCGCATTGGGTGAAGCAATGGAAGTTAAAACCAACGCCGCGATCGAATTCATGGTGCCAACTCCTGTTTATCCTGCTCCAGTCGGATGTGAAGATCGCGTTGCCATCGCAACCGCGCCAACCTGGCAAGCTGGCGCAGGGCCTCAACAATCACGCGGCTGTTGACCTGCGAGCTGGGATTGCGATACATGATTGGGACTTCTCGAATTCGAACGCCGTGACAATAGGCACGTATTTCTGTCTGGAAGAAATGCGCTTTGGATTGGATGCCTTTTTCTAATACAAGTCTCAGTGTCTCACATGAAAAAAGCTCAAAACCACTCGTCATATCTGACAGGCGAGTGCCAAGCATCAGGTTTGCAAGGCAAGTTCCGCCCCGGCTGACGAATCTACGTTTCCAGGAGGCGTCCGCATATGCCCCTGACCTTGAAAACCGGCTCCCAAACACGCAGTCGAAACCTTCCGGTATACACGCAAGAAAACTAGGAATCTGCTCAGGCAGATGGCTAAGCCCCGCATCCATCTCCAGTATCCAACCGCATCCTGCCGCCAGCGCTTCCCGATATCCGCGCAAATAGGCATCGACCACGCACTTATTCTCGGGCGCCCAAACAACCCGCAATCTCGGTTCCCGCTGAGAATATTTTTCTAGCACAGCACGTGTTCCATCCGTTGAGACCCTATCGACCACTACGAAGAGATCCGTGTGCGGGACGCTCCGGCAGTTGTCCAATACCCGTTGGACGAACTCCATAGCCGTGGAGGCCTCGTTGGCCATCGGCGTAATCACACCGAGGTGCAGTTTTTCCAGGTTGCGTTCAACGGGCATGCGATCCTCCTCTTGTGCAGACCTCTTCGACCTTCCCTCAGATGTCTACTGGGAAACATATTCATCGTTGAAAGGATCCACCTTAGATATTTCGATATTCGGTCCTCAGGATGCGGAGTACCTCACTTGCCGAAAGCTCGCTGGAAAATAGAGCAGGACCACCGTCAATTAAAGGAAGAGCTTGGATTGGATCACTACAAATGCGGTCGTTTGGCGGGGTTACCTTATCATGTCACTCTGGTAATGTTTGCCCAGGGCTTCTCGAGGCTGGCAACTCTTCGCAATAAAAACAGCATCTCGCTGGTCCCTGCACGGGCTGGCCTTAGATTAAAAACCTGTTATTCACGTGGACAGAAGCGTCGCCGTTTTGCGCCTGCATCGTTGGATCCGCGTCATCAAGCCCTTAGTCACTTGGCCTACCAGTACGAAGCAACCGCATGTCTGGAAGGTGCTGAGGAACCTCGGATGGAGTTGCCAAAGGCCGACCGGACGAGCATTGGAACGCAATGAAGCCTTGATCCGCCGATGGGAAAAAGAGCAGAGGCCGGACCTCAAAAAAAGCTCGAAAGCATAGATAGACCACAGTTGTCATCGACGAGAGTGAGCTGAGCAAGCGCATCGATTCCGGCGGCCTTGTCCTATGGCATAGGTGCCGAGACATCCCGGCCCTTTGCGATGATGAATCTGGGCAGGCTCATTTCCTCACTCCTCTTCACGCTCACATTGCTACCGGCTTTTCCAAAACCTCGCTAATAAATGCAGATTACCTGACCATTCCAGTGGTATTTTTAAAGATCTTGAGCAGTACCGCCTTCTGGCGGCGGATTTCAAACACCGGCTTCAAATTGGACTCGGCGTAACGAATCATGTCCTCGTAGCGAGAACGGCGAGTGATGTACATCAAATACGACGGTTGGGAGGAATCTTCAAATTTTTCCAGCGAACCTGGTGAAGTTTTTTTTTCCAAGCTCATATTGGCGCAGGACGCAGCCATGGGAACGAAAATTTTCGCGCCATTTTCAGCGTGAGCGTTAAGCCACCGAGCGCCCTCCTGATACGCATGACCGAAATATTCCAAACTGAACACTTCATCAGACGGCTCCCGAATAGCCGAGTTGGCAATACCATTTAAGAAAGCCCCCTCATAAGGATGTATCCGAATCATTTGGATCAAGCAAAAACTATAAAAAGTGACGACGAGAGAAATGCCCACTTTTTTCCCCCAACTGGTCATCAAAATCTCAAATCCGGCGCCGACAAGAACGCTGAGCGCAGGAAGAAGAAAAAGGAAATGTCGCATCGCGTTGTATTTGAGACTGGATTGAAATGAGATCGCCAAGCCGGCCATGAGCCACATCCCAGCCAAACTCAGCAGCGGCCGCAACTGAGGTTCATTTTCCTTTTTCAAGAGAAGCGAGCCGACACTGAGAAATAAACCCATCAACATTGGGAGCGGCACGGAGGAAAACAAATGAGCGGGGACATAATGCCAGGGAAGATCCGACACCAGATAAATCTTTCTCATGTAGACTTCATGGATATTAAAAGAGAACTTGAAAGGGAGCAACAGAACGGAATAAATTTTGGAAATGGGATCGTCCCATAACCAAGGCCAAAACAGGATAGCAACAAAAATTCCTCCAGCGATAAGGAAGAAATAGTTCTTCCAACGCCAGAGAAACCGCGTCGGACGAAAGATCGCCAGCCAAACTGTCATCAACACCACCGCCAGAAACGCAAACGGCGTCGTGGTCAGCGCCCATCCCAAGCCGGCCAGACCAATCAGCACGCGATTGTTTGAGTCAGATTTGCAAAATTTGAGAACGCACCAAACCGCTAGTGCGACTCCAAACAACGCGATTAAATCCTTGGGATTATTCTGAGAATGCGCGATGAACTGAGGCATCAGAGCCAGGGAGAAAGCCGACATCAAAGCAACTCTTCTTTTTGAACAGACCAGAACGACGATCTCGTAGATGAGGAAAAGGCTCGCCGAGGAAAAAATCAAATTGGCCAAATGAAATCCGCGGTAATAATTGATGGAAGGAAGAGCTTTCGACACAACTGCTGCAGTAATCCCACGGATTAAATCCGTTGGGAAATAATAACCTCTCAATTCATGGAAAGGCCATGCGGGAAGCGATTGACCTGAAAAAAAGGATAACACGATCTTCAAATAGGCTTTTGACCCTTCAACCGACTCCGGCTCGTCGATCGTGACGCCATAATCGGATGAGATAATAAGCCCGACTATAAAAAACACCGCCGTCGGCAAAAGCCCGAGCCACACCCCTGGCCTGTCGATCAATCCCTTGAGATGAACCGCCTCTTTTGCACGAACGTCGCGCACGCATGCCCGGACCTTAGAGGCGAAAACACTTACATTCATGAGCGTGTTGGTTATTGTTGATTATGTAGATTTTGAGTTGGGGATCGAAAATCATATATAAAGCCTCATGTGGTTCCCACCCTCCTCAGGCGATTTTTTCCCGACTCTTCGACGCGCGCTCAGCAGATATCCCGAACACGCTGCATTTTGCAGCCCAAAGTGACCTGCGAGCCACCTGGGATTCTTTCTTTTGCCTTGAGCCCAACCAGACAATCCTGCGGTTGCCCCAAAATTCTCCCTTTTTGTCATCGGCATTAAACCTTCCTTAGAGGTACCCGTATCCCCATTTCTCAACCATACGTTGCCGACATTATTCCAAACCCTCATACAAACAAGAGTGGATATCATGCTATATCCTCCTCCGAGGACAACTTGCGGAAAATACATCACACATGGAAGTGCCTCGCCTGCAGAAATCGTACCAGTAAAGGTAGTGACACTTTCCTTTCTCAGCGCATAAACAAAAAGGGTTTTATTTACTAAGATCGAGCCTAAATTGACTGCGTCCTCATAAGAAGAAGTACGGATTACATCGAGCTTGGAAATTCCTCCCTGGTTTCTGATCGCAAAAGTCACCGTATGCTCGGCCTTACCTTTATTGATGGCTTCCACGGTAAACTGATGATTTGCTTCATGTTTAAAGGCAGTGACGTATAGGTCGTTAGTGCCAGCCACTGTTGCACTGATCCTTTTTGCCCCCGGGCGGATGTACCTGGTATATTGACTTAATGCCCGTCCGTATTTCAAAACATCAACCATTCCATCCGTAACACTGTCCGCGAATATTCCGTCTTCAGAGTGGGCCGTAGCACTCCAAACAAAATAGTTTGTAGCGTTTCCGTACACTTGCGCATTGTATATCATCTTGCTGTATTCCAATACTTTGTCAATTTGGGTAGTTCCAAATGCCCATTCCGTCATCCATAATGCTAACCCCCGATTCCTAACAAGATTGTCCTGAGCAAGATCAACGAAACCGCTGATAGCATTGTCTGCCTTGCCATTTGCAACTGTGGCATAACCGTGGAACGCACCTCGAAACAAACAGCTTCCTGCAACCGGATCCTGGAGTATCGTCTGCAAATAATTCTCTGATCCCGATGCAGAAGCGTCTTCCGGTGCAAGAATCTTCGTATTAAAATCTTCCTGCTGCAATCGGGAAGCGACTGCTTTGATGCCGGCGGTTAATTCCGCAGGCGACCAGTACGTCATGATTCCATCAGGACCAGGTTCATTTTGAAGTGAAATATAATCAAAAGTAAGACCGTAGTTGTTTTGTGCATAATGAAGGAGTGCAGTCCAATATTCGGCAACTTCTTCATAAATCCTGGAATCAGAGGAACGGATGTGATTGTTGGGCAGATTATAAGCAGGTCCATCAGTTGCCCAATCCATCACGTTATAATTATATTCCACCACAACCAATTTCAAGCCGGCGTCCTGGAGTGCCTTGGCTCGCTCGAAATATAAAAAATGTTTACCGAATTGTTTATTGTACGAAATCCAATTGTAATGAAAAGGATCGCGGTCGTCGTTGGAAACCTCTTCGGGAGGATGCAACACCATGGCATAGTCATAACCCAGACCTTTTATCTCCTTCGCAACATCCGGGAATGGAATAGGATAATTTGGTGGCCACGTTTTGGTCCAGGGCGCGTACACGTGCGCGGTAATACCCCATCCTTCGATTGTTTGATATCCAACAGCGCCGTCGACTATCACACTGGCAACTTGGCCATCAGCACCCTTGAACGCACCTTCATCAGCACGGGGAGGAGAACAATTTTCCCCTAAAAAAAGGCCGAGGGAGGAGAAGAGCACGAGAGTGATATAAATATATAAGGCGACGGTGAATCTGGTACGAGGTTTCATGGCAAACCCAACTAAATTTAGAAGCCACCGACGTACCCATTACCGCATGCCCCGTGCGGGCAGGTCGCGAGATAGAACCTGCGGTCCGGAAATCATCGCCAAGAAGTCCGTGCCCGTTATACTTTGGCTCAACCGGCGAGGATACCACTATTTCATTGCTATCGGGCCTGGCAGCGCGTCGGGCCGGATGCGCAGGAAGCACTCAATTCAGATATTGCACCGGCGGGGTGATGAGCATCGAGCTATTGTCACTGACGATCTACCGACAACCAGGTCACCCATTTCTGAATTCATCGCCACGGAACAACTGCCGCCCGTGCTGGAGTGCAGTGCCTTGAACTAACTCCCTGGCAAAACAGAGGCCGGTTGCCGTCCCGCCTGATTGAGCGCTCGAACATGACTCCATGCTGACCAGCGAAACCTGAGAAACTGCACCAAAGCCCGCATACAAAAGCGAAGCAGTTTAAAGTAACGAATACTGCAGGCGCCGGTCGTCCGCGGCAAATGTCGGATGTTTGTCTCAACAATCTTCTCCAGACTTCCCTTTGCTGCGATGCAGAGAAGCAAGGAAGGAGTCAAGCTGTCATCCGGTATCAACCTTCTGATTCTCTGGTAGAAATCCCATGTCATCAACTTGAAAGGTGCGTTCACGTCCCGGCACGCTACCCCAAAGACGGCAAGGATACCGTATCGGAGAAGGCGTGCGATGACGATGCGATGCGACGGATCGTGACGTTTCTTCCGCACACCCGTAAGGAATTCGGATTCATGACGTCTTTGCCATAGAATCCAAAAGTCCGCAGGATCAGTTTGTCCATCGCTGTCCATAAGAAAAACATACTCGCACTCGGCTCGATCCGCACCATATAACAAAGCGTCGCCGTGGCCCCCGTTTGATTTGTGCAGCGGAATCACCTGGGGATATTTCCTAGCGAGATCGTCGATCAATTTAGCCGTCCGGTCCGTACTTCCATCATCTACAGCAAGCAGCTTGGACCCTGGCAGTTTTGCGAGAATCGCCGCATGGATACTCTCAATAATCTGCACAATGCACTGCTCTTCGTTGTAAATCGGCATGACAATCGAGAGCGCAGCCCTCATTTCAGATGCCATTCCTTTTCTTCCTTTCCATCAATAATGAAGTCAACTACGTCAATTCCCTGTTTGTAGGAGTGATCCATATTTCCAATCTCATACATCCACGCCCCGAATCTACCTCTTGAATATGCTCGATGTTCCATAAGATACAACTGGATAACCCGCAATGCCTCGTTCCTGCCCAGGGTAGGTACAGGATATGCGTAGTCAACCTTCATTACATGGGAAGATGCCCTCTCCGACCCCGTCGGCACAAATCCGACATTATGGAGGCCCTCCCATGTGCGTACTTCGACCGCCTCCTGCTTTTCAGACTTGCAATCCGAAAAAGACGTTTCACACATGAATGCACAATATCGGTCCGTGCGACCCAGGGGCACATTGAAGGGGGAATAATGTGCAAAATTTGTCACGCGATTGAAAGGAAGACTCAATTCAGGAAAATACATCCAGCACCAATTTCCCTTCAATGGCATTGTCACTCCACATCCAACGGCATACGTACCTGAATGACGGAGCAAACTCGCGCATTGCAGGACGCATTCGGGTACACCTTCAATCAATCTCACAAGAACATCAACTGGCATCGAGGTGATCAAATGTTCGTAGCGCACCCTCGACCCATCATTCAGACAGATGGTGCGCTCAGCGAGATTGACTCCAACAACTTCCTTGTTGTACTTCAACTTTTGTTTTGGCAGGCTGGCAGCCAACCGCCGAAATATTTCTCCCGTTCCCCCCCTCAAGGGAAATACAAATGTTCTGTTTGGCCCCCAATCATCATCCGCCTGACGCAACAGAACACCCTTCAATGCCTCCTCAAAGCTGACTATGCTTACACGCTCATCAATCCAGTCCGACGACATTTTCTCCGCTTCCGTAGCCCAGACCTTCCAATTGTACGGCCTCATGAACAGATTTACGATATCCTCTCCGAACGTTTGCACCATCCACTCATTGAAAGGCATCGTGGCTTTCCCACCCTTGGCAGTCATTAAGCCTAACAAGGTCCGGAGTGCTTTATCAGATGGAAGATGGCCAAGATTGTTCTGAAAGGGATAGGGGACCTCGCAATTCCCGATTTTGATGAAACTCTTTCTTCGATGGTACAGAAGTTCGCCACCGCACTGCTCTTCGAGCATGCGGTCAAATTCCTCATAATGCGAGAAAATCACGTGGCCGCCTACGTCCCAGGTAAAGCCCTTATCATCAACAAAGGAAGCCGACAATCCTCCAGCGAAGCTTTGCCGTTCGAAGAGAATCCAATCATCGAAGCGGCAGTCAGTAAGCCTTTTTGCTGCACCCAGACCGCAGGGACCTGCCCCAATGATGACAATTTTCATGACGAGCTCAGTATCTTAACCTATTCTCGCTGCATGAAAGCGCACAGTCTTTCCAGTCATGTTTTTGATCTTCATCGGCACAAAAGACATGCTACTTTCAACAAAATTCTCCCCAGCGCACAAATCCTTCAAAATGTTGCTATTCAAGATGGAAACCGTCTAGATAAAGCGAGAAGGGGTTCGCCGGCTGCTCCGCAATCAGCATGATCCGCCGGATTGCGGTCATATCCATCCGATGCGCCGCCAACGCCCCAAGAGAAATGTGGATGGCGTTGATGCCGGGTCTGATTGTGAGCTCAGTGTCGTATGAATGCTCGCTACTGTAATGCATATCCTGAATGGTCAGAGCCAGCCTCACCGCGCTTGAAAGGTCGGAATAGACAGTGAACCCTAATTGCCCCCACCCTGTCCAGTCCGGGTATAACTCATCGATGACGAAAACCGAATACCTAGCAGGCTCGAATGTGACCTTACCCATCCGCTTGCCCCTTGGTTCTGCGGCACCATCAGGTGCAGCAGCGATTTCAAACTTTGCGTCGTCCGGCCTGCATCTGCGCAAATCCCAGACTGAATCGAAATCAAAAAGGATGGGAAAGGATCTGTTCCGATGAATGGTCTCCATCCCTGACAGGATTGGTGGCTTGAAAACCGCAAGAAGAACAGCCAGCGCGGAGAACCGCAGCAGCCAGCGGAATGCCACCGGAAACTTGTGGATAATGGTGTAGTGAAATACGAGAAATGAAGCCGCCCCGAGAAAATCGGCAACCGCATCCCTCACCTCGGCATCCCCTCCTTCGGCCCCCTGAACCAATTCCGTTAGAATCCCAATAAGCGCAGTGAAAAACAGCACAATGAGGTATTCCCACACCGTGTATTTTCGTTTCCGCGGTGCAAGTCTCAGCAGAACCAGAGCTGCAACACCGAACAACGGTGCGTGTCCAGCGTTGAACAAGTCATCGATGAAGCGGCCGTGTGCCGGCACTGGAATGCTCAAAATCAGGCTCAAGACCAAGGCTGCGGTCGCTATAGGGCCGACTTTCATTTGGGTACCTCATGACAGCGAGAATTTCGTCTGAACAAAAGACTCATATATGCCACTGACTTCACCGCTCGCCCAGAGCCACAAGCGTGACTGAGCGCAAAAAGTAGCATAATCTCTAAACTTCAGTCTCGGAATTCTCCGCAAAAATCTTATATGCCTTTGTCTTCGGGTTGCTGACCTCAAGAAGGTTTGAAAAAATCGATTTGCAGAACAGCCTTGCTCCACGAACTATGATTCCGGGATTTGAGAAGATCAGCCTTGTCAATCTCTGAAGATTATTCAAATCCAAAAACACCTTCAAAAGGCAAATCAGCCGAAAAACCGGATACTTCTGCGCCCTTAGCAGAGTGGCCTTAAACCGATTCACGTCTGACAAGTTAAAGGTCGACGTTTCAATATGGATCGTATCACTAATTAAATGGTCGTACTTTTCCCAGGTGTTTGCCCCCAGAAGTCCCTGCGCTCTGAGCCTCTGATGCAAAAATGTTCCTGGGTATGGAGTTGTCACACAGATATTGGAGCTGAAAGGCCTTATCGTTTTAAGAAGGTCTTTTGTCTCCTCTACTGTTTGCCTAGTTTCTCCCTCACTTCCTATCATCAGGTAAGCATGTGTCAGCATTCCCTCTTCATGGCAAATCCTGAAGACTTCCTTTATTTTCTCTACCCGGATTCCCTTTTGAAGAAGGTCGAGTATCTTTTGACTTCCTGACTCAACGCCCAGTGCAATCATAAAGCATCCAGCTGATTTCAGCTTTTTGATAATTTTTCGATCGAGCAAGCTGACTCGCGATTGGCATCTCCAGAAAATATCGATTTTTTCGTCCCTGATTCTTTCACATAAATCGATCACCCTTTTGCGGTTTGTGACAAAAGTGTCGTCCGAAACAACGAAAAAGTCGAGTTTGAACTTCTCCTTCATCATTTGGATCTGCCTGATCACATAGTCACTGCTATGAAATCTGACTTTTTTCCCAAACATTTTTTCCAGCGTCGGTTGACAAAATATGCATTCTCCAGGGCAGCCGCGTGATGTGACAAGAGACAACTCGCGGAAACCTTTCGCCCTGAAATACCTTTCATAAGGAAATAACGATTGATCCGGAAAAGGCAGTTCGTCCAGATTCTCAATCTTCTCGATATCGGCGGTTATGGTAACCCTGTCATCCTTATCCCGAAATGCAATCCCCTTGATTCCTGCAAGATCCCCGTCATTCTCCAGCGCCTTAATGACCAATGGGAATGAGATTTCTGCTTCGCCCATGCAGACAACCTCTGCACCTAATTCCTTCAGGGTTTCCTCTGGGAGGACACTAGCATGCGGACCTCCAAGCACGAATTTCGCATGTTTGTCGCGACTCCGAATCGTATCAATGCATCTCTTTGTCGTGCCATACAAAGAAGATGTAAGTGAAATCCCGTAAATGTCCCCTTGCCCATTCAATGAATGGATCTGGCGCCAAGCTTCGTCAAAAGTGAGATCAACCATTTCAACAGCGAAACCTTGCTGCTTGAGCACAGCGCCTAAACTGGCCAATCCTAATGGCGGGTATAAGGCGGACTGCTTTGTAACTTCCGCAGGCCATATTAGAAACGTTCTTTTCATGTTATAAGCCTCTCGAGCCTGTTCTTCGGCTTTGCCCGGAAGCGCCAGGTCTCCACGGAAAAACAATTGATCCAAAGACCCCAGCGCTGCGTCACTTCCATCAAAAATATCTCTTCCCGATTATGCCTAACGCAACACGCCTTTCCCAATCATCTGCTGCCTTCACGTCGACCGTTCCTAAGAAAATACACTGCATGAAAATCGCCCAAAAACGAAGACATTCAATTCTTCATAGAAAAAACCAAAATCAAAACATGATAGAACGTTTTTCTTTCCGCGAGTCTCGCTGTACCTTGCATTCCTGCGATCAGCTTCTCGGGCATGATATCAGAATTAAACGTAGCAATGATAATCCTCTTTGATTGCCCACCTAATCTTTGTACTTCCTTCGAAAGTTTATCCGAGAAATCCTCCCTCGATATCCAATTTATTCCAACGCCTCTTATGTTTGTTCCGGGCCTGACATAGCGTTCCAAAGCAACCCTATTGGCGGCTCTGCACACAAAAACAGCATCTCCTTCCTGCACGTAACTGGAAAGATACTCTCCTGCACCTTTCCAATCGTCTTTTTTATATGTATGAACCCATAGCAGGCTCGAAAAGGAACCGAGCAGAACAGCGAGTATTAGGATTACATTTGATATCAATTTCAGACTCGCAAACGTATGGGCATATTTGAGCCCGAAGACAGCGATGATCGGTACACCAAGGGCCGCCGGAAGAAAAATTCTCAGCAGCCAGATGGGAAGAACAACTTGAGACAGGACAAAGATGCCAATCGGATATGCGAATAAAGAAGCAGCCAGAATCGTTCCTTTTATGAGCTGTTGCTTGAAAATATAGAAAGTTCCAAAGGTTAACAATAGCCAAATCGGAAGCACGGCAAGGACATAGAGTAATCTCGGCAGTTGGAAAGGCAGATCCAGTTTCCAGACCCCAGTCACCTGAACGAAAATGAGGCCCACACTCCAAAGAGACGGCTTGCCGACCCAGTAGGGAAAACCGGGGAACACCGTGGGATTGTTTAACTGTTTCCAAAAGAAAGGCAACCAGGGCGAATAGACTAAAAAGGTGACCATTCCAGAGGCAATCCATCCCCATAGGCGCCTCTTATTCAACTGTTTATAGACCAAGGATATGGCCAAATAAGCCACATTTAGCAGAGCGCAGTAAACGAACGCCACATGGTGGACATATAGCACAAGGGCCTGAATCATGCCGAAGGTGAGATAGAGGCGCATTCCCATTTGGCTATGAGCGCGAAGCAGAAATCCGAGAGCGAAGGAAGCCAGCGCGAACCACATGCCATAGGGTCGAACCTCTTGGGAATAATAGACATGCAAGGGGAGCACCGCCGTCAAAAGAACCGCTAGATTGGAGTATTTCATGCTCCAGTTCAGTCCGTAACGGCATAGAAAGAACACCCCTGCCAACCCCATAGTTCCCCAAATCACACTAAACAGACGGACGGAATAATCCGTATTGCCGAATTGGACAATCCAAGAATGAAGCAGGATATAAAACAGAGGAGGATGTATGTCGTGAGTCACCCTGCGCAGCATGTTTACGAATCCCTCAATGGCGGCGATTTTCACGCAAAGAGCTTCATCAAGCCACAAACCTCTTTCCGTCAACAAATAAAGCCGAATGCACAAACCGAAGAGGATGATCAAAACCGTGGTACCCCATAATATCCACGACCGCCGGCCATTTGCTAAATAGCTGTCTGCGTTTGCCTTAAAGACGCCGTCAGCCATCATGAAATCTCGCAGGAAGACTCCGCTTTAATCAAACCCACCAAGCTCCACGCAGAATATGCCCAGAGCACTAGCGCGGCATACAATTTTACAGAAATGAGCAGCGTCAGCAGTCCTTGCCGCAAAATGGGGGATCCGAGGTTAACGTTCCATGCAATCATAACCATCGACAATCCGACGAGGATTTTAACAACGAAAGGATCCTCGGACTCCACCGAGTGATATCCAAGGAACACGATGGCCGGAAGACACAGGGTGAGATGATGTTCCCAGGAAAAGGGGCCAACCAGAAACATGGTCAGGAGAAAAAAGGAAAATTGCAGGTTAATACAATCTTTTGCAGCTTTTCCTTTTGAGGACAGAACGCAGGTGGCGATTGCCGTCGCGACAAGAAGGAACGCAATGGGGTACATCAGCAGCCTAACAAGAGCGGGATTATGGGTCCATATTTCGTTGTATTGGTTTTGAATGAAGATCCGAGATAAAAATCCATTGATGCTTTGATTCCATGGCGAGGTGGGAGAAAGCACACCCATTGCGGCGCGGCCATACCCCCCAGATGGGACTACTTTTGTCAGCCAGTCGAACCAGGCACCACTAGGCAAACAAACCCAGCTGATGCCGATATACCCCCCCACCAGCCCTACCGTCCAGGCCACGATTGTATATCTCCGTCTCGCCAGAAAATAGAAAAGAAGCAACGCTGGGTAGGTTTTTGTGGCAATAGCTATGGAGAGCGGAAGGGCGACAAAGAAGGGTTTACTCTGAGAGAGCCATGCGTACCAAGCCAGGCAGATAAAAACCAGCACGGCCAAGTTAATCTGGCCGAGAGCGATCGTCTTCTGAACGGGCTGGAAAGAGAGCACATAAACTAAGGCAAAAATAAAAAAGGGCCGCTTGGCATCGAAATCAAAGATCTTGAAAAAGCTGAGATATATAAAAATCAAGATACAAACATGACTGACACACAGCATCAGTGCTTGGGCTGCATCGAAACTAAGCAACGAAAAAGGATAACAAAAAAGAAGACTAGTCGGAGGATAAAGATAGGGTGGACCAATGAACACTCCATCACGCACAAGCAGCTTATAATCGTAGGGGGAGAGGCCCTTTGCGAAAGTTATCTTGGCGGCCGAATAATACGAGGGAAAATCGATAGTGGCATTGGATACAAGGGAATATCCATATTTGTAGAGAAAGGGGATATACAATAGTGTGAAGAGAACGAAGTATAACAATTGCTCTTTTCTATTATCGCCTGTCATATCGAAATTCAATCATAAAGCCTGCACAAACATCACCGTCGGACTGTCTTGCTAAAGTTTTCCAGATCGAAACGGTGCAACAGCCGACGCGCGGATTCTTCGCGGCTTAACAGGATACTGAAAAAAACCGATCTTCGGCAATTTGTCCCTTCACTATGGCTTTCAACGAGTTTATGCGCAGGATTTTAGGTGGCTTTTATGCTCGGGGCAGAGGATCTGCCATCCCGATCTGCCATGGCCAGCCTGCTGACCAGGCACTTCTCCCGCTTTTATCCGGCGGCCTCTATCAGATTTCGCATCCTGACCAGGTTGTAGACCGCGACTCCAAGGGTAAACATTCATTCAACTCGGTCACTTCCTCGATGCGTCGTCGTTCGGAGCATTCCGACTGTCTTCAACCGCCCGAAAATTTCCACCACTCGTTTGCGCTTACATTGATTGATCGGATATCCAGGATGCCTCGTGGTGCGCTTCATCAATGGAACCTGCCCTGTTTATCGTGTTATGGGCGATATGAGGGGTCACATCCATGCTTCTGGTCTGCTTCACAGATTCCTTCGTATCGTAAACCTTGTCGCCCCCGAGGTTACGCGCCTTTTCCCTGGCAATTCGCCAGGCATGTCGACGGCAGCCGGTCGTACCGCCGTTCCCATTGCCTTCGTGACTCGTGCATTGACGACAAGACCGTTTCGGTTTTGCATCACCACATGCCCCTGCCAGCACAGCTTCGATTCCTGGCCTTTGGCTTTCTTATAGAGTCTCGCATCTGGATCCGCGGTCGATGGATGAGTCTTGTTCGATCTCTTCTCACCCTTGAAATCAACCGTTGGATTTACAGAATCGTCTGTAGCATCAACGGTATTGTTCCCTTTTTTCTTGAAGCTTTTCTGTCCTGCCCAAGGCTCAATCGGGGTGCCGTCTACGGTGAAATGCTCGTCGGACAGGAGTCGCTGTTCCCGGGCATGACAGAGGACTCTTTCAAAAAAGGCACTGGCAATGTCTCCGTCAAGCAGCCCGTCTCGATTCTTGCCGAAAACCGTCACATCCCAAACCTTTTCATCCAGACTCAATCCGACAAACCAGCGGAACAACAGGTCGTAATCAAGACTGTTCCATGAGGAGCGGCTCACTGCGAACGGAGTAAAGCACCTGAAGCAGAAGAGTGCGCAGGAGTCTTTCGGGCGCAATCGATGGGCGATCGGTTTTGGCATACAGGCTCTCAAAAAGCGGTGACAGATTTTTGAGAACCACATCGACCATCGTGCGAACCGCTATTAAAGGTAGAGTTGGTAAACACCATCCCCGGGATTTGCCGCTTTGCTGTCAGTCCAAGGGCAGTTGGGAAAAACCCAGGCATCGAAGGCAAGGGTATGGTGCGATAGATGGGCACCGCAATTCTCGCGGCAACGCCGCCTATCGAACATATCCAAGCGAACGGAGCTTCTCTAAGGCTGGCGTAGAGAGCCGATGCCTGCCCGTAGCGTCTCTGGGGGTGAGGAACCACGCGTTCCAATACTGTGCCGCTACTGACTGGCACTGTTTGAGCATATCGGGTCTGGCGTCAATAAGGTTGCGGGTTTCTTCCGGGTCAGCAGCTAGATCGTAAAACTCTTCGTGGCCGGGAATCACCACCCGATCTGCGAACCAAGGCGATGTGCGAATGTATTTCCACTCTGGTGTTCGAATGGAAAGCAAGCTCTTACCGCCCTGGATTCGCCCTTCAAATATAACGGATACCGCAATATGGGAACCACTAAGGTCTGCGGAGGCGGTGAGCTGGTTCATGAGCGACCGGCCGTCGGATTTCCCAGGTGACGGAATTCCAAGGTAACTCAGGACGCTGGGAAAGATGTCAACCAGCTGCGTCATATTGGTATGCCTGGTCCCCGCATCTCTACCGTCGGGGAATCGGAGGATCAAAGGCACCCTCAAGTCTTCGTCGTACAGGCAAACGCCGTGATCAAAATAATAATTGTGCTCCGTCAGGCTCTCTCCGTGGTCCGAAGTGAAAATAAGCAGAGTGCTTTCAGAAAGGTGAAGCGCATCCAATTCGGCAAGGAGTCCGCCGATCTGTTCGTCAACATAACTGACCTCGCCGGCATAGAGGGCCTTGATATGATTGAGATCTTTTGGGCTTTGGATCATTTCCAAACGCTCGCGGAGAGGAAAAACGTGGAAATCCCCGTTTGCCTTCCCGGTATACTTGGCATCGTACATCTTATTGTAGGGTGCAGGCGGAGTGTAGGGGGAGTGCGGGTCGAAGAGGTGCAGCCACAGGAAAAACGGCGCGCCGCTGTTCGATCTCAGCCACAGTCTGGCAGCATTGGTAACATTATCAGCGCGGCGTTCATATTTGGACACCCGAGACAGGAGATGCGCAGATTGAGGCAAGTTAAGCAGCAGGCTCGAGAAACCGCGAGTCGTGCATGCTTCCGGAATAAACCAGTGAGTGCTGAAGTCGTCGTCGTAAAGCTCGAATTCCTCCATCAACCGGCAGACGTCGCGCTTCAGCGTAAAACCACTTATGAAGGCGGCGGTTTTGTATCCGTTTTGCGAGAGAATTCGCGGCAAGGTGAGTACGCCTGATTCCAAGTCAATCGGATTGTTAAGAACTACACCATGGTTTCCCGGGTAAAGTCCGGTCAGTATGCTAGTATGGGACGGATTCGTAAAAGGGGTGGGGCTAATGGTGTTCTCGAACAGCACGCCCTGCCGAGCGATCTGGTCGATGAAAGGGGTCCTCACGGTTCCGTTGCCGTAACATCCAAGATGATCGGCCCTTAAAGTGTCCACTGTTATCAAAAGAATATTAGTTCTTTTCGATGCCCCAGTCCCGGCCAGTGGATTTCTGTACGGAAACAAAAACCATACAAAACCCAGAAATAACATAACGAGAGCGACGCCTGCCGGCACATACCGCCTGAACATACGCAAGGAACAACATAAGAACGGCACAGTCGATACGGCAAGCGCGATAAACACAAGCAACGCTCCGGCAGGCTGAATCCCGTGTTTCAACGGACCCGATATTGTTACTTTAAGTAACAGCCCGCATAGGAGCAGCAGGTTTATTCCGCTCCAGAACACAGGCGCTTTCACCAACCGATACCGGTCGGCGATCCACACGCATATCCCGAAAGCAATTATGACCACGAACAAAGTCAAAACGTGCTCCCAATAGGCATCACTCGCCTCCTCCGAGGGAATCAGTACGATCCAGAGGCATATCGCCAGCGAGGCCGCTCCCCGCCACATACGCCTCGCATTGCTTTTCCTAAACAAACCGACATACACGAACCTGGCTGCAGCAAAACCGATCACTGATACACCACCGATAATACACGCGCAGCACCATGACACCGCGACAAAAACCAATTCCGAGGTCATCGGTAGTCCCGACACTTGCGCCATCGTCCCTGCAACACTGATCGCACCGAAGCACGCGCCAATCATAGCGCCGCTGAGTATCTCCCTGAAAAACGTCGCCAATTCCAGCCTTGCATCCTCGAATACTTTCGTCATAAACAACCACCTAGAAAAGCCACAACCAACAAGATTTACCTCCCCTCCTGCCCTGCACACCAAAAGTTACAACAGCAGCAAAAGCTCCCCTCCATTTTTCAGTCCAACCGATAATTTATCTCGCTCTCCCCAATTTGCACCGCCGTATGCAGCTCAAGCAAGACAATAAAATCCGTTCCTCCGTTTTACGCCAGGCCACCGTGACCGACCTTCCACTTTAATCATCCCAAAGCACTCTAGCCCTCAAGCAAGACCCAAATTCCGAAATGAGCCCAAATTTTAAATAATCCCCTTTTTTTGGCGCCAAGTCTTATATGATCTCATCTCCAGCCCAACCCATCTATCAATCCCTTTATCATTTCCCCATTTAAATCCGTAACTTTTATCGCATATCCGTAATATGCTCCTCCTTGATACAGCACTTTCACCACAACCTTATTCCACCCATTTTTCAAGTTAACGGCGATCCTGTCTTGATCACCAATCCACAAACGCCTACCTGTTTCCTGCGAAAATACTTTACCACCATTTATCCATATAGTAGCACCATCATCCACCATCACCCAAAGGTTCACCATTTGTGCCCTGGGAGAATAGATATTTGTAAAGGCATATGTAACTTTTCCAGTCGACGGGTTTTCTATCTTTTTCAAATCAATAACGGCTGCCGCGCCGTAAACATCCCGCAAGTGCTTTGAACCCTCCATAAAATCACTACCGCTTAACGCTCCCAGACCATTTCTCTCAAGTTTGCCTGTCACCTCCGAATCCGCGAGCTGCCATTTCTTTAAATAACCCCGATCAAACAAATATTTCGGATTTATCCAGTCCGCATCTTTTTCCACCACTTCAGCCCGCTGTGTATAATCACCGAGGTGTTTGTAGCATTCTACCAAATTAGAACGAACATATGCTGACCCCGGGGCGTATTTCATTGCTTTTTCTAAATTCCCAGCCGCCGATTTATAATCACCCATCAGGATCGCGTCATGTGCAAGATTGGTATAGAATTTCCCAAGAAATTCCGGGCGGCGAATATACGTATGATCATGTATAGATAAGAATGCCACTGCACTTCCTAGCAGGTATACCGATGCGGCCACAGGGATACAGCGTATCTGCCACTTACCCTCCCACATCTTTGCGAATAAGTTACCTGCAAGTATCAAAGCAGGAATTGTGCTTAAAGAAGCCCAATAGAAACTGAAATTGCCAAACGGTCCCAACGAAGCACAGAAGGTAAAAAATAGAAAAATGAAACAAAACACAGTCAACATCAGTTTGATAAATTCATCGCGTCGCTCACGAAAAGCCGTAACCACCCCTAACAAGCAAATCACGCCTAAAACCCAATGCATCGTAGGATATGCAAAAGGCCAGACATGACCCTTTCCCATGCCGCCGACCAGACCGATAATATCTGAAACGAACCAAATAAACAGTTCGCCGAGATACAGGCTTAGGGAAAGCAGGCTGATACCATGGAACTGGGCCGCCTTATTAAGGTGAAGGAAGATACTGCTTCCCTGGTTCACAAGATTCCAATATAAATCAGGCGATATAAATATTAAAAATAGTACTATAGCGGCATATGTCTCCCACTGATGCAGCCATCTGAGCAGGCGCCCCGTGATCAAAAGATATATAAGACAAATTGCTAATAGAAAGAAGGCCGACTCCTCACACAGGTAGGCTAGGCCGATACTTGCACCTGTAAAAAGGATGTACTTTTTATCCTTTAAGGATTTCCAGAAAAACAAAAGAGACAAAGATGCGAAAAATAGAAGCGGGCCTATCTGGACGATGGTCCTCGAGAGATGGATATGAAATTGACTTACGGATAATAAAAATGAGCTGAAAAGCGCCGCTGATTTGCTAAGTGCACTATGCGCGAGGAGATATACTATCACAATTGTAGACGAGCATAATAATACTTGAAGAGACCTGTAGCTCACACGTTCAGCGATGTATTCAGGAAGAAACATCAGAAAATGTTTGTTAAATATAAGCGTGCTCAGTTTAATAATATAGACCTCAAGAAAAGGATGATGATCACCATGCATGACCAGATTAAATGTGCTCGGAGAGAACGATATTTTGTCCGCTATTGACAACCACTGTCTTTCGTCAAAAGCAAAATATACCGATAAACTGCCAATCGTTCTAAGGAACAGGCCCAAGGAAAATATCGCCCAAAGCATCCAGTTTGCCTTGGCAACTTGTTTTATATGTTCGACATTGCAGATCATGCTCTATCCTCACGTCGCCGGAACTCTGCAATCAAACTATGAATCCCAAAAGTATCCCCATACATATGCCCTGCAGCCCCAAAATGCTCATGCCTCAAAAGGAGCGCTCGCCATTCTGATGAGAATCATAGCGAAGCTGAAAGCCAGTTTCGCGAAAACCAAGATGCCGCTTCGCCTTGAGAGCGGGTTTGTAAACCGCGATCTCGCGCGTCTCAAAATGCAAGACGGCGAATAGATCATCGCTATGCCATGCGACGCCAGGCTGCTCAAGCGGGCTCGCAGACTGATGGGAAAGTCCGCATGCAATCCCGTAGCATCGGGGCGGGCGATAATGTCTTTACGGAAGCCATTTACACGGCCAGCAAATGGCCTCATCGCCGGCAGATCACCATCAAAGCCGAAATAGTTCGCGAACACGGACACTGCCCCACAAATAATTCTCAACTTGTTATTGGCAACCTATACTGCAAATCCGAAACCGTTTATCAGATCTGCCGTGGAAAAGGCGAAGCCGAAAACCGGGTCAAGGAACCACACCACGTCGTGAAACTCCATCGCACAAGTTGCACGAATTTCTGCGCCAACCCATTCCGCGTTCTCATGAAGGCGGCAGCTTGCTCCTCACGCACGAGATGCGGCGACTGGCGGCAGACACCGTCTTCGCCCCTGGGCAAGTTACGACGCTGCGCAAAAGCCTGTTCAAGACTGCCGCCTCGGGATAAACTCCCCCTCACATAATTGTGATTCATTTTCTGGGCCACCATCCGTAACTTGTAGCCTGGCAATATCTGGCTCACGCGGCGGGACCACTTTCCAGACAGAATCTCCTTGATAACTCGGACATCTCAAGTAGGCCTTCTCCACGCTTTGAGAAGCGGTGCGTTCTCATTCCTACATTTAAGCGGCAATTCTGCCCCTAGTCCGAGAATTTCATCGACCAGATGCGCCAATATGGCAATTTGAATCCCGCCATCGTCACCACACAGGCTCAGACAAAGCATTCGGTTTTCCTTCTGCTCCATCATGGATTAGGCGGGTTAATACCATCCGCCGCTACTAAACCAGACTGGTCCTCATGACACTCAACAACTTCTCCCGAAGTTACCCCATCCGTCTACAGGGCTCTTATCATCATAACCATGGTCCTTCCGGGTTATAAATAGTTAGAATCAGATTGAGGGTCTCACTTAACGTAACCTAAGGCCTTAAGACGTTCCTGGGTTTCAGGATTAAGCTTGTGAATTGTATCTCGTTTTTCCTTAGTAAATTTCCTCCAAGCTTCTATGTCGTTTTTTTGCAAACCTGTCATAACCGTTGCATATTTATATTTGATATAGATGTCGGGGAGAAAGGACACCGCTGGGCTGCTCTCGTTATGATCATCCTTGAAGTTGAACAGCTCCAATCGAAATAAAGCAGGTAAACGCCAACTCCCTTTAAAAAGCGATGCGGAGCTGATCAAATGCCAGTTCCGGAAGAAAAGCGAGCCAGACAAGCGCGGTGTCCTTTGTGTCGATGACATTCCGTCCACTTCTTCCGAAACTGCAATACGGTTATCCCAGTATGACAGCCTGCGACCCTCAATGAGGTCGAGTAAGGAATCACCTTGAAATACGAGGTTACTCGTATCGACCCGTGCCAAGTCGAGAATCGTAGGCATTATATCGATCAGCTGCACCGTCTGCGATATCCGTCTGCTCGCGTGAAAGCGAGCCGGATAAACAAAGTTCAATTGTGGATGGATTGTCTCAATGTATCCAGGTTCTCCATGGCTCCACAAACCACGTTCACCGAGATGTTCTCCGTGATCTGCCATAAACACCAACAGTGTGTCCTGGTAAATCCCTAAAGTTCGAAGGGTTTCAATTAACTTTGGCAAAAGAGCATCATTATGGCGAATGGCGCCGTCATACAGCAACCGCCGTCCTTCATCCGTCGGTTGTTTCACGTACTCCGGATCCAAGTATGTACGCTCGACCGGCTTCCCCTTTGATTGGGCATCCCTGTACCAGCTGTCAAAGGGTTTTGGCGGGTCATAAGGCCCTGCCGGATGATGGAGGTGGAGGTAAAGAAAAAAGTTCCGCTGCCTCTGCGATTCCAGCCAGCCTTTCAGGCGCTCTCCGAAAACTCCTTCCGTCTCCAGTCCCAGCGCCGCCTCGTCGAACAATTGGCTATATCCCTGATGCATGCCCGCCCACGCGCCAGCGTTTGGGTTTTGAATAAAAGCCCCGGTGACAAAGCCCTGGCTGCGCATAATCTCCGCAAGAGTTAGGAATTCGTCTCCCAGCATATCAGAAAAGTGCCAGACACCAGTCACGGTCGGCATAAGAGAGGTCATCAGCGACGGAACAGACGGGCGCGTCCAACAACCCTGGGAAATCGCGTTTTCGAAGACAATCCCGCACTCTGCAAACAGTTTGTCCTTAACAGGAGTAGTAGGCAATTTGTAGCCATTGCCTGAAAGGTGATCTGCCCGCAAAGCGTCCTCTAAAATTATAATGACATTGAAACGTCGCTCTGGCTCCGAATAAAGAATAGGGTTACTCCATAAAGCAACATTTTTTTGCGAACCGCTTACTCGCAAGATGATCTTCACCTTCTTGCCTCTCCACACCTCTAAAGGCAGCCGGGCATCGTACCACATGGAGGAATTGCTCACGGTCCTGGAATACACTATCGCTTCCCTTTGACCACTTTCGACAGAGATCTCAAAGTTAATCGGCTCATTGTTCACCAGAATCGCAGTGCCGAAATCGAGAAAAGGTGACCCTTCAGGGACCTCCAGAGAGTACTCCAAAGCTTGTGGCACAAGCATATACAAAATCTTTCGCATCTCATTCCCAACAACCTCGTAGTCGGTGCCATTGATTTGTTTCAAATATCTGGCGTACGTCGAATAAAAACGAATGAAGTCAATCTCGACAACAACTCCATCACTCAGTGAGGGACGCAAAAGAATCCGTTTTATTTTTTGATCGCTCCTTAAATCGCGCTTGATCACATCCTTTAAGTTAACTTCGTATATGTGGAAGTCACCATCTGCAATCAGATCCAAATGGACTTGCTTCCTCCATATTTTCTCCTGCAAAGAGGGAGCCTGAAATTCACTATATTCAAGCCAGGCCACAATCATTCGTGCTGGCTTATTAGCCCGTGCACGAATAACGACCTCTCCGAGCTCATTTCTAGGAACTTCAAATGGCATTTCATTCGTAAAAAAGTCCTCATTTTTCTGCTCAATTGTAGCGATACCGTCCTTCACCTTAATTGTTGATTGGCCTAAAGCAGAAATAAGGTTTGGCCGGCTGGCGTCCCCAAACTCCAAGCCGTAAACTATTCCAGCTAAATCCTTCTGGAGAGGAAGAGAAGGTTTTTCACGCACCGCAGCGTTCCTTAACATCTCGTCGAGGCGAAGGAAAGAACCAATATTTGGATTTTTGGGCAGCTTTGCAAGCGCTTGATCTTGGTAGCCCGGCCGCGCGACATCACGAACACGACGCGACCGTTCGATCAGGTTCCGTGCACTGTTGTCAAAGACACCAGTGGCAAAACGAAGAGCATTCATCGTGTGCAAACAAAGCAGCGCAGCGACGAAAAGCAAACTGACGATTAAAACTCGTCTAGCAATCTTATGAAAAGGCCTGCCTTGCATTATTCATTTACCTCCCCATCAAAACACAATCTCTCTCCAAGACGAAACTCGTTGCAAACCTAGCCGCGAGTGCGCCTGGCGCATCGCTCCCCCGTGTTATAACCCGAACCGCAAAATATATATGGAGTTAAGTTTATCAACGGATGTGATTTCGCCGCCCTCACGCAAGCGGTTTAATTGGCTGTTTGCGATGTAATAGAATTCATTACCGACGATAACGCCAGTTGTGGGCATCTCAAAAATGGGGTTGCCGGATTCGATGATGCGCCAACCCGCCACACAATCTGCGCTGTGTGTCGGAAACGCCTTGTACTTCCCGCCCTTGTTCGCCTTCTCCGGTCGCTTCTGGGGGTCAGTCGTGGGGCGCAGATAAAACTGAATGATTCGGCCCTTCCAATTATCGCTCTGAATTGCCACCAGACTTCCTCTATGGTAATAGAGGCCATCGATTCCGCAAAGCGTCATTGCTTCTGGTGGCGTGAGTATGACTTCTGATCTGGTTGCTAAATCGATCGCAGAGATTCCTTCCTCGTGCGCGACATAAAGGAATTGCTCATTTTCGGATATGGCAATTCCATTGGGATAGGTAAAAGTCTTTGGTTTTATAAATACTTCAATGGAATCCTTGGCTCTGGAAATCCTGTACACTGCCCCAAACAGGCTGTCTGTGACAAAGAGGTCTCCACTCGAAGTTACGACCATATCGTTAAATGCATGATCCGCAATTATTTCCCGCGGAGTATACTTCTTTAAGAACTTCTTCTGGTCCAGATCGTACGCGAACACTCCACTCTCAACGGGGCGTCCCGTAACGCCCAGCCTCAGCTCACCAGTCGCAGCACTATTAATCCAGAGGATTCTGCGTTCGGCATCGACCCGTATGCCGGCCACATTCCACAAACCATCCTGCCCTTCGGTAACAAAGTCGTTCACGCACCCATCTTTCGCAATGCTGAGAATTTTGCGTTTATAATAGCTTCCGATGTAAAAAGTCTCCCTGACCGGATCAAAAGCAATCCCTTCCGGCATCAGGTCCTTCTCAGCAAGGCAGAACGCTATTTCGCTGTTGTGAACGGGTGTTTTCCTCTCTTGTACCATTTTCATAATGCGGCCAAAAGCATCAAGATTTCTCAGGCAACTGAAATCGGGATCCCCTGGCAATTCAAAATAATAGCCCAGGTTCAACGCTCTAGCCAGCCAGGTTAGAGCCGCTTCCTTCTGTCCCTTGAGTGCGCAAGCGCGTGCCAGTGTAAACATCATCTTCGGATTATTCGGAGCGAGACTTACGGCTGCCTCAAGATTTTCGACAAAAGCGGTATACTCGTGTATCTGATATTTGGTGACACCTTGGGTATAGTAGTACAAAACGTTCTTCTTCAGCTCGGCTTGCTTCGCACCGGAGGATCTCTTAAAAAGCATTGTGGCTGCCAGCAGAATAGAGATTCCAGCGACGGCGAGCGTCCTGGTGCTGCAGAGCTGCTTCATAGTATGGAATCTTTTGTTTAGTAGCGGCGCAACCTGATCACGCATGCCGGTGCAGTAAAGCAACAGGATCCAACAAGCCAAAGCTCAATTAGCATTATGAGCTTTCCCAAAGTCAGAACGTGCGGCCATGAGGTAAGCAATGTGTGCGGCTCTTACTTTTAGACACCGTGGGAAAAGACCCTCGATGGAGCTGTGCAGCTCAAGCGCCTTCATCAAAAAGCCTTCCAGCCTGCTGCCGGCTGCCTGCTCACGCCGCTCTTGTGAACGGCTTACGCCCGGCGGGAAAGGTGGCATATCTAAAAGTCCGCAATCGTAAATTCGCATCTTGCTGTTTCCCAGCCGGCAGTATTTCAGCAACTCGTGGAGATGCATGCCTTTAAGCCCGCTGTGATCTGCATGAGCGGCATTGCCGCCATTCGGCACGAAGACAGCGTAGCTCCTGGCAGCTTCCCGCAAGAATGAGAAGTAGTCTTCCTTCGAAGAATTGACCCGTTGCAGAACCTCACAGGACAAGGCCAAATCAAATCTTTCCCCGTCAAGGCGTTCACGATCGATCCTTCCTAGATCGTCGACCTGGCTAAATCTCGCACCAGTCCCGCTAAGAATACCCATGGAAGAAAGATCCCGAAGGCATCGTTGCGCCCCTCCAATTCGATCCGCTCTCTCGTCAATTACAAGAACCTGCCCGTCAAGGATCTCTGAAAGCAGGATGAAATCCATGCTATAGCCGAATTTCTCAGGGAGACCGGCGATGAGAATCCGTTTCGCCATTGCGATTGCATCGATAAATTTCCAGAGTCTACGTAACTTGGCACAATATTCATAAGCCGTACCGACTCCTTCGCCTTCGGCCAGGCTGATCTTGTAAAAGAATTTAATGTCCATCCTGCGCTTCCGCATTTACAAGTATTCCTTCTCCGTGTACCAACAAAGCGTCCTTTTCACACCTTCACGAAAGTCAACCGTTGGCACATAACCCAGCTCAATTTGGGCCTTGCGGTTGCTAAAAGCCCTATTTTCTGAGAAAAACTTCACCTGGGATCGCGTTAATAGAGGTTTTGATGCGCGGATGCTTCGGGCAAGCAATTCGAGCGCGCTCGCCCCAAGCCATGCAAAGCCGCGCGGGATGTTTATTCGGGACAAATGGACGTTCAATTCCTCAGCGATGATTTCTGCGATCTCCCTCACATGAAGCGGCGCTTTTCCAGTGATCATATAGGTCTTTCCGATGGCCCTATTGTTGTCCGCACACAGGAGAATCCCCTGGATTAAATCATCAATATAGGTTGGGTGAAGCACGCTGGCGCCATTCCCGATCAAGAAAAACCGTCGCTTGCGAATCGCGCTGAACAGAGGTAATACGTGCAGATCGCCAGGGCCGTAGACGAACTCAGGCCGGACGATCGTAAAAGGAAGATGACCCGACTTTCCGAACCTCAACACTTCCCTTTCCGCTTCACACTTCGACATTTCATAGATGTTCGAAGGATTGAACGGAAACGCTTCATCAGCAATGACGCCGTCTGGAAGAGGGCCCAGCACACCGGCACTGCTCAGGTGAATGAACTGTCTGACGCTCGTGCCAGCAAGGCTATTTAAAACGTTAGTCACAGCACGTGTATTTACCTTCCAATATTCATCATGGGATATTCGCCACTGACCTAGCAGACCAAAAGAGCCGTATACTATTTCGATTCCATCCATACATGCGCGAAGAGAACCTTCATCCAGGACATCACCATAGCAATACTCGATATCGACCCCACCATCCCGGTTGCATCCCGCTACTTCACCCTTGTGCCGAACAGGGATACGAACCCGAACACCCTTTCCCAAGAGTGCCTGAACAATATGGCTTCCAATAAATCCAGTGCCGCCAATAACCAGTGCCTTCATCAAAACCCCGCAATTGCAGCCAGTTACTATACGATTCGGCTTCCCGCTTTTCCGCTCTTTCTTCGCTTCCCGATCGAACTTAGAACGGGCTTTCCTTCAAAGAGCCATTTTACGGCGATCGACCCAAGCTTTATGAAGTTGCATAGGATGGCGAAGCGCACCAACATAAACGGAGCCTTTGACAAATAATTCACTCCGCTAAGGAACCTGATAAACCTCTTTGGCACAAAGTTTTTTGAGCACAGAGAATATAAGCTCAACCAATACCTGTCGGACAGAGGACGCGGATGATTTAAGGAAACATACCATTGGTCAAAACACGTAGTAGCTCTTCCTTCGACTTGATCTTCTGTAATCACTTTTGCTTCGAGGGCGTTTCGAGTCAGAATGGTATTAGGAAAATATATCAGTGAGAACATGTGCATATGGAAAGGGCGCGACATACTGAGTAACAGTTTAAGACCGCTCCTCTTATCCTCAGTCGTCTCGAAAGGATTATCAACAATAACATCATAGAATGGCACTATCCTCAATTCTCGCATTATCCGGGAAGTGTTAATCAGTTTCTCATCGGAAACCGGACGATTAAAGACCTCCTTGCGAACGCGTGCGGAACCAGACTGTATCCCGATCTCAACACGTTCCAGGCCTGCGTCCCGTAGCATGCATAAGATTTCCCTGTCAACAGTTTCGGGGTGCTGCATGCAATGAAAAGGCAAGCCGATGTCTCTTTTGTATTGTTCCACAAATTCCTCAGCCCAGTCCCTATCCCAGGTAAATACCTCATCGATGAAATCGATTCGTTTCAGGTCAGCAAAATTATCCCTTTGCGATCTCAACTCATCCAACACGTTCTTGACGCTTCTTCGCCTTATTGCCCGTCCCTTCCCTGCACACAAGTCGCTAAGGATACTGTTGGAACAATAGCTGCACCGATATGGACAGCCCCTGGAAGTTATGACATCCAGATTGAAAGATCGTCTTCCCGGATCCTCGCAAGCGATCTCGTTGTGGTGGACAAAATACTTGCTTTCATCAATATAATCTGGAAACGGCAGGGCATCTAAATTCTGCCACAGCCCGCGGATTGGGTTTCTGACAATTGACCCGTCTCTCCGGGTCCAGATGCTTTCGACATTCGGATTAACATTTCTTAAAGCAAGCTCTTGCGCAAGCTCCAAAATTGCCTGCTCCCCTTCACCCAGACAAATCATGTCTGCAATCTGTATGCTTTCATCAGGCGCCACAGTAGCATGCGTGCCGCCCCAGATAACTGGTTTGTTCAATCTCGTCTGTATTTGTCTCGTAATCTCACGTGCAATAGAGAGAAAAGAAGATCGCACTCCAAGTCCTACCAGATGAGGATCAAGCCGGCCTATGAGCTGCAACAAAAGCTCGTATTCCCTCTGGCTTGGACGTTCCATCAGGTCCAGAGCGATATCTTTGTCCTTGAAAAAGATAAGATGGACGTCAATCCCATTCTCGCGCAAGACAGAGGCTAGGTAACGCAGTCCGATCGCACTGCAGGAGTAAAGCGAGATAAGACAAACTCGGATTCTTGCGCGGCCGCCATCTCCTGCGCCCATAGCCTGGGAGCTGCCTGTCATTTTCGCCATCGCGTTAAGATCGTGTTACGGAATTCTGCGACACGAGATCACTATTAAATCCTGCAGAATACGAGGATCATGGTAGGTTCGCCTGATACCAGCTGTACAGGTCTGCCAGGCCCGCATCAAGCGACCTGTGTGCGGTCCAACCGAGGGAGGTCAGGCGGTGGACATCCAGCAGCTTCCTGGGGGTGCCATCGGGTTTTGAGGGGTCGAACACTATTGGGCCCCGATAGCCGACAATATCACGAATCAAGAGCGCCAACTCGCGAATCGTCACATCCTCCCCCGTGCCGACGTTGATGATTTCCGGGTCGTCGTAGTGCAACATCAGGAACAGCACTGCATCGGCCAGGTCGTCCACATGGAGAAATTCGCGGCGCGGCGTCCCGGTGCCCCAGACGACGACTTCGGGAGCGTCGGTCAGTTTCGCCTCGTGGAATTTGCGGATGAGCGCAGGCAAGACATGGGCCTTTTTAAGGTCGAAGTTGTCGCCAGGACCATAGAGGTTGGTCGGCATCGGGCAGATCACGTTGAAGCCGTACTGACGGCGGTAAGCTTGCGCCATGCTGATGCCGGCAATCTTGGCGACGGCGTAGGGTTCGTTGGTGCGTTCAAGGGGACCCGCAAGTAGATATTCTTCCCTGATGGGCTGAGGAGCTTCACGCGGGTAAATGCAGGAAGAACCGAGCACAAGCATCTTCTCCACACCATGCTGCCAGGCGGCGTGGATCACATTGCATTCAATCATCAGATTTTCATAAATGAACTCGGCGGGATAGCTGCTGTTGGCGTGGATCCCACCGACCCGGGCGGCAGCGAGGAAAACTAATTCAGGCTTTTCCTTCGAGAAGAAATCCTGGACCGCATCCTGCTTCGTGAGATCGAGCTCGCGCAGTGTCCGCAATAACAGCCTGTTGCATCCCGCTTTCATAAGACGGCGGCAGATGGCGGAACCGACCAGACCCGTGTGGCCGGCTACGAAGATTTTGCTCTCGGGATGTAATACTGGTTTCGCCTTCAACGCTCGAAGTTCTCCCCAGAATCAGTCAAATGTAAGTCCGCAAGGAGGAGGAGTGACCCGCGTTCAGCAAAGTCTTTTCCTTTTGCGCCATCTCTAAGTCATGATCGACCATCATGCGCACCAGCTCTTTGAAACCCACCTTGGGCTCCCACTGGAGTCTCGCCTTTGCTTTGGAACGATCTCCCATGAGTTGATCTACTTCCGTAGGGCGCAGATACCTTGAGTCCAGTTCCACATAGCTCGGCCAGTCCAATCCCACAAGGGAGAAGGTCTCGTCCAGAAACTCCTTTACTGAGTGTGATTCCCCAGTCGCGATGACATAATCGTCCGGCTCGGCCTGCTGCAGCATCGCCCACATCGCTTTCACATAGTCTCCCGCATAACCCCAATCGCGTTTCGCTTCAAGATTGCCCAGGTAGAGCTTCGTCTGCAATCCGTGGCGGATACGGCCCGCGGCGCGCGTTATCTTGCGGGTTACGAACGTCTCGCCTCGCTGCGGAGACTCATGGTTGAAGAGGATTCCATTGCAGATGAATAGGCCATAGGCCTCTCGGTAATTGACGGCGTACCAGTGAGCGGCAACCTTGCTCGCAGCATAAGGACTGCGAGGGTAGAAGGGCGTCTTCTCGTTCTGCGGCGGGGGCGCCGCGCCGTACATTTCCGAGGATCCTGCCTGATAAAACCGGACTTGACCGGGATTGTTGCCGCAATAGTCGCGCACCGCCTCCAGCAGGCGCAATGTGCCGGTCGCCACCGTATCCGCCGTGTATTCGGGTTGATCAAAAGAAACACGAACGTGCGACTGAGATCCCAGGTTGTAAACCTCATCCGGTTCCGTCTTCTCCAGGATCCGGCGCAGGCTGGTGCCGTCGGTGAGATCCCCGTAGTAAAGAAACATCCGTGCACCACGGTCATGAGGATCCCGGTAGATGTCTTCGATGCGGTCCGTATTGAAGGTGCTCGTCCGCCTGATGATGCCATGAACTGCGTAGTTTTTTTCGAGCAGCAACCGAGCCAGGTACGATCCGTCCTGGCCTGTGATACCAGTGATCAGCGCTTTCTTCATGGGTGGTGAGTCTAACACACAAGTCGAATCATTTCGAACTAAACCCGTTGCCGTCGTCAACCCCGGGGCAATCGGAAATTGCTTCAGATCCCTGTCCAGCACTTATGCATCCAGGCTGTTTCCTGTCGCCAGGACTGCAAAGTAGGAATCCACAAGCAGAACACGGGTGTTAGTTCTTTAACTCGACCCTGCCACAGGTTCGGCGAAGATTCTTGAGAAGGAAATTGACAACGATTCGTCGGTCCTTTTTGAAATACGACAAGTACTTCTTCGTTAAACGGAAGGGGTGTCGCGCCAGCGCCATGATTCTGCTGATCAGTTCTTCATGAGCTACTAATCGTTCCAGCTCTGCTGCCGGCAATTCCGGAGTATTGATATTTGCCCGCTCAACCCGAATGTTGTCAAGACTGAAATCCGGGACAAAATAGCCGCCCCGCTCACAAAGATCCCACAATCTTGTGCCAGGCATCGGATTGGCGAAAAAGAAATGCGTGGTATCGGTATCCAATTCGCGGGCAAACCGGAAGCTACGCTTTAACGTGTCTCTGCTTTCGCCGGGCATTCCCACGACAAAGAACGATTCAACCTCGATTCCGTATTTCTGCATTGATCTCACCAGCGGTTTGACTTTTCTCAAGTCAAGAGGCTTCTTGATAACATCATGCAGCATGTGCTCATCGCCTGACTCTACGGCCACGAACAGCTTGTAACACCCGCTGGCCCGCATCAGTCCGAGCAGATTCTCGTCGACTGCCCAGAGCGCCAAACCCGTGGGAACGGTCCAGACAATGTCCAACTTCCTGTCTATGATTCCCTGAAAAAGCTTCTCGGCACGTTTTCTGTTCAATACCAGGTTATCGTCGTCGAAATGAACCTCTCTGATGCCGTAGGTCTTCACAAGATGTTCGATCTCATCCAGAACGTTTTCAGCGGATCGGGCGCGCCATTTCCCGCCCCAGGTGGCATGAACCGGACAAAATGTGCACTGGGCGACGCACCCGCGCGAGGTATTCAGCGGGGTGAAGGGTTTACGCCGCGTCAGAAGAAATGCTTCCCCGATTTCAAAATATCTCTCCATCGGGAGGAGGTGCCGCGCCGGCCAGGGCAATTCATCCAAATTCTCGATGAAGCGGGTCTTGGGAAGCACCCGCACAATCCCATTCTGTCTGGAAGCCAGGCCGTCGAGCCCGGAGTAGTCCCCAATCTCGATGCTTCTTAAGAGATCCCGAAAGCTGTGCTCGCCCTCCCCGAGCACCACGAAATCAATTTCTCTATGTTGAATTACATTTTCCGGCACAGCCGACGGATGCGGGCCGCCGATGACGGTAACAATCTCCGGGCTGACTTTTCTGACAAGTTCACAGACCTGAAGCGCCTCCCGGAACCCCGAGGAAAAGGAGTTCGAGACGCCGATTACGTCCGGGGCGAATGCCTCGATCCTTTCGCGAAGTCTTTCAAAGCTAAGGCCGTAGCGGATCAGGTTTCTCCCAAGTTCGATTTCGGTCTCATACCCCTCCACGACGCTGTCCACGATCTGAACCTGGTAGTCCTTTTCTATCATTGCTGCCAGGTAGCCGAGTCCGATGGGAGGATGCACACCTTTGGGTTCGGAACTCAGGTCCGTATGCACGGTCAAAGGGGGTTGAATGAGAAGTATTTTCTCGATTTTCTTTCTTTCGCTCATGAACTAAGGCTTCCCTTCCCAACCATTCTCAGCTATTGGCGCGGCGCATTGGATATACGCTCCGCAGGCGGACGTTCGTGCGCCTTCCCGGGCTTCAATGTCCCAACTCTTGCCAACTTCTCCTTGACGAACAGCCATCTGAGCCGGAAGACCCCCTTCATGTCTTCCCAGGCGGTGGGAACAATCCTGACGCGGCTGTCGTCGTCCTCAATCCAGGTTACTGGGATTTCTTTGATCCGGTACCCTCGCCTCTCGGCCAGCACAAGAAGTTCGGTATCAAAGAACCAGGATTGATCCTTAACCTGAGGCACGAGGTCTTCCACAATTCGTCTGGTCACCGCCTTGAAGCCGCACTGGGCGTCTTTGAACTTGACAAACAAGAGACACTTCAGGATGACATTGTAGGCTCTTGAGGTGATCTCTCTTTTCAGGCATCGTTTCGTATTTGCACCCTTGGCAAGGCGCGAGCCAATCGCGATGTCATAGCCTTCCCGCCCAAGCGCGTAAACAAGCTTCGGCAAAGCCGCCAGTTCAGTGGAGAGATCCACATCCGTATACAGAACGATGTCAGCAGTACTCACCCGCCATGATTCCCGCAGGGCGCGGCCTCGACCACGTTCCTTCAGATGCACACATGCCACATCATCAAACGTTTCTGCCAGATTCTCTGCAACCTTTAAAGTGCCGTCCGTCGAGCCGTTGTCGACAACGACAATGCGCCATTTAAATCCAACCTGTTTCTGCAAAAATTCACGAACCGTCGCCACGCTCGCTTCCAAAACGTGCGCCTCGTTCAGGACAGGGATGACGACGTCAACACGGATGTCAGATATGGTCTTTTCTCGCAACAAATAAAGTTTCCTCAGTCAAAGGTTTGGTTTCCGCCCAGTTTTGACATGCCTCCTGACAGGAGCACAATTCGACTTGAAGACTCATTTCGGTACCAGAGCCCTTAAAAACCTCAAACCATTGCTAATTGAACTTCGATTCGCGAAGAGACTGATGTGGTTCACCAAATACTGCGGCCTGATCAGAAACCTTCGATATGCTCTCGTCTGGACTTCCAAAAGGTCCTTTTCCTCCATTCCGGACGGAACGAAGGGCAATGTGCCCGGGTGGCCGGAGTAGTTTCTCCAATCGTCGCTGACCCGTCCGTGTTTTTTGGCAAGTTCTCTCAGCGGTGTGCCGGGATAGGGAGTAAACATAAAAAAAGAAACCCCATCCAAAGGAAGAGACAAAGCCAGCCTGATCGTCTTCTCCATCTCCGCTCTTGTCTCTGTCGGTATCCCCAGGATGAAGGAACCCATCACGTTTATGCCGTGCTGCTTGATGAGTCGAATGCCCTTCTCCGTCTCCTCCATTTTGAGTTTTTTGTTAATCAATTCCAGGATTCGGGTGCTCCCGCTCTCGATGCCGACATAAACGACACTGCACCCTGCCATTTTCATGAGCGGGAGAACCTCTTCGTCAACCTCATTCGCACGACCAAGACACGACCAACCTATATCCAGACGCCGTCCGAGCATCTCCCGGCAAATGTCAATCGTTCTATTCTTTGAAAGCAAAAAGTTGTCATCTTCAAATGAGATGAACTCAACGCCATACCTCTCCTTTAAGGAGGCGATCTCTTTGACAACATATTCAGCGCTGTGTGCCCGCCACTTCCTGCCGAATATCGACTGGTCACAGTACCCGCATTGAAAGGGACATCCCCGGCTGGTGATCATAGTCGTGGTGAAGCGCGCACCGCGGAATGGGGTGTGGGAATAACGCCGCAAATCCTTGAGCAAATGACGTGCCGGGACCGGCGTAGCATCGAGGTCTGAAACCGGCTTTCTCACAGGGTTCTGTATGATCGCACCCTGATATCGGATCAGCGTACCCGGAACTCCATTCAGGGGCTGGCTGCTTTCCAGGCGCTCCACCACCTCTGCCAGGGTTTGCTCCCCCTCGCCCACGACTCCAATGTCCAAGGTCTCGCAGTCCTTCATGGTCTCGAGTGGGATAGCACTCAAATGGGCTCCGCCCAAAACGGTCGTAATTTCGGGATAAGACTCCTTTAACACCTGGAGCACTTGCCTGGCTGCATGGTAGGAGACCGTGGTAGAGGTAACGCCCACGACTCGGGGCATAAAGGCATCGATTTGCTGTCTCAATTGGGAGATTCCGATATTCTCGGCGGCACAGTCCACAATTCTCACTTCGTGTTTTTTTTCAAGCAAGACCGCTCCGAGATAACACAATCCCAGGGGAGGCAGACAGGGTGCGCCGGCAGAGTATTTGGAATATATGTCAGCATTGGTGATGTGAGGATTGATCAAAAGGATTTTCATGATGGTTCCGATGCTTTATTTAACTTTCTCGAACTTGTTTCCACAGAGCCAGGATCTCATGCAAGGTAATATAGATGTGTTTCATCTTGACTTTGGAGACGCCGGACGTCCTCGGCAGGTGACGGACACTGATCTCCTTAATTCTCAAACCCCGCTTTTTCAGCTTCACCATGATTTCGGTGTCAATGAAATAGCCGCCCGATTCTATGGAAATCTCCTTAAGGGCCGACCGCTTGAACAATTTGAACGAGCAATCGACATCCTTCAGCTTCAGTCCGAACAAGATGCGCACGAGTAAGTTGTAGCCTCTTGAGAGCAGCAGACGGTGACGCGGATCTTGTCGGTTCTTTCTGTAGCCTACGACGATGTCATATTCAGCGATCAAAGGAAATGCCCTGTGAAGGTCGTTCATGTCAAATTGATAATCGCCGTCGGTAAAAAACACCAGGTCATACCGCGCCGCGTCGAAACCAGCTTTCAGGGCATTTCCATATCCTCGGCTCTCCTTGTGGTGTATGACCTTTACGAAGCCGTCATTCTCCTTAGCCAAACAATCCGCGATCTCCCGAGTCCTGTCAGTACTCCCGTCGTCGATGATAATTACCTCGCCCTGCACGAAAGTTGATTTGATCAGGCCGAGAAGGTCTTGAGTTAATCTCGCAACCGTGGCTTCTTCGTTCAATGCGGGGAAAAATGCTGAGATGGACTTATTTGCATCGATCCTGTCTTTGGCTGTCGCGGCGCCGCTGTGATTATCCGTGAGGCTTTTCATGGTTATGCTTGTTCCTCCGTGAGACGATGCAGGCTGGTTTCAGATTCCCGCTTGAAGCTCACTCAGCTGCACCGGGTGAAGAAAAGTTCTTGCGCGCGCTTTCTATGATGCTGTCAAGCAGCATGCTCACAGGCTCATCTTTCAGGCGACTGCCGCGCTGGCAACTTGGGATCCATTGCGGTGTTGGAGATACCATCTTGCGGTTATGTGCACGCCCTCCCGGAGGCTGATCCTGGGTGCGTAGCCAAGTTCACGGCGCGCCTTGTCGATTTCGTGACGGTTATCGCTGCCGAACAATTTGACGCCCAGCCGCGTCACCAGTGGCTGGCGTTGGGGATGGACCTGCTTGACAGCCCGCTCGGCGGCGAATGCGAGCGCATACAGAGCAAAGTAGGGTATGTGGAGGCGCGGCGGCTTGGCACCAATTTCCAGTGCTATTGCGTGCCAGAGTTGCGCCTGAGTCAGCGGTTGGTCGTTGGTGAGGTTGAACACCCGGCCAACGGCCTGCTCCCGGCTGGCCGCCAGGAGCAGGCCATCCACGATGTCGCTGACATAGACGAAGGGAACGGCATTGCGCCCCGACCCAATGATAATGGCTCTCCCGGCACGCAGGCGGTCCGCCATGCGCCCAAAGTTGATCCAATCCCCTGGCCCAAAGACAGTACCGGGACGGATAATTACGCCGGGCAGATAGTCCCGGGTGATATAACTCTGCACGAGCTTGTCGGCGTCAGCCTTGGTTGCTGCATAGAGATCAGACCCGGGTCTCAACGGAAAATCTTCGCGCACCGGCTGACCCAGTCCCATGCCGTAGACAGCCCAGGAACTCACATGGATCAGGCGTTTCACGCCGGCTGCCAGCGCAGCCCGGCAAACATTTTCGACACCTGTCACGTTGACGGAATAGTAGTCCTGTCTGGGGCGCCAAAGGCCGTGTATCGCCGCAAGGTGGAAGACCGTATCCACGCCCTGCATCGGCTCGATCAGCTCTTCCCGCTGGCACACGTCGCCACGGTAGACAGTGACGTGGTGCTGCTCGAGCCAGGCCGTATCCTCGGTGGGAAGGACGAGCGCCCGGACGGTATCGCCGCGTGCACACAACGCCCCAACCAAGTGATGGCCTATAAAGCCAGTCGCCCCGGTGACCAGAGTCTCCCTCACTTCTCCTCCCGCGCGCTGTTTACGCTGTGCCTCGACCGATACCAGGCGACGCTCCATTGCACTCCCTGGGCCAGGTTGACCTCGGGTGAAAACCCGAGCTCGCGCCGGGCCCTCTGGATGACAAAGCGATTCTCGCCACCCAACAGTTGCACGCCATAGCGGGTGAGCGGCGGCGGCTGTCCCCGCCGTGAAATGTGACCCACGCCTTCTGCAACAGCTCCCAAAATCAGCGCGAGACGGCGGGGAAAATGACGGTTGGGCGCCGGCACTCCCAGCTCGGTGGCAATAGCGCCTACGTATTGAAGCTGGGTTACCGGCTCGTCGTTGACCAGAACGTAGGTCCTTCCGACGGCTTCAGCCGCTTCACCCGCCAGCAGAATACCCCGGGCCACGTCCGTCACATATATCAGCGGCAGGTGGTTGTTTCCGGAACCGATCAGAACCATCCTGCCGCGCTCAATCAGCGAGGCGAAGCGGGCAAAGCTCGCGACGTCCCGGGGGCCGTAGATCCAGCCGGAACGGACGATCGTCACGGGAGTCTCATGCTCCCGGAGCATTCTCTCCAGCAGCCGTTCGCCCATGACCTTGGACCAGCTATACGGATTCGGATCGATGTGCACCGGTGACGTCTCGTCGGCAACGCCGCGTACATCGGCGCCAAGAACGGCGATCGAGCTGACGTGCACAAAGCGGCGAACTCCGGCGGCTAACGCGACCTTGAGGAGAGACTCCAACCCTTGAATGTTGGTGATCTCGTACTCGCGCCGCGGTCCCCAGACACCCGTACGCGCAGCACAATGAAGCACCCGATCCACTCCGTGAACTGCGGCTTCCAGCGACGCGCGATCCGACAGGTCACCCCGGCAGATATCCACGCCCGCGCGCGCCCAGCAATCCGTGCCCTCGCCCGGACGCACGAGGGCACGCACGGATTCGCCCCGTTCTATCAGCAAGTCAACCAGATGGCTACCAAGCAGTCCGGTTGCTCCGGTTACCAGTACCGGCATTTCCACACCCCACTTGTCATTGCCAATTCCTTTAAGTTATCGGCACCCGGATGTTTCCACTTTCGTCCGGATTGGGCTCATTGAAAAGCACGAGCCTCTTTATCTGCTCGTGGCCTCCGAGGCTGGAAACCGAAGACGGTCACTTCCGCCGGGCACAGAACTCGAACCGGCAGAATGCTGTACCCGACCCCGCGCGAAACATAGAGCAAGGATTTCTTTAAGCGATAGAGCCCACCGGAATATCTCTTGCCAATCGAAGTCATAGTCTCAATGGGGCCATAGAATGGGATCCTGATCTGGCCTCCGTGGGTGTGGCCTGTCAAGATCACATCAACATCGTTCAACCGCGCTTTTGTGTGCGCGGCCATGCCGATCCGATATCGGACATTCCCGCCCCCGTCGACAGCATCGCTAAACTGCACGTATACAGAGTCGGACAGCGGGCTTCCGTTGAAGGCTTTCAGCCGCATCCACAGATGGTAGCGCACGCCGCTTCTGGCGCTGAAATCGGCCTCGAAATAGTCCGCCGGGTCGACCAAGGGCTGATATCGCCATCCCCGCCGGGCTGGCAGGTCATCCAGGCGAATGCCAGACAGCGCGCCCGAATCACCTGCCTTCTTCCACTTGCCATGCATCCGCTCTTCCTGAACAGCGCCTGCGGGAATCGCGATTAGATCGCCGTATCGTTCCGGGATGCTTCCTGCACGCAGAAACTCATCAATTCTCCCGAATCGCCGGAAATTCAGTGCGTCATCCAATTCAGGATACGGATTCAGAATAATCGTATCCACGAAAACGCCGTCCTGGCGGCTCTGAATGCGCACCGTCTGCGTACCATCCCGTTCGAAATAGACATCGCCTCTCTCAGGGCCAAAATAGGTACTTTCAGCCCAGCTCCAGGTCTTAAAAAAATCCTCCTTTTTGTCTGAATCAATGAGATTTACCGCCAAGGCATCTCCGCGCGGTAACAGGATATCAGGCGAATGTGCCAACAGGATCGTGGGATGATTGAAGCATACGCCCTTCACAGCTTCATCAAAGTTATCATAATGGTAAAAGGGGTCATCCACGCCGATCAGATAGAAGTTTCTCTCCCCATAAGACAACCTGACATTTCTATTACTCAAAACCGTGACTCGAATATCTTCCAGAGCCTTAAGAAAATCATCTTGAAACCGTCTCGGCTTGAACGTGTGATCGGCATTGCCGAGCACGGCGAATACGCCGCGTCTGGCTCTCATCTCGCCCAAGGTCCGGACGCAAGCAGAATATTGATTTGAGAAGCCAACTATAAGATCTCCGGTGATGAAAATGAAGTCGGGGGCCTCGCGGTTGACCAAGCGAACAATTTTCCTTTCGCGCGCCCCAAATCTGCGAATATGCAAATCAGAAAGCTGCACGATTTTCAGACCCTCGAGGCCGCAGTTGCATGGCTCAATATCCAGAGTTATCCTTTCGACCTCGATTCCCGGCGTGACCAGCATTTCACGAACCGCTTTCAGAGAAGTGCCACTCCATGCCCGGCGTCCTTTCAAAAATACTTTCTCATCTTCGATGCCAGTAGAGTTTTGAGAACCCGTAGTAAAGCAGGATACGAAACCAGCATGTTCGTGTAACTCGCATTGGCAAGCGGGCAATAGCACAACTCTTCACGAATAGGTTTCCGTACTTCCTGAGCTCTTTTTGAAAACCATACCTTGCCGAAGTCGTACAGCTCATCCCTCAGATTACCCATGCTCTCCGCCTTGGTACAGCAAGCCCATACGTTGCCGTCAGGAGCTATGTGGGCAGACATGAATCCGGCATAACACGGAACGATTTGCTTCTTTTCTCGGATGATCCTCTTAACCATTCGATAATATTCCGACCGGAATGCCTGCGTGACTCCATGGATGCCCCGATGCCGTTGGCCACGAATTCCGGCACAAAGATAATCGATCGCCCTGCAATAGGCGTCCTCCGCAGGTACAATATCCTCCCCAACCGTGCCCAATTCAACCCGCTGCTCGGCGATTTCGGTAATGTATGCGTCAGGACCCAACTTCAAAACCTCTTGATAAATCTGCGCGAATCTGTCGACGTTAAAGCGCGATATGACCGTATGAATGCCGACACTCAGGTTCGAACATTTTACCCTCTTCAGGTTTTCAATGGTTCTGATGGCCTTCGCATAATTCCCGTCCACGTTGCGGATCCTATCGTGGCGCTCTTCGATTTCGTCTAGAGAGACATTGACGATTACCCGTGTTTCTGGGGCATTTTTAGCGATCTGCTCGACCTTTTCGCCCACCACATCCGACAGAATCCCATTGGTAGGAATGTTCAGAATTCTTGGTTTGCAGTGCACATAGGCAAGCGCGCAGATCTCAGCGAAATCCCTTCGTAAAAAAGGTTCACCACCACTCATCGTAATCCAGAAGACTCTGGGTCCGATGGAAGCAAAAGTCTTATCATATTCCTCAACGCTGAACTCCAGCGCCCGCTTATCATATATCCTGCAGGTCCTGCACCTGGAGTTGCACCTGTACGTCACGCTGACCGTCAAATTTGCCGGGTACAAACGCGGCGTTCCAAAACGGCGATACAACTGATATCCGGGAATACTAACTGTCAGAGGAATCATTGCGCAGATTCTTTGTTGATTTTGCAATATCCCACACGAAGGGATTCTTTTTCTTGACGTAATAGTCGTAATCGCCCAACAGCTTGCCATACAACTCCAGCGCCATCGCGCCTGCGGTCCAAGACAGGAACCTGCCACTCCAGCCCGCGTCGCGGAGAACCCGTCCCACAAGCCGAACCAGATTATGAACCTTGATGGTGGATACCGTATAGCCGCATGTCGCCTGGAGATGCTTGTGGCCGGCCGTTACCCGGCGTCTCTGCTTGATGTAATCACGAATTGTTTCCGCGCCTTTGTTATGAACAACCGCATTGCCGGCGTAATGAATCCGAAGCCCGGCTTTGTTGATCAACGCTTCGATGCTAGCCTCGTCCACAGCAGTGTCAGCCGAAATCCCGTGGATAATGTTGCGGAAAGCGACCATTTCCCCTAACTTTGGTTCGGAAAGAGCAATCTGATGATGCAACCGCCAATATAAGCCGACCGTAAAGCCAATGAAGGTATTTGTCGCATTCATCGGCACCGGCCGGCCCCCGGTCATTCCAACCATTGGATCTTGGAATGGCTGGACAAGGTTCTCGACGGTGTCAGGCTCAGGTAGGGTATCGCCGCTTTCTAAAATGACGATGTCCCCCTCGGCATGTCTGAGAAACAGGTTGATCGCTGAGGCCTTGCCTTCTCTCTTTTCCTGAACCAGCAGTCTTACTTGTGGGTTCCGCCGGGCGCAGGATCTGACGATCTCCTCTGTCCTGTCCGTACAACCACTAGCCACCACACAAATATCCTTGATTTCACAACTGACCAGTCGCTGAGCATACAGGCATTCGAGCAAATACCCGATGTTCGCTTCCTCGTTGTATGCCATGACACCAATGCTGCAGGTCAGCATTTGATCCGCTCTCTATCCAGAGGTTTCACGGTAAGCCGGCATCCTTGCGGTCATGCGTCTCACCGACGCTTCAAAGCGAGTTGCGTCATCCCGCTCTCCTCTGCCGCCCTCTTCTCAAACAGAAATCGATTGTCCAAAAAGGTCCTCTTGAGGATATAGTTGTGTCTCACGAACTGAGCAAACTCTATCACCTCCGGATCGTCCTTCACCGTTGGGAGGGAAACGAGATCGTCAAATGACATGTGAACGCACAAAATGTATCTGGGAGCGGCAGCAATTATCTGGTCGATAAATTCCTTCCTGAGCAGCCTCGTAAGCGGCTGATTCGCCAGCGTTGCGTCCGATGGGAACAGGTACCAGCTCTGCAGAAACCGAGTCACATCTTCCATTCCCAGGAGAAAATGGATCACCGTATCCCCGGCGCCAAAGACCACAGCCATCCGGTCGTCCTTCCGCAGATCCTGCCGCACGTAGTCAACAACTTCATAGTCGCTCCGAAAGGAATAGGGATGAGTCGGGAACTCATTGAAAACACGATAGTATTCATTCATTGAAATCCGGCCAAAAACAAATAATACGTGCCACCGATAGTAATCGTAATTAATGATCCCGAACCCAACCAGTGTCGCTCCCAGCGTCACGACGATAAAGCACTTCCGGATGTCCTTGACGCTGTCGGATAAAAACCCTCGCATCCCCCGCCCCAGATCGAGCAGTTTCGGCATTCCATAGCTCGCCAGAACGGCAAACGGCGGCACCAGAATGATAAAATGGTAGCCGAAGAACTTGCCTTGCCCCCATACCATCACCAAGGAAATAACCGCCCAGACGGCAATGAGCAGGTTGTCCCTCTTTCTGTCCTGGAACAAAATAAAGAGGCAGGCAACCGCCGCGAGCAGCCACAGCCCCAGGCTCTCCCTCAATATGGAGTAGTGGCCGGAAAACATGGTCTCGATGCGGAGCCCCCTTGAGAGTCTCGCATATAAGGACACATGAACAAATAGAGCCTTATACATATCCGCCAGGGCGTGATGAATCCAGAAATAGTAGAGAAAAGGCAATTGAATCACAACGCAACCCGCAACCAGGACGAGCTGTTTTGCCAGAACCGATGACAGACATCGCCATCGCTCCCTTCCCCGGCCGGCGCTGAAAACCTTCGCTTCCATGAGCTCGCCCACTCCAAGAAAACACGAAAGTGCGGCAAGCATCAAAACAGCCGTAAGCTTGTAAACAACCGCCAACCCGACCAAAATCCCGATCGAGAAATATATCGGCCACTCCACCCAGCCTCGTTTGCTCTTCAGAATCATCGACAAGTATACCGCGCCGGCGATCAAAGGAGCCATAAACACTTCGCGCTGCGAAATGTACCAGTAAGTGCCCCATGCACTCCTGTTCTCGTAACCGAACCCGCTGAAGCCTAATCCGTTGGCGAATATGGTGTAGCACAATCCGGCGGCCAATGCGGCCCTGCCATCCAACGCCCGGAGAGTCACCAGGTAAACGAGGAGAACCGTCACAACAGACACGATCACGTGCCCGATGTGAGCTGAAATCATGTGGATGCCAAACAGCTTGAAAAACAAAGCGAAGGTAAAAAAAACACCATACCCGGTCAGATCGTAGACATCCCGATATGGGACCCTGCCTTCGAGGATCCCCCTCGCTGCGTAACCGAATCCGCCCTGATCCCCGCCCCACGGCTCCATCAGGACCGGAACACGAATCAGGATCGTAAGCACGACCAAACTGGAGATTACCGCCAACCTACACGCCAAGACCCCTCCTGGTACGGTGCACATAGACAAATCTGTCGTCGCGGAATTGTTTCTCTAGAACGTAGTTCGACGCCATAAAGGAATAAATTTCCCGGTAGTATTTGAATTCATCAAGCGCGCCGAGGCTGACAATGTATTTGGGCGGGCTTTGAACAAAACTGTCGAGAAGTTCCTTCCGGTATCCCTCAGCCCGCTCGACCCCACCGTGGGAACGCGAGAACAGAATCCATGAAAAAATGAACCTTGACGGGGAACTCCGCTTGGTGAGAAAGTGGATGACGCTTTCCGTGCCGCCAAGCGTGAAAATCGTATCCCCATCGTTGGTGTTCGCCACAAGATAGCGAGCCACATCATAATCTGCCGGAAAAGAGTAACTGTGCTTTGGATAGGCATTGAAATACGAGTAGTATGTTTCCCGGTTGATCTTCCCTGTTACATAATAGTAGAACTTTGTGTAATGCATGTAATTCAAGGTGGCAAAAAACAGGCCATTTGCCACCAACGCAAGTATGATAAAGGCCTTTCCAAACTCGGCCGTGACAACCTTGCGCAGTTCTAACCTCGGCCCCAGCGCCCTGATCAGCCCATAGCCCGCCAGCAGAGAAAGCGGTGGCAGGAGAATCAGGTAGTGATAGCCGAAAAACTCTCTGTGACTGATCAGATAAAGCAGAGAAGCAATCCCCCAAAATATCACCAGCAAGCTTTCCTTCCTGCGCTCGTTTACGACAATGTGCAAAGCAGATACGAGGAAAAAAATCCATAGGATAAAATTTTCTTCGGCTATGAAAAATGTGCGTGTGAGCGCCATTTTTGTCAGACCCAGGAGACTATGATCGACTTGTCCGTATACGGAGTAAACATACCGGAATATGATGTCGATCATTTCCGGCATCGCCTTTCTGACCCAGAAAAAGACGGCAAACGGAAGCAACGAAAATGCAAAACCTGCACCCAGCGCAGCGTTCTTTTTTAGGAAATCCCTGCCTCGCATTCCAAACCGCAACATCGACAGGTTCAGATAAATAGGCTGCCAAAAAAAGATGAGCAATGAGGGAAATTTGTAAACAAAAGCCAATCCCGCCAGGAGGCCTGCAGTCGTCAGCCGCACCAAGCTCCACCCGGTCCTCTCGGAGCGCAACAAAAGGTAGAAGCTGCTCACAATCAGCGGCAGCATAAATGTTTCCCGCTGCCCAATATACCAGAAGGTGCCAAAAGCAACGTCTCCGCCTGCGTGCATACCCAACCGCACGCCATTCGAAAAGAACGCGAACAGCAGCGCGCTCACATACCCGATATTTTTGCTCCAGATCATTTTTGCGAATGCAAATATCAGGAGGGTCGTGAGCATCGAAACGAGCATGTCGGCGATGGGTATGGCAGACATCGAAGCGCCGAAAAGCTTGAACATCAATGCGTAGGTGAGGAAAATGGCGGGCGATCCCATTTCCCAGAAGTCCTTATAAGGCAATTTTCCCTGAAGGATGCCTTCACCAATAACGGACATGATGCCTTGATCAGGCCCCAGGGGCTGCGTCAGTGAGGGAACGCGGACAACTGCGGCAAAAATTACGATGCCGGCAATCAAAAGGATGTCATGCGTTCGCAGATCGCTAGCAGAATCGTGGTTAACAGCCACAGTCACCTGACAGCCATATTGGTCCGAGATCAATCATGATGCAACCAGGCATTTAACCGATCGGTATGGTTGAAAGAGAAGTGCTGCGCCGCGGCATGCCCTAGGTTCGACGTGAGACTGAGTCCTTTTTGTCGTCAACTCTCGAAACGATGCGAAAGTCGAAACAAACGGCGCCTGAGATAAAAAGCCAGATAAGTGAAGAATTCCTTCTGCAGGGAGAATTCCACGGCACAATAAGCGGAACAGCGAGGACAAACTTCCCTTTTCATTCTTTGCCGGATTTCCCTTGCCTTCTTGCCATACCAGATCGTGTCAACCCGCTCGTCATAAACGTTGCCGAATACGATCCAGTCTTCCCTTGAGCATGGCAGCACTTCGCCCGTGGGGTACAACGAAAGCACATACCTGTCAAAAGGGCACGGAATCCTTCGGCGGCTACCGTCCATCATCCTAAGAAAGTTGCACCAATAAAGGTTGGTCGGAGCCGTTCCGGCAGCAAGTTTTTTTCTGACGATTCCACGAAGGGTCTCCTTGTCCTGTGGCGCAAAACGCAAGTCTTCGCATCCCTGGAGATTGAAAAACTCATCGAACATCAGAGGCTGGAAAATAACGGGAACACCAAGACTCCTTCCAAGCCTTTCAATATCATCAAGCTCGTTAAGATTCAACGGTTGCATCACCGTACCGATCGTCAATCGAACCGGATTTCCGGCGCACAACCTCTTTAGAGATACGAGCGTACTGAGCACCTGTTCAAATCCGCCTTTGACACCCCGAATACGGTCGTGCGTCTGAGACATGCCGTCAATCGAAACGTTGATTTCAAGCGATTGCAGCCGCTTGAAATCAAGGGCGTCAAGAACTTCGAGCATTCGTTTCTCAATGCGTTTCGCACCGAATCCGTTTGTGGAGATCCAGATGCGCTGCAACCTGGGACAGGCATCCTGAATGATCCTGGAAATATCGGCCAGATCCTCTCTCAAAGTAGGCTCGCCGCCATGGAGATTCACCTGTTCCACTTTTGAAAACATCGGGTTCTGGAATACCTCGCGTATCTTCTCGACTCCTATTTCACCCTTCACCTCTTTTTTCCATCGGTTGCACATGATGCAACGGGCATTACAGCGGTCACACACAGGGAATTGCACCATTCTGGGCTTAGCGGTAAACCACCTGCCGCCGAGATGATACTGAATCCCTCCAAAAACATATTCTGGAAATCGCAAAAGCCGCTTCATTTCACCCAGCATACCTCCATTTCCAGAACCCGAGTGGTTTTCACGTCGTTGAAACGCGAACCTGGCTGAACACCACATCACAAAATTTGCCGCCAATTCCGATACAACCGTGCCTGAGGGCGTTGTCGTGGATCCCCATCGGGTCTCCACCGTCTATGCTGCATTCATGCCACCCCGAGCGGCTGCGAATAACGACATCGTAATCTCTGTAAAGCTCGAATGCGTAGCATTGCTCACCGAGCAGGCTCCAGATGCCTCTCAGTTTTTTAAAGAGCTGTACCTTCTTCTTGTATATACAGAAATGATAGGCAAGGTGATTCCTGACATTCTTGAAAAGAAAAAAGACGATTGCCCCGCCCTCCGGAGGCCTGATTGTGTCTGATTTAAACCTGAATTTTACCCGCAATTCCAGGTCACCCCAGTTGCCGGATCCGATGATCGCCAGGCTTTCGCCGAAGTTCTCCTCGCCATCTCCGTTAATCCTGGCCGAAGCCTCCGATTCTGCCGACCAATGACCTGACAGGATCTGCCAGGTGTGTACCTTGCCGATCACACACCACGGTGCCTTGCTCTTATGAACCTGAAAACTCGAGAGTAGATTGCCCTCCGGCATCGTCATTCGTTGCCCCCGACCCATTGATCTTTGCCTGGAAACAAAGCTGAGATAAATCGGGAATGATGCCATTCCGGGGAGTGAAGAATCATACCCGAGCGCATACGACCAAATGCCATTTGGGGCATACCAACGGCCCGTAGCTTAAACTCTTGGTCGGACGGAATCCGTTCTCCCGCAAAAGAGAAATAAAGGCCTTCTTCCGATAATGCCTGACAATCTCCTGCCATCCAGGGTAAACGCCATGGAAGCGCATGATTCGCAGCCAATTCAGCGGATTCTTTCCAAGGTATTTAGGGTAAAAAAGCACCCACAGAGGATTGCCGTTGGTGTTGTCCAGGATCAGAGTACCCTGCGGTCTCAGCACCCGATGGAACTCACGCAACGCGGCAGGCGGGTTCTCCAGATGGCACAGGACATCAAGCCCGATGATACCGTCGAATGAGTGGGCGCGGAAGGGAAGCGCATGCGCATCTGCATTCGTCGCCATCACTCTACCGAGCGCATCGTGCCGGCCGGCGGCTAATCTCAGCATATCAGCCCCAATATCCATCAGCACAACGCGTTTGCGGGAATTCCTTTTTTCCACTGCAAGAGCGATTCGACCCATGCCCCCGCCCACGTCGAGAATCATTTCATCCCCTTGTCTCTCGCCGATGATCTCGATTGTGTCCCGCCTCTTTTGTTGATAGATCCGATAGAAAGGGTTGTCGGCGGAATCCGGGTTGAAATGCCGGATATATGCACCGCTGCGGAAGATATTCCTCTTAAAGCCCACTCTGCTTCCCCGCAATACTACGCTTTGCTCCTCACCTGTTCGTAGTAGTTTATCAGGCCAGGCAAAACCCTTGAAACCTCAAAGTCAGAGGCCCGTGCCTCTGCCTTTGTAGCGATCTTTTCGCGCCAGGCACGGTCCCTCAATAACTTGATAATCCCACTGGACAACGATTCAACATTTCCTGGTTCAACCAGCAACCCTGACACGCCGTCAACAATGATCTCCTCGAAGCCCGAGCCTGCAGTCGCGATGACGGGCCGGCCCAAAGCCATCGCCTCGACACATACAAACCCAAAGGCTTCCCACAAGGAAGGCAGAACAACCAATTTTGCGCAGCGCACAATCGGGAAAAGGTTTTCCTGTGGCAAATTGTCGAAAAACAGCAGTCTCTCCTGGTAACCTCCGGCTTGTTCCCGGATGTACGCGCGCATCGACCCTCCCTGATATCCGGCATCGGATCCTATAAATGCGGCACAGATTTCAGGAAATTCCCCCAACACGGCAGGCACCGCCCGAGCCAAAACATGGACTCCCTTCCTCTCTTCAAGCCGTCCGAAGTAAAGAACGAACTCTCTATCCTTCAGAATTTCCGGGACATCCTTCCCCGCCCCTAACTGCCGAATCCTTCCGACATCGACACTGTTCGGGATGATTTGAATTTTCGACAGGTCAATGCGCCATTTTTCCGCTACCGTTCTTGCAATCGCCCTTGTTGAAGCAACGATACCGTCGCTTCGCAAGGTTTGCACTCTTTCAAACATGTCGAACAGCAAACGGGACCCGGAAACACTTTTCCCGTTCAATTTTTCCGTGAGATAAAATGGTGTCGCCAGACGAGTGACGAGATGAAACCGCCTCCGAAGGGAAAGAACATAGCCCTCGGCGCCAAATTCGCTGGATTGAACAATGTCGAAAGGACATTGGATCTCTGCAACCTTTCCTGCCACCTGAAAAGAATAGAACAGTCTCGATAGCTCCTGCGGCCTTAGGTTTCGCTGCCTGATCCTATGCACGAAAACTCCGTGTTCGTCATAAGTTCTGGGCCGCGCTCTGGTTGAAGTTACCACATGGACGGTATGTCCCAACCGGGCAATTTCCACAGCGACATTGTAGGTATAGGTTCCGATTCCACCGAAATGGCTCTCCGGAGGGTACTCTTGTGACAAAAAACATATTTTCATGTCAGGCCGTACGCCCGGAATTCCCGGTTGCGAGGTACATAAACTCTATTATCCGCCCGAACTATTCGTCAAGCAGAACCGCCCGCCCGTGACAAGCAACAAGATCGGATGCGGACCAAGACTGAATAACCGGCGTATGTCAGCGTTCCGCCGCGTCCGAAACCGCCTTTTGATCGCATATTTATGAATAATCCGGACTAGTTAACAGTTTTCGCAAACAGCCTGCGATAGTTTCCCTTCACCCAGTCGATTTCTTCCTTTTCATAGGAACCCAGAATTGTGAGCACCCCGAAATAAACCAGCGGAGCTACCACAACAATACCCAACAAGCTCATATTGCCCAGTGCCTTTATGGTTATATACATTACCAGACAACTCAGCGCCGGTTTCGGCAGGATCCTTAGAAGAGAGATATTTTTAAAATATCTTGATCCCAGATAGCTCAGAACCGCCAAAATAAGTGCCTCTGTCGCCAGCTTTGCCCAGGCGGCCCCGAGGTATCCAAACTTCGGTATGAGGAAAAGATTTAAACCTAGATTTGCCGCGACGCATATCCCGATTGCGGCGCTTTTTGCCGCCTGCCGGTTGATTGCGATCAGCAGCACATGGTACGGAGCGGCCGCGAAACATAATGCGACCGTCCAGCTCAATATCTCCGCCCCCTGTATCGAAGCCGCAAACTTCTCCGAAAAAAACAACACGATTGCTCTTTCCGATATCGCAGACAATCCCGCTGCAATCGGCAATCCAATGAGAATGAGGTACCTCAGGCACTGCCGCGACACTTCCCTCAACCGAATCTCTGATTCGCCGTAAAGCACAGAAAACGCAGGCAATAACGCCGTGTAAACGAAAGCAAGAATCCCCACAAACACCATCACAAGCTTTTGGGACACAGAGTAAAGGCCAACGGTTTGATCGTCCGTGAAAAAGCGAAGCAAAAGAATATCTATATGGTAAAGCGATTCCACAAATATAACAGTCAATGCGAAGGGCATGAGCTTATTAAAGAGCCGGCCAAGTTCAAGCTGTCCCAGGTGCAACTTGAATCCGCCGAAGGAACGGTGCGATATGTGAACACAGACCAGCAAATAAACAAAAGCTCCCACCGGAAAACAAGCCATGACGGTCAGATAGCTCAGCCCCTCCAGGACCATCACTATCCCGGCACCCGCTATGAAAATCTTGACGATACAATTCAGCACAGCAACCAATGCCATCCGGTCATGCCCTTTAAACTCAGCAAGAAACACGTCTGCAATGCTGAGAAACAGTTGATACATGCCTAAGAGAGCAAGAACCAGAATGGTGTCAACGGGGAGTCCCTTGAAAAACACCGTTGCCGTCAAGACCCCGAAAACGCTCAAAAACAACAGGGAGAGAAGACGCAGGACTACACCACGCCAAATAAGGTCCCTGCCACCCGCGCCGTCCCTGGCAACTTCTCGAATCAGATATGCCGACATCCCCAGATCGGCAAGCACGGACAAAACATAGGTAAATGAAAAACCAAATGAGTACCTTCCGACGACGGCCTCACCAAATCCTCTGGCAAAATATAGAAAAAACAAAAATTGCCCAACGTTGCCGACCTGATTACCTACGGTCAGGTACGAAGTGTTTTTAAAAAGTCGTGCCCTTATAGACCGATCCGATCTGATTTCCCCGGCTTCAATTACACTCCTGGACATTGTGCCGACTCTTTCCATTTCCAGTCCAAATCGACGACCGCGACTGCGCGCACCAGCTCCCGATCCATCTCCATCCACATTTGCAGCATTGCCTGAATTCCCGTTGCCCGCCCGCGCAACGTCAGAGTCACCCAAGGGCGCGATCATTCTTCAATCTTCCCGCTAGCACCCGCATCCGCAGGCATACCTGGACCGCTTCGCCTTTCGTAGATCTTTAAAACAATATTCAGATCCTCGAAACGCCGCACGCTGACCTCCTTCCAGGTGCTCTGCCCGGCGAAAAAGCGTTCCGCATACTGATTCAGATCCTCTTCTCCATTTCGATATACACCGAGGACGCAGGTGATCCGCTCGTCCATTCGTAAAACGTCCGCAATTTTGTCACTGAAGGGATTTAAAGCATGCGCCTGACGATATTCCTTATATGCATCACCATTGAGCGCCTTCATGAAGCTGAGAAGATGGTACTCCAGTACATTCACGTTCCTGGAGCCGAAATATCCCACGAGTTCGCTGAACGCGAGGCCGTTTCTGTTCGCTAGAAGATTTCGCACATACTGCATGGTCTTCTGCTTCTTTTCCCGGCTTCTCACTTCCTCGTCAAACCTCCTCGCCTCCAGCTGCCATCTGACAGTAGGGCCTTTCAGACTGTTGAAATAATCCCAACTGGAAAACATCGCTAAGTCACGGTGCCCTGTAACGTTCTCAGCGATAAACTCGTATGCCTCCTTCTGCCGTTGATCGCTCCAAAACTCGTACTGGATCAGAGACTGAGGATATGTGCGATACATCCTCACCACGCCTGGAACCATGAGCAGGCAGACACAGAGGCTTCCTGTCAGCAGACATGCAAATCTCTGCCTCGCATTCTTTACATAGGCCGCAACGCCAGAAACGAAAGCGACAAATTCATGGCTCCCTAAAATCCAGATTATCGGAACAAGAGTTATAATATATCGATGTCTGTGATCCAGTTTGAAAGTCAGGAGACCAATTCCTACCAGGAGATTCAGAAATAATACCTTTACCTTGGCTTCCCGCAGTTTTCTTACGGAAAGAAGGACGCTCATCACCACGACCGTCGCGACCAATGGCGACGAGTGGTAAACCTGCAAAAAGCTCTTAGGGTAGTAACCAAAATTCTCGAGACTCCAGAAGCGGTAATAGTGAGGCTGAAAGGTGGCATGATTTATAAAGCTCGTGATGTGCTGAGGATATACAAACCACCCGACCATCAACAAGGTGAATGGACAAAGCAAGCATAAACTGGCGCGCGAGAAGATGGGAGGCGTGTTCAGCATCTGCATAAGCAGGATAGCTGAAATCACAAACACGCCATGATGCCACTGTGTGAAAAATGTCAGCGACATGAAAATGCTGGCGGCGAACATAAATGAGGCACGCCGGCTGCGAAGCGCCTTCAGATAAAAAAGCAGGGTGAGGGCAGACATAAATAGGCCGGGAACCTCAGTCATGCTCATGGCCGAGTAAGCAAGAATCGGCATGGAAGTGGTTGCCAGGACGACTGCGCTCAGTCCGACCCAGTGACCCATCCTTTCTGACATTTCCAGACCGATCAGGTAAAGTGTGATAAGAAACCCGACGAAACAGACGAGGCTCACACTGCGCGCAGCGCTATAGGAGTTTCCAAGAAGAATGTATGCTGGAGCAAGGAGCCAGGAATGAAAAAAGGGCCACCAGCCTTGGCGATACGTGTCGCCCATTAGGGAAACAAGATCTCCTGTCATTATATCCTGAGCAATGATCAGGCCTTCCCATGCGTGTCCTGCTGAATCCCATGCAAAGGGGATGTCGCGACACATTCGTATCGTGGACAGAACTGAGATCGACGAAGCGGCTATGATAAGAGCAGCCAAAACCGCTGCCAGAATCCTTGCCCCTTTTCGCGCGTTTTCTTCAGGCATTATTCCTGTTTGTAACGGGCATCATCGGCGGCGTCTATAGGTGCTCCTCTGCGATCATGCGGGCATATCTGGCAATCGTGAAGGGCTTGACGTTCAGCAACTTCCCGGTTTTACCCCCCGAAGAACAGAACTGAGCGATTTCCAGGAGTTGGGGGGCCTTTTTCCAGAACTCGCCTCCGAAGGTCCATTGACACGCGTCGATGGTGCTCACTAACCAGCCCGGCCTATGCGCTCTCATCAGTCTTCTCTCTGCGCTGCGCAGGTCCCGGACATTATTCACCGTCTCGAACGGCGTCCACCCATCCCAGCGCCCCGCAGTATAGTTCATCGCAATAAACTCATCGTCCAGGTATTGGGCCGCGGGAGGCGCATTGAAACTCGCCTTTGTAAACATGTATTCCAGCCCAGCCGCCTTGACGGCGCAGACAACGTCCCGCTTAATCGCACCCGCCTGGTAGCACTCGTAGGGTCGCAGTGCAGAAAAACATTTCGATATGCCCACGCTACGCGCGGCTTTTCTCATGCTTCGCACCGGGAGATGTTCCATCCAGGATCTCTTGTCTTCCTGGCCAGGTCCTTTTTCCGCCGAGGGTACCCTTACGCGAAAGTAGGGCCAATCATGGTGGAATTGAACCGGCGCCGGCCGTTTCCACCATGCCAACCTGTCCAGGTCCGTGTCCAATGTCCCCCACCATCCCTTGGGTATCAGTTCCTTGTTCCCGATTCGTTGTCCTATCGAGCGCAACCCACGTACCAGACCTTCCCGAAGGCGGTCGCGCTCCATGAAAGATTCGATGCCGACACCGCAACCACAACTGCCCAGAAGGACCTCAACGAGCGGATAGACGCCGCCTTGATCGATGGGAACCATCAACAGCTCCAGTGGGTGATCCACCATGAACTCAAAGCTCTCGGAGGTCAGCACGAGTCCGCATCGCAACTGCGTGACAGCGACCAAATCCATCAAATTGTAGAGGTTAACCAGCTCTCGTACCATTCCACTCCAAAAAACCAGCGAAACCATCACCGTTTTTTCATGTGCTAATCTCCTCAATTCATCATCCGCATATTCCGATTCAAAAAGCCCGGCATCGCTGCCACTAGCTTCCCAGACGGCATTTACGTGCCGGATAGACTGAAAGGGCGGTCTGCACGGATCAACGACCTGAAAACACTGATTCAATCGAGACAATGCAAAGAAATCTCTGTCGCTGTACTGGCGCCCATAGACCATATTGCCAACAGCCGGGATCAACCCTTTGAGCTCGTGGATAATTCCTTCCTGCGGCGTGCCGTAAATCGGTATCAATTGCTTCTCGCAAGCGCTCGGAATCCAATGCGATACCAGCACCGGGTCACCCAGCAGCCATCCTTTTGCGGTTCCCCTCCACCGTTCTGCAGATCGTTTCGTAACGCTCAGGTAATCATCAACTTCACTGACCCTATCCGCGCATTCGACCGCATAGCCGAGCTCCACCAGCTTCGCAAGCACCTCATCATTAACGCAGAAACAGAATATTCTGCCGCCGGGCTTGCATAGCTCTCCCAGTTCCCTCTCAGATATCGTCTCGTGGACACCAAGCGCCTCTCGATAGAAGATCTCCGGAAACAGGTATCCTTCGAGCCCCCTGACCGGTTTGCCGAAATTGGAGCCAATCATAACCATGGTAGACGGCAAGGGGACTCCAAAGTAACTGAACGCCTTTTTGTAGATGACACTGACCTTTTCCGAATCTACGATAGAGGGCACGCTCAGCCGCCTCAGGACGCTTCGAAACAACGTCTCGCCGGAAGTTACCACCGACACATCGAAATAGAGCAATAACTGACAGAATTGTTCGTAATGTCTATCTCCGCATACTGTTCCGCCGCTGAGCTTACCATACGCGATCTCCCTCCAATCACCACCAGGGTGGTGCACACCTTCATGATAGCTGTCAAAATAATTGTCAAACACACACCCGTTGGCCCGGCAAAGCCAAGCCAGCGTTGCAGAAATCGGAACGTTCCTGAAATCATTCCACTTAGCCAGGTACAGGAGCAGTTTCTTACGAGTCCCAGCTGCCAACGCCTTGTGATCCGCGGCAAAGCTCTCTAATTCCCCTTGCATGACCCCACACATCCGTTCACGCACATCAGCCCGGGCGGCTAAAATACCTCCAGCCCAAATATCTAACAATTCCCAGCGCGAAGCCGACCATACTGTAAAGATAATACAAAAAATAGAGCGCCAGTGCCTTGACGGCAAATCGCGCACCACGCGCGCCAAGAAAAAAGCGAGATAGATCAACGTTTAATATTAAGAAGGCACCCATCAGAAAAGGAATCACGGCCAAGAACCATATGGATAAAGGTGCCAGAACGAGGCAAAAAACCACTAAAAGAGAACATGCAGCGCTTATCTTATATCTTGGCTTTAGGTTAAGGTCATCGGCCATCCTACCGTGACGCAGCATTAGCATCGTCCACGGCACTGCCCGGTCAAATAGATCCGACTTGACCAAGCTCAAAAAAGAGTAGTTCTTCAGGTGTTTGACAACTAAACTTTTGTTCAGCCGTATCCTGCATCCTATCGCCTTGAGTTTGTACCCGAGCTGTATGTCTTCCATCATTCTGCAGCGTGGGTCGAATCCCGCAACCCCTATAAAAGCGGTCTTCCGTATGGCGCCAAAGCCGCTCCAAAATGTCCCGGCGTCCTCTCGGCCGTGTTGATGGATGAAATGATGGAACAGGTTCTTGTATTGCGAGCAGAAATTGACGCATGCAGGATCATTATCGTAAGATCCGAATACTGCAGCCAGATCCGGTTCCTCGGCAAAGACCTTGACGGTCTTTTCCAGTGTATCTGCATAGATTTGAACATCCGCATCCGTAAATACCAGGATATCTCCCTCAGCAGCCTCTGCTCCCCGGTTTCTTGCAGTTGCAGCACCCTGCCGGCGGTCCAAACGTATGACTCTTACTCCTATTGATTCTGCCAGATCCGCACTGTGATCGCTTGATTCGTCATCCACAACAATGCACTCAAAATCCTTATATGAGGAAGCAAATATGCTCCGGAGGCACTGCGGGAGTGTCCGGCATCCATTTCGGACAGGGATGATAACGGAAGCTCTAATCCGGCTCATCTCATTCAATACCATTTCACCAGCCAGAGTTGCACAACCTCAACCTTGGCATAAGGCATCTAATAAGACCTTCCCAGCGCTCAAGAACAAAACCCAACATAATCCACCAGGCTCACTCATCGCTTCGATCCCGCTTCCAATATTCGGAATACAAAAACACCCGCCAAGGCACCACAAAAATGTGCCATCTCCGTTCCAACCATAACAGGAAGCGTGACCAACACCTCCAACATACTCTTTGTCCCATACAGCCGCTCATCTCTGAGAAGACCAAGGACAACAAGCGCGAAGCAAATAAGCGCCCCGTACCCGAACACCGCATTAATCGCGAGGCCCGGCAGCAACAGTAGACACAAAAGCATAAGAAAGTGTCTCTTTAACATCGGTGACATTCCCTGCCTCTTGCGATACCAGATCGAGCTGTAGCCTCTCAAATATTTCTGTCTCAGCAACCCTAACAAAATCGCACGGTGCTTGTGATGAACCTTCGCCTTGGGGTTGTACCAGATACGAAATCCACCCTTTATCAGGTCGTCGCAAAGCATTGCTTCTTCGTATCCATACTTGATTTCCTGATTGAACCGATGCAACCGAAGCACGCGCGCGTCAAAGGACATGTTGCAGCCCTGGATATACGAAACGTAGCCCTCCGATGAGGCCACATAATTGTGTCCTCGTTCAGACCGCTCCCAGATATTATTGCAGCATTCATCCCCAATATAGCCGCCGACGGCGGCTACATCCTTATCACAGTATCCCTTAACCAGCTCAGATAACCAGTCTGGATCAGCGGTGCAATCCGCATCTGTGAAAGCAATTATGTCGCCCTTTGCTAACCCAATGCCTACATTCCTGGAAGCAGCCACTCCCAGATTCGCCGCATTGGACGCCACCGTCATCAGGCCCCTCATCCGGTCCTGAAATGTCTGCAAAACACCAATGCTATCGTCTGTAGAACCATCATTTACAACGATAACCTCCTTATTGTCATAGGATTGATTCTCTAAGGATTCAAGGCATTCTCTCAATTGCTCACCCATGTTATAGCAACACACAACCACGGAAACAAACTTTCCCATTACCAAACCCTGATCCTATGAATACGGCAACTCCTGGGCCTTTAAAAAGCAGATCCCAGATTTGCTCGGCTATTCTTGTCCTCTATCGCACGGACCATTTGTGAAAATCATAATATATTTTTTCGCCAGCTCTCACCTTCAAAAAGTAGATTCTTACAAGGCCTGAAGCGGACATTCTCGACCCAAGAGGTACGGCATCGCTAACGTAAAAACCCGCAATTTCGTCTTCCCACACTACAAGCGTGTCGACATAATCGGGCAACGGTATCGGCTCCAAAATAAAATCTGTAGGCATCCAATACGTCCGCGGAGTAGTGTCGTGATGACTCGTGAAATAAACATTTTGAGCCTCAATAGGAATTATGGACCTACTGAATATCAGAGGAAACGGGCAACATATCAAATAATCAGGCAGATAGTAGCCGGCCTGGGTGTTGACCCGGCAAGCCAGAATCATTGCCTTCTGAGGTGACCTTACCTCATGCGTCAACTTGATATGTTCCGCCAATTGTTGGTCCCCACTTTTGATAGCGTCATAGGACACAGCGGTATCAGCGAAAATGAAAAGCCAAACATTAACCGCGAGAATTAAAATCACAGAAGAGGCCACCAAAATATTTTTGTTCAACAGAAACGGAAACCCCTTCAAGGACCTTGATCTCCCATTCCCCATGAGCAATCCAGCAGCACAGTCCACATCCGCAGCCAGCGCCTTTAGTGACTCTGACAGGAATACAAATAAGGGCGGCAAAATCACGATCACCTGACCCGGATTATAAAGAGTCACTCCGAGGTAAAATAACGTCGCCGGCACGACCCAAATAAGCATCAACTGCAGCCTGGCATCCGAAATAATAAATGGTAGGCGAAAAAACCGGCCACAGTAGTAGGTCATGGGAACAATCCCCACAGTCAGGCTGTAGACCATAAAGCCAGCCAAAATGGTTCCCCGAATTTTGATTTGAGACAAATAAGGCAACGGATCCACAACCACTCTGCTGAATTGCCCGTACAGGGCGCCAAGATAACCTTCTAAGCCACCGGAAAGTAGAATTATCGGAAAAAACCATGTGCAACAGCATAGCGCGAACACACAAACAGCGAGCAATACAGATTTACGCGGTGACTTTCTCAAAGCGAATATCCAAAGAGGCAATAGAACCATAATTGCGCTCTGGCGCACTCCCGTTGCCAGGCCGAGAAACACAGCCGACAAATATATCCACTTGCGGTTTTTGAGGACGATCTGATAACATGAATATGCAAACATGACGCCGAAGAATGCATCAAGGACATATGTAAAGGGCATTTCTCCATTGTACCAAACGAGGGGGGAACTCAAAAATAGGGCCGCACTCAAGATTGCATTTGAACGTCCGAACATGTTCAGCGCCAAATAATATAACCCCACCACGGTCATGACACTCGCGATTATACTCACCGCCACCAGACTCGCGCCTTCCTCATGCACGAACAAATTCACAAGCTTGGCAGCGGCGACATAAAGAATATATCCTGGGGCGTGGGGACGCATTTGGCTGACGTCATAGTGCGTCATGGCTAAAGCGAAGCGCGTTGAATCGCTGTTAAATAGCAGCCTGCTGGCAAATGGCAGCCGCGTCACTAAGCAGAGCAAGCCCAGGCAAAGTGCCAACATGAGGTCCTTGTTGACCTTGATTCCCAAATCACCTCTCACTGTGTATTTATGCGTCTGACATCAGCGTTGAAAATCCCAGCGCAAGACCTCATTGTCGCCCCATTATGCTGCTAGAGGTAGCCCAATAACAGCTTGATCTGGCCACTCAGGGATCTGAGGTCGCCCCGCAACAATCTGCTCCCAACATAAGTCGGCCTCAGATAGAATTCCAAATAGGCATGCCGGATGACTTTCTTCAACTTTATCAAATCTTCCCCCTGCAGGAATGCTTCCGGAAACATGGCTTTGCCAAAAACGTCCGAATCCTCCTGCAGCACCTGATCGTACAGGACCGTCGCCGGATAGGGCGTAGCGATATGAAAAAGGGCGTAAGTCGGGTTAAGCTTTTTGGCAAAGTTGATTGTTTCCTCCATTTCCCCGGCATCGGAGTTGGGAAAGCCCAGCATGAAAAAACACGCAGAGTCGATGTCTGCTTGGTGCACCAGATGCATCCCCTCTTCGATTTGCCTGATCGTGATCTTTTTATTGACTCTTGCCAGCAACCCGTCGCCTCCAGCCTCTACACCAAAGTGAATCAGGCGGCAGCCTGCCTGTTTCATTTTCCTCAATAAGTGCTCGTCCACAAGATCCAGTCGGGTCTGGCAAGTCCAGCAAAAGTCGTATCGTTTCCTGCTCAGGTAATCACAAAGATCCAGAACCTGGTCACGAAAAACCGTAAATTCGAGATCCATGAAATAGGCTCTTTTTATTCCGAAGCTAGCAATAGCATATTCCACTTCTTCGATAAGTTTTTCCAACTTCTTTCTGCGGACGCCGAGACCATACATTTTCAACAGGCAAAACCTGCACTTGGAAGCGCATCCTCTGGATCCCTCGAATAGTGTAAAATTGTACCCTAGGACCTCATAATGATATCTATTCATCGGCAGCAAGTGAAATGCAGGCTTGGGCAGGTTGTTTAAATCGACCGGCCGCTGCTCTTCTGTAAGAATGACCTTTCCGGCCTCGCGAAAAGCCAGTCCCTTGATTTCTGAAAGAGGCCGTCCCTCACAGAGCTCAGCCACAGTAATTTCCGGTTCGCCGCGAATGACCGCCTTTGCCCTGGTCAGTTCCAAAATCTCGGCCGGCTTTACCGTTCCATGCACCCCAATCACATAGATTTCATCAGAGACGCGATTAATTTGACAAACCGCGTTTAAGAAAGGCTCAATATCCAAACAGGGGCATTGCCACCTGTCCAGGCTGGAGGAGGATACAAAAACTTTGTCGAAGCCGCTAACGAGATCGGCCACTTTTTCAGGAGCCAGCGCCATGGCATTGGCGTCGACAATCCTTACCTCATGACCCTGCCCTTCGAGGACCGCACCAGTATTTGCCAACTCAAGTGGCGGCCACACCCGGTTGTAGATCTTGCCCTTTCGGCTCACGAGCCGTCTTTGATAGGGATTAACAAGGGCGATCTTCACGCCGGCCTCGCCTTCTCTTTACACATGCTTTCACGTGCAGCGCATCTTCCCGCCAGCCTTGCACAAGCGTGAGCCATACTCAAACACCCTTTACCTGCTCTGGGACCCAGCACCGTTGACAAACTCATTATAATCTCTGAAAATAAAAGATAGATGTTTCACGATCTCGAATATCGGAGCACGGCATTTCAACGTTATCCAGAACGCCTCCCACACCACACGTCGCGATATTTTTGATGTCCCGTGCCGCCTTTCCTTGAAAATAATCGGAATCTCTATGACCCTGAACCCGCGCTCAAAAGCTAAGTAAGTCATTTCGATCTGAAATGCATATCCATCCGATCTAATGCAGCCCAGATCAATGGCTTCAAGCACCGACCTGCGGTAGCATCGAAATCCTGCAGTGAAGTCCCAAACCGGCCTTACCATAATATAAGAGACATAAATATTCGCCAATTTGCTTAGCAGAAGTCTGCGGAACCTCCACCCCTCTATTCTGATCCCATTTTTATATCGACTTCCGATAACCAGATCAGCCTGATCCGCGCTCATAATAAAGTCCTGAAGATATGCAGGGTCGTGAGATAAATCAGCGTCCATCTCGAATATGAGATCCGCGCCGTTAGCAAGAGCATATCTGAATCCCTCTACGTACGCTGTTCCCAAACCGGCTTTTCGCGGCCTGTGAATCGTGTGGACCCGAACATCGTCCTGCGCCAGAGTATCGGCAATTTTGCCCGTACCATCCGGTGAGTTGTCATCCACAATAACGATATTGAATGAAGGCTGAAGTGCGTGTATTTGCGACACGACTAGCTTAAGATTCTGAGCTTCATTATACGTTGGAATCACGGCGAAAACCTTCACTTTGCTGCTCCAATCCGATCGAAGTTAAATCCCCTGGTCTCCAAGATAATACTTCCTGAAAAGTTTGATCCGCCTCGACACCTTTTAATTCCTTCCAACCTGCTGTCCAACAAAAACCAGTTTACCTCCGCCTCAGTTTGAGCCTCTTTGGGCAAATCACAGCTCATCAGCATTTGACCAAGCTTTATCGGGCTGCCTCCCAAATCTCCATCTGAGGGTACATTCGCCGCATCTCCGTCAACCTCGCATATCCCAATGCCGATAAATCAATTCCAAGCTTCTTTAATGAGGGAGTCCCAGGATATTGCTTCAGGCTAATGACCACAAAGCGCGGTGCGTTTTTTTCGAAACTATCCTGAAGATCCTGCTTGAATCTCGGCAGGCACGTAAACCATGGAAGAATATAGTAAAATCTCCCAGGGGGAAGGCGATCCGAATCAAAATACAATCTACCGCCCATCCACCCCCAAACCAAAATTCGATCGCGCTTGTCAGTCAATGCGGCCAAATTCTTTCCCAAAATCGGAAGGTCATGCAAATAGCGGGCATATTCCTGATCGAACCATGCCGGAGCACCGTACGAGCGCAGCGGCCAGCGCTGCGCAAAACCGGGATAGATCTTGTCTACAAGCAGAGGTACATAATAACTTCCAACATCACCCAAAACCAGGATACTCCACAGCAGTATCATCGCCACAGCCCCCCTGGCGACTTTGCGACTGCCTGACTCCTTCACAAGGCGAAGGAATCCCTCAATACACAAGACCAGACCAATTACGAGAAACGGGATCGAAGGCACGACATGCCACGATTCCCATCGCGGAAAGATGGAAAAAGCAGCACATATGCCCAGCGCAAGTACAACATAGTGTTTCCACACTAACAGATGCCGCTTCGCCTTGGATAAAACGACAACAAATAATAGAAGAATAATAGGCGCGGCAATCGTTATGAGACGCACTATCTCACCCATCGGCGGACGCTTTCCTCCGCCTTCAATATAACGAGTGGATAAATTGTACTGTATAATCCAGTAAAAGGCCTCACCCAATCTTCCCACAAACGAATACCACAGAGCAGCCGAGGCAATCGGCAAAAGCACACCAGCAGAAAATGCAAAACATTTGGCAAATCGCGATCCCAGCCCCTTCGGTTTGGTATAGATAGCAATCATGAGCGCGATTGCTACAATTCCGGCGAGTTGCTTGGTCAAAAAACCCATTCCAAGGCAGAGCCCGGCAGCAAAAAACCATTTCCATGAATCACATTTCAGGATGATCAGGAAACCAGCGAGGTAAAAAAGGGGAAGGAACGTATCAAACCAAAAGTTTGTACCGCCATAAAATGGCCAGAGTATGCCAAAGAGAACGATGGAAACCACTCCTGCCCTCTTCCCGGAAAGCAAGTACGCAGAATAGCAGGTCATGATTGCAGTAGCAGAGGAAACCGACAATAAAAGCACTTTTCTGACGAGAAGAGATGTTCCAAACAGGTAGTATATTCTAGCCAGTGATTCCGTCAAAAGCGGGGCATGATGCGTGGCGATATCCTGATAGGTTTTGAAGCCCTTTAAAATTAAGAATGGCTCCAGCACCAGCTCATCCCAATCGTGGAAATATCCGGCGGCATAGAGCCAGGCAATGTACATGATAACCGCAATGTTTCCGCAGATAAGCAAGCTCCGAGCCGAACTTCCCGGATCGTCGCCAACGCCGTTCACGCCAGAAACCGACGAAATTCTTATTTTATCCCCCGTATCGTCCATTCCACCTTCATGACCGAAAATCGTAGCCAATCGTGTCCTGACATAGCCTGCGTCGTCCGATCAACGTTAAAGAGTTGCGCGACCAAAAAGGAAATAAACTCTGCCGGCCAGCAAATCGTGACCATCAAAAATTTCTGCCCTGCGGTGTCTCGGCTGTGTTTCTGTTTCGAACTGTGTGAAATACAACTGCTGCAGGAAGAAAGAGCAAGGTAGCCAAAGAGGCGATCACGCCAATTCGATATGAGACAGGCCTGTAAACAAACCGCACCGAGTGACCTCCCGCCTCTAAAAATACCGACCGGAACAGGTAGTCGGCGCGATAGATTTTTGTCTCCTTGCCATCGACAAATGCTTCCCAGCCAGGATAGTATATCTCGCTTAGAAAGAGAACCCCGCTGCGATTCAACCTCAGGTCCAGCACGATCTCTTCCTCCAGGTAAGTCCGAAAGGACACTTTGCTATCGTCCTGGGCAGGCGAAACATTTTCCAATTTTATCTGAGGCTGTTCCTCCACAAAGACAACCTCCTCCGCATTAAAAGCCGGGTCCCTCATCGCCTGCAAAATGCTCTTTCTGTCGCTTTTGACCACCGCCCTGTGCATGACAAATGCCCTGGGCAAGGCAGAACGGTTCTCATAGAGGTTAACCTTCACCGTGTCTTTCCTGTCAGGATCCCACGTCTTTGCCGCAGGAATACGATCAGTACAAACAAGCTTAAAACCAGGTCCCTGAAGCGCCGTGGCTGTCAGGATATACTTCGTATTCAGCAGATTTACAGCTACAGAAGAACAATTTGAGAACCGCAGAATGGTGAACTCTTGAACGGGCTCCCGATTCTGAAATGCAGCAACAAAATCGGCATAATCTTTCAGAATCTCGAGTGACCCGTAACCGTTGATGCTGGAGATCCTGTTGAGCTTCAAAACCGCATCCTGTTCAGGATAGTCCAACATAGGCAGGACACGAAATGGCAGTTTCTCCTTACTGAGAAAGTCGACCGCCTTTCCCTTTCCGGTAAACGGCGTCAAATCATAGGTTTTCAGAAACCTCGCAGCATAGATCCAGAGATCGCCAAATATAAACAGCGGCATCGCAATCGCCAGTACGTAATTTCTCCATACGGTCCGCTTGCGAACACTCAGGGGCAGAATCGCAAGCACAGCCATCAGCCCGATCAAGCCAACATCATGAGTTAGTGTATCCCGGTATTTTTCGAAATATTTTACTATCGTACCGGCCGCTCCAAGGCTGTTGTCGCCAACAGCAAGATCGTACTGCGGCGAGCGGGCCTGTACTGCGATAACCGATGAGGAAGATATACCGGCCGCCATGGCAATGCCCAGGCAGCAAGTTCCGACACCTAATAATAAAAGCTTCGTCCGCTTTATGGCCCTTTCAGTCAACTTCCAAACCTGGTTCCTTACATGAAACACGCCGAAGCCCACCAGAACAGAAGCAGCAAAAGAATAAACATACAGCAGCAGAATCGGATTTCTAAAGGTGTCGAACCCGGGGAAACATCGGTAAAATAAAGCATAAATTGGAGTATATCTTCCCATCGCAAGGACCAGCGCAAACAAAGTCAAGATCCAGAAAAACAGAACGTATCTGTTTCTAATCATAAAAAATGAGATCGCCACCATGAACAATCCAAAACCGCCCACATATCCGATCGCAACGGGAAACGGAAAACTGCCGGCGCCAAAAACCGCTGAACTTCGGGGAAGTAAAAAGGTCACTAAATAGGACGGCGCCATGGACCATCGTGTGAACGCAGCATAATTCTGTTCGACGGCGCCGCGGACGGAATACCGAGCAAGCTCAGCCGCAGGAACCAGCTGCACGGCGCACAAGGCGCATCCGACGACAGCGATTGCAATAAAGGTTACAATCGCACAAAAGGCAATTTGCCGTTCTCCTCGGATCAAATAAAATATGAAAAGATAAATCGAAAACAGAAACAGCGACACAAGACCATAGTAAGGACATTGTGGGTGCCCGGCGAAGAGCTGCACACCAAAAACGAAGCCTCCGAGCAGACCGTAGACAATTTTCCTTTTACGTAAACCCCACAGGAAAAACAAAAATATCAGGGGCGTCCAGCACATGGAACTGAGCACGGTCTCGTGTCCCCACCACAGCTCATCGATAAAAAATCCGCTGAACATAAAGGCAACAGCGCACGCGGAAGCGCTGACCTTATCCATGGCCATCTCGCGAGCCAGGAGATACATGAAAAGTCCGGCCAGAAAAACGTGCAGAACAAGACTGAAATTCATGGCGAGATGTGCAGGAAGAAGAAACAGGATAAAATTGACTGGATAAAAGATGCGGCAGCGCAAGCTGGCAAGGTAGGGAAATCCAGAAAAAGTATAAGGATTCCAGAGTGGAACTGACAAAGATTGCAGATGTTCAGCATCGAAGACGCGGTACGGATATATAAGACGGAGGTGATCTTCGACATTTCCGATTGTTATAAACCCCAATGTGACCAGTTTGTGCAAAACTGTCAGCGTTAGCACCAATAGAATCAGAGGTGGAAGAAGCCAATGCCTGGCGAATCCAGCTAGAGTCGAATTTGATTTCATTATTAAGGTTGTTTTAAAAATATTTGCACGTCTAACCTGAATTTTTCATGATGCAGAAGCGCACGCCCATGAAAGCAACAAAATTGGACGCGGATAAACGCGGGCAGGAGCTTTTGCCACGCCGCAGGCGCAAGCGCTTCGCGCTGGCCCTGCACGCCGAACATGATCGAACGGTCGGCGTCGATCAGCGTTTTTCCGCGTCCAAAACTGCCTTTTGGTCGCACCTTCATGAATAATTCGGTCTGCCCTCACACTATCTTGCGCAGCTGCAATCCCCATCGTACAAGGTTCATCCAGCTAAGATTCATATTGCTCTTCATTGCCGGAGCGCTGCTCAGGTCGAAAATGAGCTTGAAGATCCTGTTCGGAGGCAATTTAACAAGCAATTTGATCAGAGGCAAAAGAAAGGGATACTTGATGGCCAGGCTCGCAAACCTGCTCACGTTCACAATTTGATTGATCTGCGCAAGATTCAAAATACTGCCCTCGTTCATCGTTTCCAAATATTCAGGGCTCCGGTCCAGAAAGCCGTGTGAGACGGCATAATCTGCAATTTCTGTTTTTGGATAAGGCTGGAACAGGTTATTGATAGTGTAATCAGGTTTTAGTTTTTGATTGAACTCTATAGTCAGAAACGATTTGTCCAGGCTTTCGTGCGGCAGCCCAAACATATTGTATGTTCCGAATCGCACTCCGTATTTCCTCAGTGAGTTTGCGGCCTCGAGCAGCTGTTTATCCGTCAAGTGTTTCTTTAGTACCTGATTCCTCAGGCGCTCGTCGCCGGTTTCAACACCAAAAAAAACATTGAGACATCCGGAAGATTTCAGCATCTGAATCACAGCTTCATCCAGCTCATTGGCTCTGGCCAAGCCCGTAAAGGGCAGATTCACTTCGCTCTTGTACCTCGCCAAGAACTCCAACAACCACTCTTTGTGAATGGTAAAGGTGTCGTCAGGAAAGCGAATCAATCGGAGATTATAGGCATCGGCCGTTGCTTTGATCTCCTTGATGAGACTATCAATGCCTCTCTTTCGCACAATTTTCCCTAAGCCGCGGTGGAGCTCGTTGAACCTGTGGTTGAAGCAAAAACTACAGCGGTAGGGGCACCCCCTGCCTGTCAGAAACTTCATCGCCGGAACAGAACGAAGCAACGTGCAGTCGTCATAAAGCGTTCTGTCGGGAAAAGGTAAGGCGTCCAGATTATCAATCAAAGGCCTCAGATCATTTTTGATGATTTCGGAATGGTCGCTCTTAACCCACAGGTTCCGGATATCGGAAATATTGTCGCCACGATCAAGTCTGTCGGCAAGCTCGAGCAAAGCAAATTCTCCTTCGCCCACACAAACCATGTCCACGCATGGTTCCTCGATAATCTCTGGAAAAAATGTAGCATGCGGTCCGCCCAGGATCACGCTTTTGTTCAGCTGGCGCTTGATCTCGCCGGCAGTCTTGAGCACCCACCGATGTGGTCCCGTCATCGTGGAAAAAGCAACAAGTCCGGGATCGTAATCTGCGATCCTTTGCAGGTAGTCGGGGCATTGGCTCACGATAATGAGTCGGCAGTCATGGCCGTGCTCTTTTAACAGAGCCGAGATATACATAGGCCCCATATATTCAAAAGGCACATTCTGCAGAAACAACACTCTAGTCATGCCCGTTTATGCCCGATCTCCGACAGCGAGCGACATTTCTTTACCCCTCCTCCAGCCAGCAGCAACAGGCGCGGAGCGACACCGGAGCGGTTGCGATTCTCTTTGCCCAAATCGCAGGAGTTTTGGCGGGGCGTACGAGGTGTCAGATGCCAAATTTGAGTCAACGCAAGGATTCAAAGGAAGAAACAATCCCATTTTTCAACAGACGAGCATTATGCCTCAGAATGAAAAACAGGAGTGAGACGACACGCTCGAAACCGTGTTGCCGGACAATGTCTAATGTCTTTCGCCACTGCTCCCATTGTGGCAGAGCAGGATCGATAAGTCTGTCGTAATACCCCAAACTGACATGTATTTCGTTAAATGTTTGGATCCTCTCATTCCCAGAATATTCGGCGGTCTCAAATATCGGATCCATGCCATTGCCACCGAACTGAAGAGCGCCCTCACAGTGTCGGAGCAGCCTTCCATGAGCTCGAACCCAGGCGTCGGCCTCGGTGTGCGGATACGGCACAAAATTAAACCAGAAGCCGTCGATGCCCTGCTCTCGAACGAAATCCATCGACTTCAGATCGCTTTCTCTGGTGCTGTACGGAAGCCCCAAAATAAAAAAGCCGCCGACTCCTATGCCCGCACTCTTAAGATTCCTGATCCCTTTCCTGATATCCTCCAACCTCTCACCTTTGTTGATGGCATTGAAAACAAAAGCATCGGCACTCTCGATCCCTATCCAAACGTAACGGCAGCCCGCGCGTTTCATTTTTCGGGCGATGCGCTCATTGATTCGGTCGGCGCGGATGCCGTTCTGACTATTCCAGGGCATACCCAGATCTTCCGAGATGATGGCGTCGCAAAGTGCCTCGACCCTGCTTAGTTTCAGTGTAAAATTGTCGTCTACAACGGTAAACCTTTTACTTCCATATTTTGTCCTGGCGTGCTTGAGTTCATCGAGCACATTCGATGCTTCACGATATCGCCAATCTCCGCCCATAATCGCCGGCATCGAGCAGTACGAGCAGTGATACGGGCATCCTCGGCTGCTCAAGAGGGGATATTCCCATATCACTCCGCCATTCGCCGTCACCGAAGTGAAGCTGTTATAGTTCGGAAAACCAACACTATCAAGGTCTATGGTGTTGGGCCCGCACGGATTGCGCTGCAAGGCACCATCCTGCCAATAAAGCAGGCCATCCATCTCACCGATCTTAGCGTCACCCTTTAAACACTCACACAACGCGGGCAGCCGATCTTCTCCCTCCCCTTGAATGCCGAAGTCAATCTTATTCTCACCAACATATTTTAAGCCGTCCAACGTAATGTGCGGGCCGCCGACAACAGTAGTAATTCGAGGGCGCCTCTCCCGGACAGATCTCAATATCCGATTCGCCACCTCGGCCGTGAAAGTCTTTACTGAAATTCCCGCCACTTCAGGTTCGAATGCATTCAAAACAGAATCGATCCTCTGCTCCACTTCGCGAAAAGAAAGATCAGCGTTGGGATCACCGCACGAACCCATAGTAAGATTATTTAAGTCAAGAACCCTTATTTCATGCTTTTCCCTCAGAACCTCGGACAAGTATCCAAGGCCAGTATTGAGTCCCTTATTTTTTCCGGGCGGATCGATCAGCAAAATTCTCATGATTGCACGGCCGACAACAGCAATAGGCTCGGGGCAGGTAATTGACGACTTTCAGGCATCTTTCGAGATCCTCACCGTCCTCGAACGCTACGCTCCAAATGTGAAAAATACATTCAGCCTGAATTATTCATGAAGCAGAACCGCACGCCCGTGATAAGCAACAGGATTGGACGCGGGTAAACGCGGGCACGAGCTTTTGCCGCGCCCCGGAACGGGCAAGCAAGACGGCAAAAGCTCCTGCACACCGACCAAGACCGGACGGTCGACGTCGGGCAGCGTTTTCGCGCGTCCAAAACTGCATTTTGATCGCACATTCAGGAATGATCCGGGTTAGCAGGATCTGCGTTCGTTGGTTTTTAGCGCGGGGCAACAGATGGGGCATGCCTAACCTATTACGACCACAGTCTCTTGATAGTGCGCGTGAGGGTGTACACATTCCCGACCCTCTTGAGAGATTTTATAGGATGCGATATTCCGATCTTGAAAAGGAGTCTCCGGTACACTTTAGAGGTGAATTCCCTGCTCATGTTTTCCACATCGGCCGGCGAGAAGGATTCTGTTCCTATCAGGCCATAACCGTCGGGGATAAAGGCTTCGGAGAGTGTTTGGGGCGTAACCGGCCTGGCAAGATAACCTTTGCTCTCGCACAAGGCGTAGAGCTCAGTACCGTATATCGGGGTGGCGATGAGGTTGATAACTTCCACTCCATAGTCGTCCATGAGATGCAGGGCAAAGTCGACGGTCTTCCGCATGTTGCCCAATGTCTCTCCCGGGAACCCGAGGATAAAAAAGGCTCTCAAGGGCAGATCCACGTTTCTGCAGCGCCTGGCAAACTCCTCCACGTCCGGCAGCCGGATCCCCTTGCGCACGATATGGTTTAGAACCTCCTGGTCACCCGACTCCACACCCATGCTCAGGGATTTGCATCCCGACCGTTTAAACTTCTTGAGAATCGCTTCAGTGATCGCCAGATTCACACGTATGCCGTTCGGCGTGTCCCACGTGACGGATCTTTCGGCCAAAACATCCACAAATTTCAGAAAGCGGTCCAGGTCAAACATCAAATTATCATCTTCAAAGTGGATGTGCCCCACTTTGTAGGCATCCGACACGTACCTAATGTGCCTGGCGACATAATCGGCTGAATGGGGACGCCATGCCTTACCCATGCTTTGAGAAACAGAACAAAAAACGCAACGATAGGGGCAGCCCCTGCTGGTAATCATGGACATGTTGCGTTTTACGTCACGATCCCTGGTATATATCCCCTTTTTATAGAGGGTCAGATAGCAATTCATGTCGATCAGGTGGTAAGCCGGAAACGGAATCCTATCAATATCCTCCAAACGCGCGTGGTCCTCTGATTCCAGAATGCCGTCGCCTTGACGAAATGCGATTCCGCCGACCTGATCCAGACGCCGTTCCCCTCTGAAATATTCAATAAGCTCACCCGTGATCTCCTCGCCTTCGGTGCGGGCAGCAATATCGATGCTGCGATTCTCCAGGAAACGGTGCGCCCGGCAGGAAACGTTTGCACCGCCGACCACTACGGAAATCGACGCATCAACATCCTTAACCAACTCGGCGGTTGCCAGAACATTTTCCTCCTGGGTGGCAAATTGGCTCGATATCCCTACAATATCCGGCTTGAATTCTTCGATCTCCCGCCGCAGCAACTGTGGAACGAGCCCATAATAAACCTTGTCATTCGAATCCCATGCCTCTGCGCGCGGAGCGGTAAGGCAGTCAAGGACTCTGACACGACATCCCTTTGCTTCCAGCGCAGCCGCCACATAAAGAATTCCCAGTGGCAAACCTATCGAGCCCTGCACCGAGGACCTGTGGGTTTTGGCCCGGAAAGAATGCGAAGGATTTATGAGTAAGATTTTTTCCATCGTGGTATTTTTAATTCCCGCATTGAACCTACGGCTTAACCTGATTTATTCATGAAGCAGAACCGCACGCTCGCAAAAAGCAAGAAAATTGGACGCGGATAAACGCGGGCAGCGTTTTTCCGCGTCCAAATTGCACTTTGGTCGCACATTCATGAATGATCCGGGTTAACAGAATTATCCTGCGAGCGGGATCCATCGTGGCGACCTGAGCAGCAATGGTTTTAAAGAGAGCTCAATGAAAAAAACTAAAGATGCTGCAGCAGTTTCATGCATCGGCGATTTGCCGCGCCCCGGATTTTGATGCAGACAGCACTGCGGAATAATATCCCAATGCCGTAGCAATCTGCGAAAGAGCTAAAAGGCAGAAAGCTAGCACTCTTTGACTGAACTGGGCGTACTCCTTCAATATCAATTGGAACAGAGCGGCATATCCCCTCGAAGACATCAGCTTTTGTTCGGGGTATCTAGCATAGATCCTATAGGCCGCTTTCCCATAATTGAAATTCTTTCTGGCAAAAGAGCGCAAGGTCAAATCCCTGTCGTGATAGACAATTACGCTTTCATCCAGAATCAAGCTCCCGCCCTGTTTCAACAATCTGATATTAAGATCCCTGTCTTCGCCGGATGCTCTCTTGAAACGGTCATCGAACCGCCCCACCCTGTCCAAACTCGTTTTTTTATACCCGGCGTTGCAGGTCGACAAAAACACACTTGCCGGATCAGCGGACCTCTGACGCAGGTACCAGTTGAAAAAATCCGCATTGACCCTGCAAAAAATGCTGTCGTTTGCGTCACTTGCCACACATCCGCCTATGCCGTCGGCATCGGGGAATTTGCCCCATGCCTTGATGGTGGCTTCGAGCCAGTTGGACACCGGCATGCTGTCATCATCCAAAAACAGGATGATATCTCCCTGTGCCTTCTCTATTCCGAAATTTCTGGCGGCAGCCGGTCCCTGGTGGTCCTGAACGTAATAACGGATCCTGATTCGGTCTCTCAGAACCGAAACGGCCCGAGGTTCCCTGCCATCCCCGCCGTCGTTGACAATAATGATCTCGATGCCCTCTTTGTCGCCATTCTGGTCCGCCAAGGCTTGAACGCATCTCTCCAACACATCGACGGTGTTGTATGTGGGTATAACAATAGAAAACCTCGGCCGGCTCTTCGCTGACATTATTTCAGGCATGCAAACCTTAAAAGTACATTTCTCGAAACCAAAAATTCAGTTTCTGATCTCAACAATTTTATTATAAATCCAGCCGATCATCGCTCCGCTGACCGTGCCGATGGCAAACCCATAGGCGAAACCAACAAGGCTGCCGAAAAACGAGACCCGATAGCCGATAAAGTACTGGCTCAAGAGCTGCAAGTGCGGACCGACACCAGGTTGGCCGGTCGCAGTCATCTGCGGCCCCTTGAGCACCAGCCAGTTGGTCGCCGCGAAAACAGACAGGCCCATCAGCAGACCAAGAATCAAGCCTATCAACTTTGCATTAAGCAAGATGATCCCGCTAAACAGTTTGTCGTCTTCTGTGGATTTGATTCGCGCCATATTCGCACCCGTAAACGTCCAACTCAATCAATATTGATCCAAGAAATCCCTGAATGAGAGCAGTTCAGTCGTCTTTTTCACACGATAAAGATATAATGCCAATAAGGCGTTGCGCAGATAGGCAAAAAGCCATCCGAACAGGAATCCCGAAGTGAAGCCGAACAGCAGCCCGTCGAATGCACCCCTCACGGTCACTGCATAACCAGGGAAATATTGCGAAATCAGCTGGAGATTTGGCCCGACGACCTGTCCGCCTTTTATCACAAGCCAAAGCGTTGCCATAAACATGAACAGCCCGGACACAGTCCCGATGGCAGTTGCAAATCCGAACTTGTCCATTCGGGAAAATGCCCGGATGATGGCGGCGTCGGAGATGCTCCTCGCAGGCTCCTCTGCAGCCTCCGCCCTCTGTTCTTCGTGATACTCCTGTTCCACGTTGATTCTCCACAGGTCGTGCCGGGCCCCAAAGACATTCTCGACTGCCAGCATCGCAGTAAGCATCGAGTGGTCCTGATTGTTGTATCTGTGCATGCCGTTGCGGCCCACAAGTTGAAGGTTGCCGATCCCGCCCAAAAAGCTGCGCACAATGTCCAACATGTCACGGTACTTTGAATCGTAGGCCGGATACGCTTTTGCCATGCGCACAACTCTGCCGTCTTCTACATCAGAACTCCTTGCCAGGCCGAGATCTTCCATTTCCCTCTTCCCGAGCTCGATCAGTTCCCGGTCGGTCATATTCCAGGTCTCATCCCCCTCAAAACAAAAGTACTCGAGGCCGAGACAAGTCTTGGCGGAATCCGGCACCATGTACGGGCTCCAATTTTTAAAGTTCTGCACTCTGCCCACTTTTACACTCGGATCGTGAATATAAATCCAGTTGTCGGGGAACAAAGCTGCCTTATTGACGACGAGCGCGACTGTGAGAAAATCCCGGTAGTTAAGGTTGCAGGCAGCCTCAAGCACGGCATCCGGGACTGCCGGCCGCAGTTTTTGAACGAGTTCCCTGACAGGCATGCTGCTGATAAAATCGGTCCCGTAAAAAAGTTCATTCTGGCCGTTTCTCCTCACCTCCAATGCCTCCACCCTGCTGCTGGTCTTGTCCCAGAGAATCGCGTCGACCTCGGACTGCAAACAGACCCGGCTGCCGTTGTTTCCGACAATGTCCGACACCGTCTGCCACATCATCCCGGGCCCGAATTTCGGGTAGTCAAAGGAGTCGATCAATGTCCGGATTACACCTCCCCGGCCAGTGTTTTGAGTGTCCTTTAAGAGGGCATTGCGAACGGCGCTCAGCAGAGAGAGCCCTTTGATCCTCTGTGCCGCCCATTCGGCTCTTATCTCATTGCAGGGTATGCCCCATACTTTTTCGGTGTAGGTTTTGAAAAAAGTGTTATAGAGACGTTTCCCGAAACGATTCGAAACCCATTCCTCAAAGGTTTCCTCATTCTTATATGGAAACAGATGAGCATGAAGATAACTGAGGATTATCAGTGTGCTGTTCCAGATCCCCAGACCGAACAGGGCATTCCAGGGGCGGAGCGGGTAAAAAAAGAACTTCTTGTTGTAATAAATCCGTGAGAGGCGCTTGCGATGGAGCATGTCTTCATTGAGCACCTCTTTCCACATATCCTCCGCTGCCTTGATTTTCGTAAAAAAGCGGTGACCGCCGATGTCGAATAAATAGCCCTTGTAATTGACGGTTCGAGAAATCCCGCCGACCAATTGGTCCTTTTCCAGCACCACGAATTCAGCGCCGCGCTTATGCAATTGGTAGGCGGCAGTCAATCCGGCCGCGCCTGCGCCAATTATGACCACTTTTTTCATGTCGTCGTGTCTGGTGATTTCACACCCTCAAGGATGACTGCATATATAATTTGAGTACCAGCAAGGCCTCGTGCCGACATCCCTGACCCGCCGCAGCTGCTTCCCGAAGCGATCTCCAGACGCTGACCCGGCTTATTCATCAATCAAGGGGAAAAACAGATCTGTGGACCGCGAAAAACGCAAACGGCTGCCGACCGTTTTGAACTTGCCGGCGTGCAGGATTTTTTGCCGCCTCGCAGGGGTCGGCGTTTCGCGCTGATCGTGCATGCAAGGAACGGGCTGCCGACCGCTTGCGCTCGTCTGTCTCGAACGGATGCCGCGCAACCACGGGAGTTCGACGGCCCGTTGCTGGCAAGCACGGCGACACAAGCTCATGTCCGCATCCATCTGCGGCCAATTCCCTGGTGTTTTTCTGCTTGCCATTAAACTTCATGAGCAGTTCAGGTTAGAATCCGGGGCAAAGCGACCGTAGAAGCGTTGGCGGTGCTTCGCCTTCTCGGTTACAGGACGATACTCCAGTAACTCATTGATTTATAACTGGTTATTACACAATGCGCGTGGAAACCGGCAAGCCGGCCGGCAATCATCGTCACTATCTTAGGAGTCAAAATCCGAGTCGAGCGAGGGCGGTCGCGTGCGCTGGCTCGAATCCGATCGTTCCTCTATTGGTGCTTACTTCTGGCGCGATGTAGCCAGCCACGCTTTATCTTGTACATTGATCCGATTCAATAGGTACTGCCGAAGCTACAAACAGATTTTGAACTGGTCTGTCCTCCCCGCCGGCACCCTTGCGGCGGATCCTGCCCACAGCATTTCTAGTTTGCTTAAAGCCTGCAATACAAGACTATGAAGCTTTTCGGCATGAGGGGGTCTGTTACATAAATACTATTTTTACGCAGTCAAATCAACCTGAATTCAACGCGGACGCTGTCCCGGCGTATGAGCGCCAACCGCCTTCTTCGGAACTAAGAAACCGACATGCCAACCTCCTGACTTGTTCACGCTGCGCCGCCCGTTGCATGAAAATGAAGCCGCGCCGACCGGGGTCGTATTTGACGGGGGATAGCCCGTCACTGTGCGGTCCGGAGTGGTCAGGACCGGCACGGAGGGCTGGATGCACGCTCAGATTTCGTTCCTCGATCGCCCTTAACTTCCTGTAGGCCTGCAAGTCTCAGCTCCTCTTGAGTCCGCTCCCCCAACCTGGCCATGCGGCCGATGGAAAGACCCTCTCTGTTCAAGAAAACCAATCCAGCAATGATCATGGGAGCCATCGAAAGAACATAACAGCCATTGCCGATTCCAGCCGCTTGCGAGTGCAGATCTTGCAGGGACAGGTAGCGCGAAAAAAAGTTCACCAATCCCAGGCTCATGAAAAACTGAAATCCTCCAACCCCAGCCGGAGTCGGGATAGAGACTCCCACGACGGTCAGCACCACAAGAAGTACAGTTCCCGCAAGGGGAAAACCGCTCAGATAGGCGCGGACCAGACACCAGAGCTGCATGGTTATGGCAAGCCATATGGCGAACGACAGAAGAACCACTCGAGGCATTGCCCCACGGCTCTGAAGAGCGCGGAAGCCGTCCAGGAAGTGCAAGACCAGGCCCCTGATTCTCAGCGGAATTCGGTCGGCCCAGTGAGTGCTTCGCATCAGCAGAGCGGCTATTGCGAATCCAATGCCAAGTGCAATCAAGCCCTTGATGGAGTAGCTGCGAACGCTGATGATGATCTCCTTTCCCCGTTCCGCATTCGGGGAGTAGCGCTGGCTGAAGAATATGAGGTAGCCTACAAAAAAGATCAGCACGGTGACCGTGTCCAGGATTCTCTCGAAAACAGAGGCCGCAATGACTGTGGCGACCGACAGTTTTTCCTTCCGGGCCAGGATCACCGAGGCTGCGACTTCGCCGGTGCGAGGCGGAATGACATTTACCGCATATTTGACCAGGGTCAGCGCCAAGAGGTTCTGGTAGGAGATGTTCGCCTTTGAGGGTGTCAGCAGTACCCCCCAGCGCGCGGCACGCAGAAGCATGTGCAGCGTCACGAAGCATAACCCGGCCAGTAGCAACAGTGGGCTGCCTTGAATCATAACGTGGAGCGCGTTTCCCCAATCGGGAACCGAGCGATAAATGAGATAGCCGATGAGAAATGTCAACCCGATGCTGATGATTATCTGTGCAAGTCTGCGCATCAAACTCCTCGTACCACTCCTGCAATCCTTTTTTGCCGCCGGTCTGGACCCATGCTGTGCGAGAATTTGAGGTATGTCAACTGGAAGTATCGCGGCTTGCTTGCAGAGGCGAGAGGATTTGACTGCAACCGTCGAGCGCTTACTGGGCCCGGGAACGTCGTGGCCATCAGCTTGCTAGAAAACAAAGCTAAGCCAATAGCGAAGGCAAGGCAGCCGGGCCGTCGAACTACACAAGGTTTAACGACTGCCGGCCGGGATTCCATTGGCTCAGCAGGAGCCGGCCCCTCAGCCCCCGCCAGGTGCAGACGCGCGCGGTGACGGCATCCCAAGCAGCCAACCCGGCACTGTCCCGGGGTGCACATGGCCGAGAACGGAAATCTTGCGACGTTTGCCTGGCATTGTCTTCTGCGCTAACCTGAACTGTTCACGAAGTTGGATGGCAAGCAGAAAAAAACAAGGGAATTGGACGCCGACAAGGTCAAGACTGTCGGAGTCCGCCTGCGTCTTCCGGCGTCCCAGGATCTGTTTTTGCCATTCACTCATGAATGATCCGGGATAACGGACTGAGTCCACACAAGATGCAGGACCTCTCGTCCGGTCACGGCGGTGCTAACCCGTACCCTTGGCGGCCGGGTGAGAGTTTTTTGATATTGCCGAAAGTCTGCTTCTTACCTACAATTGGGGCGGTTCCGGTTTTGCACCAATCAATGGACGGAGGCCTTCTCATGTTCCGAAACGGGGTTCTCGCTTTTCTCGGATTGTCTCTGGTCGGTTTGCTCGGATGGATCCTTGTGAGATTTACGCGACCAATTCTGGGCGTTTCCCATGAAGGGTTCTTGATTTTGACCTTGCTCTCTCTGGCGTTCGTCGTCGCTTTGTGCCTGGTTCAATTGGCTTTTCAGCCTCGGAAGACTGGCTGAGAACAGGGCGATAACCCTTCTGCCATAAAGTAATGTCTTTGACAGCCTGGACTGAGCAGAATATAATGAGAGTCACCCCTCACTTTTAAACATGTTCTATCTGTCTTTGGAATCGTGCCCTGGTAACGGCTTGGACCGAGTGTTCGCGCTTCGACGCGCAACCGGCATGCGCGGGGGCATTCAACGAAACATCCTCTTCGGAGAACGCAAGCATGGCTGAGGACATTCTAAAACCCTCGGAAGGCGCAGATACGGACCAGGACGGCGACAAGGCAAGAAACTCGCCGAACGATAGTGTGTCACGGTCCCGCCGCGGACTGATGAAAGCCGGTCTGATTGCTGCACCTCTCATCCTGACCCTCAAGAGTCGCCCAGCGTTAGCGGCGGGCCCTAACAATAGGGTAAGCAGGTTTTCGGTTGGCAAATCTCACCATCCTTACGGAAATTGAGGCATGGCTGAGGAGCTGCTTCGGTGGCACATAACGCAGGGCTGCCGGCTGCTGTGGCGGGGATGGGATGATGAATTCGTCGTCTACAATACGGGCTCCGCGGATACCCACGTCCTTGATCATCCCTCAGCCGCAATGCTCAAGGCCCTGGAGGGATCACCACTCACGTCCAAACAGCTGACTGAGTCGCTCCGTTTCAAACTGGATGTGGATTCCAAAGAAGACCTCTCATCTTTCGTGTCGACTCTGCTTCAGAAACTTCATGAATTGGGCCTGATCGAGTCTGCACCGCGATGAGAATTGGCGAATTGTCACCCCCAGAGCTTGCGCATCGGCTCAAACACCAGGGCATCTGCCTGCAAACAGGCCCTTTTTTGATTCACATTCAGACACCACTGCCGCTGGTAGCCCGGGTCCTTCAATTTCTGTACGCTGATTTCAGTCTCGAGGACACGCACGAACTTGTGGATTTTCATATCCGTTTGGACCGGCCGAAGGGTGTTCGTCGCTGGCTGCGTCGGCAGGCGCAATTCTATCTTGATGGGCGCGCCCCTTCCCATCCGATGCCCCTGCGCCTGGCAGTGCCGCTTCTGGAATGGGGCATGAACTGGTGCGTTGCCGAACAGGTGCATCAGTTTCTGGTCATTCATGCTGCAGTAGTCGAAAGGTGGGGCCGCGCGATGATGATCGAGGCCCCACCGGGCTGTGGCAAGAGCACGCTTTGTGCGGCACTCGTTCATCGCGGATGGAGGCTCTTTTCGGATGAGCTCGCGCTCATAGGGCTGGTTGATCCCCGCATCGCCCCTCTGGCGCGGCCGATTGGCCTCAAAGACGAATCGATCGGCATCATCCGCGACTTTGCCCCTGAAGCCGTGATCGGTCCCGAGTGGCACGAAACCCACAAGGGTACGGTCGCGCACATTCGTCCTCCCTCCGATGCTGTTCAGCGCGCTCATGAAACATCGTTGCCTGCCTGGATTGTCTTCCTGACCTACAAATCCGGAGCCGTTCCCAAGCTCGAGCCCGTGCGCAAGTCGAGGGCTTTCCTGCGGGTCGCTGACGCCGCATTCAATTACACTGTTCTTGGCGAACGGGGGTTCGAGACCGTGGCGCGCATGGTAGATGCGTGCGATTGCTACGAGTTCAGTTACGGGAATCTGGAAGAGGCGGTCCAGGAGCTTGCGCGCCTGAAACCGGATGCCGGCCTGGCACCGCGGTGAGCTATGTTTGATTCGGAAAACCTGCTGCTCAAGGCTCTGCGCGATCCGCAGATTTCATGCTCTTTTACCATAGGCGAATGGGATGTGTGTCTGCGGCAGGCGAGTCGTTCCCGCGTTTTGGCGCGGTTCTGCATCTTGCTCGACCAGGACGGACTCCTCTCCGCCCTGCCTGCCAAGGTTCGTCAACACCTGGAATCTGCACGCATGGTTGCTACCCACTACGAACGGGCCCTCCGCTGGGAAGTAAACCGTCTCGAGGTCGCCCTCGAATCTCTGGACATCCCGATGGTCCTGTTGAAGGGAGCGGCCTACGTCGTGGCCCAATTGCCGCCGGCCCGAGGCCGCCTCTTTTCCGACATCGATATCATGGTCCCGAGGGACATGATCGGGCTCGTCGAGTCAACCTTGCTCCAACGCGGCTGGGAGCCTGCCGAACTGGACGCGTACGATCAGCGCTATTACCGGACCTGGATGCATGAACTGCCGCCGCTCAGGCACCGTGAGCGCAAGGCCGTCGTCGACGTTCATCACAATATCCTGCCCGAAACCGGCCGGCTGCATCCTGATCCACGCCTGTTGCTGCAATCCGCCCAAGCTGTGGCGGGAACCCGTTTCAAGGTGCTGGCGCCCACCGACATGGTGCTTCACAGCGCCGCGCATATGTTTCAGGACGGCGAGCTGGCCGGCTCGCTGCGCGATCTTACCGACCTCGACGACCTGTTCCGGCATTTTGGCGGCCGTGCCGGCTTTTGGGACCAGCTCGCACCTCGAGCCGGAGAGCTGGATCTGAGCCGCCCGCTTTTCTACGCTCTGCGTTGCGCCCGGTATTTCTTCGCCACACCCTCGCCGCGGCAGGTCGTAGCCGCTGCCGCTCAAGCTGCGCCACCCAAACCGATCCTGCACCTGATGGATGCTCTGGTCCGACGCGCCTTGATTCCGGCAGCTCCCGATAGCACGCCGTGGAAAACCGCAGCCGCGCGCTGGCTGCTCTACGTCCGGTCGCACTGGCTTCGGATGCCACCCCTTCTTCTGGCCCGCCACTTGTGCAGGAAGAGTCTGCGCCGTTTCGATGCGCGGGCGGCCTAGTTTTTTCAGGATGTCAGCAGCCAGACTCCGGGCCGAAATCACACCGTGATCCCGGATTGATAAACCTCAAGCCCGGTAGAGGCTTGTGAGAGTGTGGTAAAGCGGAAGTCTGTGAGGAGGCGCTCGAGCTTGTGCTCCATCGTGGCAAGACCTGAATAGTGGCGCACCCGGGAACGTAGGGACGCTGAAATCCTGGGTTGCCCGGGGTCGATCTCCCAAGGGTGGAAATAGACCATTACAGGCTGGTTCTCTCTCTCATTGATGCGCCGCAGAGCCCATCGCGTTACCGCGTAGGGAACGAACCTCAGGTATCCGCCGCCCCCGACTCCAATATTGTTGTTACGGGCACGAATCGTCGATGGCGGAAACTCGAAGATGGAATTGCCCTGTGCTGTTTTTTGCCAGTGCGGAAAGCGCTCGGCATCGGGGATGCCGTAAAAATCGTGCCGGACCGGAAAGATGGAAGAGTCGAAGCAGAAGCCTTCCTCCGCTAAAACGTCGAGAGCCCATAGAGTGTCCCGGACAATGGAAAAGCTCGGCGCCCTGAAGCAGAAGACCGGCTGCTGCGCCTCGTCGGCCAGGCAGTTGCGCGCCTGGCGCAGATCCTCGCGGAACTGCGCGGGCGTCAGCCTCTGCAGATGCTGGTGCGAAAAACCGTGGCAGCCGACTTCGTGCCCGCGCGCTGCGATATCGCGCACCAGGTGCGGGAATCGCTTTGCGATCCATCCGAGCACGAAAAAGGTGGCCCCGGCACCGTGCCTCTCAAAGAGGTCCAGCACCCGACCCACGTTCCGCTCGATACGGGATTCGAAGGCGCCCCAGTTCTCATACGCCACTCGAGAGGCAAAGGCTTCGACCTGAAAGTAGTCTTCGACATCGACGCTGATGGCGTTCACGCTTGAAGTTGACATGGATTGAAGGCTCACGCTGATCACTTCCCGGGGGCAACGCCGGAACAGCGTTGTTTCTCGATACCGAGCAACACTTCCACAATCCTTGACGCAGTATGCCCGTCCCAAAAAGGCGGCAGTGAGGCGGTCGGTTTGGGAGTCGCAAGAACCTGCGCCACGGCCGGCTCGATGTCGCGGGGATCATTCCCGACCAGACGGTTGGTGCCGATGTAAATCGTCGAGGGCCGCTCCGTATTGTTTCGCAACGTGAGGCATGGCACCCCCAGAACGGTGGTCTCTTCCTGAATCCCGCCCGAATCTGTCAGCACTAGCCGCGCATTCCTCATCAGCTGCAGGAAATCGAGGTACCCGAGCGGCGGGGTGCGATAGAGCCCATGCCACTTCTCTTCACTGCCGATCTCAGCGCCCGAGTTCGCGAAAAATTTATCGAGCTTCCATTCAGCAAGGCGGGCTTCTGTGCGCGGGTGAATAGGAAAGACCACCGGAAGGTTTCTTGAGATCGCAGCGAGGGAAGACAGGATTCCCGGGAAAACTTCAAGTTTGTCTACGTTGCTGGGACGATGCAACGTCACCAGGCCGTAGCGTTCCGGCGCCAATCCGAGCCTGCTTAAGATCCCGGATCTGCCCGCCGCAGCCAGCTGTCGCTGTAAAGAGTCGATCATCACGTTGCCGACCAGGTGAATCCGGTCCTCCGCAATTCCTTCATTCAGCAGGTTTCGGCGGCCGCTCTCCTCGGTCACAAACAGCAAGTCGGCGACGTGATCGGTGAGCACGCGGTTCACTTCTTCCGGCATTTCGCGGTCGAAGCTGCGCAGGCCGGCCTCCACGTGGATCACGCCGCTCTGCAGCTTGGCTGCAGTCAAGGCGCAGGCGATGGTGGAGTTTACATCTCCAACTACCAGGACATAATCCGGTTTGAGATCCAGGAGCACGGGCTCGAAGCGCCTCATGATCTCGGCGGTCTGCTGGGCGTGGGATCCGGAACCGACGTTGAGAGAAATATCCGGACGCGGAATCTCGAGGTCCCTGAAGAAGGAGTCAGACATGGTGTCGTCGTAATGCTGGCCGGTGTGAACGAGGGTCGCAAAAAACGAATCCGGGTGTTTGCGAAGCTCGGCAATGATCGGCCCGATCTTGACGAAATTGGGTCTGGCTCCTGCGACGTTGACAATCTTGAGCATCTGTCTTTCTCTGCGGACTCTGCGCTCTCTGCGTTGGGATTTTGTCGCTTGCGGCTATGCCGCGTCGCGTTCTTCGTGGTTTCTGCCAGGCTCCGCTCGCCGGAGCTGCGGCGATCTCTGCAAAATATGCGGCGCTGGGACCTAGGACCCCCGGTTCACCAGGACTGTCTTGATGGTTTCGAAGATGATTACCGAATCCAACAGCCACGACATGTGCTTGATGTAGAACAGATCATACTGCAGTTTCTCCACGGAGTCGCGGACCGAGTTCCCATACTCATAGTTGATCTGCGCCCAGCCGGTGACACCGGGCTTGACCGCGTGACGCAGGTGATAGAACGGGATCATCTGGGCCAGTTCTTTCACAAAGTGGGGCCGCTCGGGGCGGGGTCCTACCAGGCTCATATCACCTCGGAGGACGTTATAGAGCTGCGGCAGTTCATCGAGTCGTGTCCGGCGCAGGATCCTGCCCAACCGGGTTACGCGGCTGTCGCCGGCGGTGGACCATACCGGACCTGTGTCCCGCTCAGCGTCCGCGTGCATGGAGCGGAATTTCCAGAGGGTAAAGATTTTCCCGTCCTGCCCCACGCGCTCCTGGCAATGAAAAACCGGCCCGTGCGAGTCCAGCTTGATGAGAAGCATGGCGAGCAGAATGACGGGTGAGAACAGAAGCAGCAATACCGCTGAAACGATAACGGACAGAATCCGTTTCTGAATCATCATGCTTCGGGACACTTCAAAGCCCGCATTGAAAATCATCCAGCTGGGCTTCAGGTTCTCAATCGCGATCTTGCCGGTAACGCGCTCATACATGCTGGTGGCGTCTTCAATGGCAATGCCTTGAGTCTTCAGGTTGAGCAACTCATCGATGGGAAGCCGTCCGCGCCGGTCCTGAAGCTCCACGACGATGCGATCGACTTTGGTTTCGGAGACGATTCTTGGCAGATCCCGGGACAAGCCGATTACTTGTGGATTTACGATCGAGGTGCCGACGATTGCCGGATCGTCGTCGACAAACCCGCAGATGCTGATGCCGAGTTCGGAACGGTTCAGGATTTCAGTCACCAGCTCGCGCGCCAGCCGTCCGGTTCCCAGAATGAGAATGTGCGAGTGCGGCCCGCGAATTCCAAGATAGAGGCGCAGGAGCGTGTGCCAGACCGTGAGGAAAATGGAGATCAGCACGAAACTGATGGCAAATACGCCACGACCGACCATCAGATCAGGGAAACTGTAATACAGGAACGACAGGGTCCCGGCTGCCAGAACCAGTGCCTGTGCCAGGCGCACGAAGAACTGGGCAAATGAGAGCGTCTTGCCAAAGTCGTAGACGTCACGGAGGTGGAGAAAGAGTTGGAAAACGATGGCGATGACCAGGGCCTTGGGTATGTACTGAGTGTAGCCACTGGGAGAGCGGATGCCCTCGTACAGCCGGATGTGGACGGCGTCCAGAACACAGCATACCAGCAGCACGTTCTCGATGATGACGGCGCCGAATCTGCGGAACGCCAGATAGCGCAAAAAAACGCGCCACATTGGCTACTGCCTCCTGCCCCGATCCTTGCGGTAATAGTGGTAGTAGTAGTAATGCGAGGACTTTACATGTCTCCCGCGATTCATAACGAGACCACAGATCCTGGCGCGACCGATCCGTTTGATCGCTTCCTGTACGAGCTTGGATGGAGTCTTGTCAGTGCGCACTACCAGGAGTGCTGCATCGCAAAGGGGCGCGATGAGTGTGGCATCGGCGAGGGCCAGGGCCGGCGGTGAGTCGATGACGACCCAGTCGAAGACAGCTGCCATGGTCTTGATTGCGCGCTCCAGATTAGGCGAGCTCAGAAGTTCAGCAGGATCGTCCGGAACCGGGCCGGCCGGCAGCAGGAAGAAATCCATTTTTGAGGAACCGAGCAGCACGTCATTCACCGTTTTCTCACCACGCAGTACCTGCGAGAGGCCGTCGATATTGTTGCCGCTTTTCATGCCGAGATCCTGCGCCGCTTTGGGCTTGCGCAGATCGGCGTCAATCAGGAGCACGCGCCTGCCGGGTTCTTGAGCAAAAACGCCCGCAAGGCAGCAGGCTGTGAATGTCTTCCCCTCTACCGGCACGCTGCTGGTAACCAGCAGGGTTTTCATACCGCGCTCTTTTTGCAGTATAGACAGCCTTGCCCGCAACAGACGGTACTGCTCACCGACCGCGGTCAGTGGGTCCAGAACGCTTCTTATGCGCTGGTCGGCGGCCGCCAGGTCAAATCTCGCATCGTTGCGGATATCTATCTTCGTCTGAGCAAGCTCAGACAGCACCGGCTCTGATTCAACGGCGATCGCCGCCTCCCCCTGGTCGGCAGGGTGAAGCGCGGCCGGTTCAGCAACGGATTCCGCGCGTTCCTTCCTTTTCTCGAGTTCTGCCCGCCTCAGCCAGCTGAATATTTCGCTCATGCACTTTCCTGTTCGTGACTACCGCACCATGCCCATACAGCCTTATCGAAACTTCACTACGAATAGACAAGCTTTTTCGGCCGTTGACAGGGACCGGAGGAACCTGTTCGGGGCCTCCAGGATGTCAAGCAGCGCCCAGACGCCGCCGGTTGCGTTTCTGAAGCACCAGTCCCCTTGAGCTCACTTCCGGGATGAACGCGAGAACGGGCAGGTTCAGGACAGAAGCGGCTTCCTCCTCGCTTCCCAATGTGGGATCCAGGAGCTCGCGCAGGAAGATCGCACCCAGTCCGAGAAGAATGCCGGCGCCAAATCCCATGAGAGCGATCTGCCTGCGATCGGGGAACGCCGGCGCCCCCGGCAGGCTGGGCTCGTCCACGGTCGTAAGAACCGCAGCGCTGGGGTCGCTTTGCAGGTTGGCAGCCATCTGCGCGCTGAACTTCTTGTTCTGCAAGTCGTTGTACTCCCGTCTCAATACTTCCCGATCGCGGGACAAGGCGGACATCTCGAGTTCCAGAGAGGGCGCCAGTTGGAATCGGCTCTGACAGACATTGATCTGCCGCTGGATCTCATCCTTTTGCTTTAGCCGCGTGGTGATTTCGTTGTCCGCTTTTGCAATCTCCACCTTGATCTCAGCGGCATCCAGATCGAATATCGGAACACCGGCGATGCCTGCCGCATTCACCGGTTCCGCCGGTTTTCCCGTTGCCCCCAGCGGCGTCAGACTGGTATTGGCGCCCGTCGCATCAGCGCTTGCGGCCGCCTGCTGCTCGAGCTCCGCGACCTGACGCGCGAGCAACTGAACGTCCGGGTGGTCTTTCGTGTACTTTGTCAACATCCCCTTGAGCAGTGCCTTCTTGGTCGCCAGTTCCTGATTGGGGCTTGGAGCATCTTTCTCCCTGGCGCTCGCAACTGGAGCGCTGTCGGCCGGGAGGAGGTTGCGCGACAGGGTGCTCAGCCGCTTCTGCTCCTGCAGCCGGATATCCAGCTGCTTGCGCTGCTCTCTGGCCTGATCGAGAGCGCTGTCATTCGCAGCCAGCTGCGTGGTCAGCCTGGCAAGAGCGTCCAGATTGGCCTGGCCCTGTTCCGGCAACGCTGAAAGGTGAGCGATCTTGAATTGCTCAATCTTCTTTTCCTGAGCCGCCAGCTGGGTTTCGACCACACGCAGTTGATCATCGATGAACCGGTCGGTTTCATGCGCCTTGTTCACGCGTGCAGAATCGTTCTTCTTAATCAGCACATCTCTCAGAGTCCTGGTCATGAAGAGCGCAAACTGAGGATCGGGAGAGGTAAAGGAAAGTGCAAAAATGTTGGAACTTCCGATGTCGACTTTTATGCCCCCCAGAAGGGTGCCCACGGCCTGCTCCATGACGAAGTCTTTTCGCGTCCCGAAGCCCAGGAGGTTCGATTCCTCTACGACGCCCTGGAGAAAGCTGCGGCTCTGAAATTGATCGCGAATCGCCATCATCCGCTCATAAGGAGTCATCCGTACCACAGATCGTACTAGGTCTTCAGCAACGCTCACATCCTGAACCTGAATCCTGGTCTCGGATCTGTAAAACTCCGGCAGACGCCATGCGTAGACCGTCACCCCACCCGACACGATAACGGCGGTTAAGATAAAATACCACTTCCGCCGCCAAAACATCCGCAGCCACTCTTCAATGCCGAGATTTCTGAAATCTTTCATAGGTCACTTCCCTGCGTCCTAAGCACGAGTACTGCGTGCAAATCTCATTTGTCTTGAACTAGCGGCGCCTGCCGGGGAACAGATACTGTAGCCCAACACTGCCGACGTAGCCAGCGCTGGTCTGCGGCACTGCCACCAAATTTTGTCCATGCTGATTCTGGTAAAAACAGCTTAGCGAGGCCACCAGGTTTGAGCTGAGGGCGAAACCCAGTCCCGCATGCGCAATATAGTAGCGCAGCGCTCCTGCATCAAGGAAAGCAGCACCGCGAACATACGAGGCCGACAGCTGCAGATTCATCCACTGCGTCAGCCTGCTGCCACACGCGAGAGTCGCGGTCTGGGATTGAAGAACTCTGGCCAGCCCGACTGCCGAGTTAAAACCGCGATCATATGTAACCACAAGAGTACTGGCTCGCGTATGCCACGATAACTGAGCGTTTGCGCTCCCTCCCCAGCGGTTCGTTCCGCTCGTGTTCGCGAGTTCTATTCCTCCCACAGCCGAAAGCTGCCAATTCCTTCCAAGCTTGAAATTCATCCCGCCGACCTGGAGACGATGAATTCTTGCATCCCTGAATCTGGCATCGACATTGTTCAGATAAGCTGAATAACCGCTAGACAAAGACAGCCACCTGGTGATATCGCGTTCGTATGTGGCACCAAGTTGAACTGCATGCACATTCACGTCGGTGACCGATCGGAATCGATAGAACTGGTAGTCGCTGATGATGCTGAAGTGGTTTTTCGGAGTCGCGAAGCTCAGCGTTCCGGCACATGCATTCCTCGTGAAGCGCTGCCTGCCGAGGAAGACCTCGGTGGAAAATCCTTGAGTCGGACCGCCGGGCCCCAGCACGGGCTGCAGAAATCCCCCAAAAGCGTATGGTGATGACGATATCTGGTCAGATATCTGGAGCGTGGTACGTCGACTGAGCTGCAGGCTGTATTGAACGTTGCCGTAATGGTTGCTCGAGTCGATGGTGCGTACGTTGTTGGCCTGGATCCTGTAGCCGAGGCCGTAGTTGAAATGGAACCGGGATCTTCGCCTTCCCAGATTCCCATAGACGCGCACGGAGAAAGCGGCTGCGGTGGAGGCGTTTTGCTGCGGGCCGCCGTTGAAGATCTTGCTTTCATAAAGACCATGAATGCCCAAGGAAAATCCAAACCGTTGACGTATGTTCTCCATGACATCGTCGACAAGGGATTTGGCGCCTTGCGGCGCGGATGGAGCCACCTTGGTTTGGTCTTTGACTTCCTGTGCATCCTGCGCGGGTTCCTGGGCTGCGGCAGTGCTCCCGAGCACCAGCATCGTGAGCAGCAGACAGATCGCCGCCAACAATTTCTTCCTTGGCATCGTTTGATCCTCTGTCGGTCCGATCAATTCGCCCTTGTGCGATTATCCCTAATCGCACGGGAAACGCCAAAGTTGCGAAATGCGCATCCGCCGAACCGACCTCAGCGTCTTTCCTTGGCAAGATAACCCAAGATCCTTGCTTATAATCGGAGGTGAGGGGCGAAAACATTATAAAAAGCACTCGCCGGAAGGTCAATAACCTAATGTCCTAACAATATCTCCTTGCCTGACGATGTGAACCATCGAGGTCGGAGCGTTCTCTGCGATGACTTGAGGCTCGCCGAGTAGTATAATCGTCGAGCGATCGGCAATCCTCCCCCTCGATTGCAGCTGGGGCATCATGCGGAACTCCAGTGTCGCTGTGGCCCCAAACAGGTGCTGTTTATCAAAAGCATCGCAGACCCAATAAGTTACAGTGACATCGCCTGTAACCGAAGGGGCGAAGCTATAGGATTTCGCCAAAAATCACAAGCCCAAATCTTCCCCAGGAAACGATGCTACCCTCTCTCAGCATCCCGGACCTTGCCGATCCCGGGATCGCAGGGCAATGGGATAGCTATGTACGATCGCATCCTCATGGATCTGTCTTCCATTTAACCGCCTGGCAAAGGTTGATTGAGCGCTCGTTCCGCCACAAGCCTCAGCATCTGGTGGCCCTGGATCGAGAAGGCAAAGTTCTGGGATTACTCCCTCTGTTCCTCGTGCGCAGCCGGATCTTCGGGCGGATGCTGGTCTCGACGCCGCAGGCGGCATATGGAGGCATACTGGCAGAGTCCGACACCGTTGCAAAGGCCATTCTCGAGCTGGCGCGCCGCATGGCTGCGGCCAATAAGGTCCGATTCCTGGAGTTGCGGAACTTCAAAAACGCGTTGGAAGTGCCCGGGCTCATGCCTAAGGACCTTTATGTGACATTTCGACAGGAATTGAGCCCGGAAGTCGAGTTGAACATGCGGGCGATTCCGCGCAAAACCCGCGCTGAAATTCGTGAAGGCATCCGCAACGGCCTCGAGTTCAAGGTAAATGAGATTGGAGTCAATCAGTTTTACGATGTCTACTCTCGTAGCCTTCGTAATCTCGGCACTCCCGTGTTTTCCAAGAGCCTATTTGCGAACGGTGTACGGGAATTCAGCTCCAACTGCAGGATCTTCTCGGTCCATTGGCACGGGAAGCTTGTTTCAGCAGTCTGGACGCTTTTTTACAAAGATGAAGTCTTGCCCTACTACGGCGGTTCGATGCGGGAGTATAACCGTCTTGCGGTCAACAATTTCATGTACTGGATGCTGATCAAGTATGGCTGCGAGAACGGTTACCGTATTTACGACTTCGGCAGGAGCAAAAAGGGGACAGGCTCCTTCGACTTTAAGAAACGGTGGGGCATGACTATGTCGGAGCTTCCTTATCAATACGCCCTTGTGCGTCAAAACTCGCCTCCTGACACATCGCCGCTCAATCCAAGATTCTCGATGGGAATTCGCATCTGGCGCCGCCTTCCTCTCTGGATGACTAACTCCATAGGACCACTGATTGCAAGACATCTCATCTGAACAAATGACCCTTCAATCATATCCAGCGCATTCCTTTCCCGCTGACAATAGTCCTTCTGCTATCGGACTTGATATCTGTCGCAGATGCGCGCAACCAAGCGTAGTCGTGTGGGGCGACCAGCGGAAACTCAGGAATTGGAATAAGCACTGACCTGCACCGCCTGGAATCAGGTTTTCCACGGGCGCCAGAGGTTTCTCAGTTTTGTGGCCCCTCCCCGTCGCAGACGGAGGCCAAGTCGATTCATGATTTCTGCCCTGCACAATATCCGGAATCTGATTCAGCTTGAGATCGACAGACTGCGGTACTCCAGAGCCTATTCCGGATTACATAACAATTTGGATGTTGAAATACACCTCAAGGAGGCTGCCGACTGGCTTCGCAGAGCACAGGATGCGGGAAACGACCGGGGCGTTTCGTACGGAGCGAGATTCGATGGTCAGTTTCTCCCAAGTTATCCCGAAACCACAGGATATATTATTCCAACCTTCCTCCGCCTCTCAGAGATTTATGGTGACTCTGATTTCAAGAGGCGTGCCATCGAGATGGCCGATTGGGAAATCAGCATCCAGATGCATTGTGGGGCGGTAATGGGTGGAATGGTGAACGCCAACTCGACTCCGGCAGTCTTTAATACCGGCCAAGTGCTTCTTGGGTGGGCAGAGATCTACCGGCATACGGCGGAACCGAGGTTTCTTGATGCCGGGAAACGAGCCGCGCAGTGGCTGGTAGAGGTTCAGAGTCCGGACGGCAGTTGGCAGAAGTTCAACTCGAAATATGCCGATCCAAACTCTACAGTCTACAATGTCAAGGCCGCCTGGGGCCTGTGTCTCTTTGGTATCGTCGCAGGAGAGCACACCTTTGTCGACGCGGCGGTACGTAATGCGGAGTACGCGTTATCGAAGCAAGCCAAAAACGGATGGTTTAACGACTGCTGCCTGACCAATTCGCAGCAGCCACTGCTGCATACTATTGCATACGCAATGCAAGGCCTGGCAGGGATCGGCTTCCTGACGGGTCGTGACGATCTAGTTGGTGCCTCGAGGCTGACAGCAGAGGGGCTCGCTGACATGATGATGGAAGACGGTTTTCTACCAGGCAGGATCCATCCCGATTTTACAGGTGCGGTGGAGTGGTGCTGCTTGACTGGAAGTGCTCAGACGTCAATCGTAATGTCGCACCTGTTCAAAGTGGATGGAAATGTGCGTTGGCGAAACGTAATTCGGAAGCTGAACCGTTATCTGATGGCCAGGCATGATATCTCCTCCCCAAATCCCGCGATTCGCGGCGGCATTGCCGGTTCGTGGCCGGTTTGCGGAGATTACGGCCGCTTCATGGTTCTAAACTGGGCCACAAAATTTTTTGTTGACGCCCTCATCGCAGAGACAGAGCTCGGTGTCTAATTCTTCGGTTCCGGCCGGTCTCAAGCGGCGCCTTTTTCCGAAAGGTATTCGTCGGAAGCTGAGCAACTACAGGAGCCGACTGCTGAAACGAACGAACGAAAAAACGTTTACCGAACTCATTGCTGGATTGCAAATTGAGTCGGGATCTGTTGTCTGTGTTCACAGTATGCTGAGTGCATTCGGCTATCTGCCGGGTGGCCCACAATCGGTCATTCGAGCGATCCAGCGGGCGGTTCCTCGCTGCACAATCATGATGCCGACATTCCCCTTCAGCGGTACTGCGCTCGCATATATCCAATCGGGGATCATGTATGATCCCACGACGACAGGCTCCCAAAGCGGCCTGTTGACCGACACATTCTGGAAACTTCCGGGTGTCAGGCGAAGTCTGCATCCCACTCATCCTTGTGCGGCCCTCGGTCCGTTGGCGGATGAGCTGATCGATCGTTCCGAACATTGTTCTACTCCGTTTGGTGATGACTCGACCTACGGTAGATTCTCGAAAATGTCTAATGCCGTTATCTTGTGTTTACATACAAACGGCACAAGCATGGTTCACAGGTTCCAGGAAATCGTGGGTATGCCGAACCTCTTTATGCCCGGCTCTTATCTCGCAAAGGGGTACAATGACAAGCGCGAAACAGTGAGCTACTCCGTACGCATTCATACCCCCAATCTTCCGTTGTATGCAGCACTTCCTGGGGAGAGTTCTGAGGATTACGAGTACGTGTGGCTGCCCGATTTCTCTTTTCTCTTTCCCAGTCAGCGCAAACTTAACCTTCTGGCCACGTTAAAGAGCCCGAGGGCAAAGGAGATCCTGTTGCGAAGACAGCAGGAGTTTGTAGATAAGGGGCAGATTAGAAGTGCAACCTTTCGAGCAGCCGAAATCGCAGCCGTTGTCGTTGCTCCCTGGCAAGAACGCCTATGTGCCGATCTGACGGAGAGTATCAGGGCATATCCTGGCGCTTATCAATATGATACTCTTTCAAAGGCTCATGCCGATGGGCGCCTCTATTGAACAAATCTAGCAGGCGGCGGTCCTGTAAACTCCGCTTCGTGCAATCTACACCTCATTTTATAGCGACATCACAGTGACTCTTGGCATGGACACTACGAAGGCTTCCTCGCTTGAAGTGAGCCAACCACTATCCGAAGCAAGACTCGATGGGATGCTGGTCAGCAGCCTTGCCTGGGCCGGTTCGATAAGGTGGCTATCGCAGGCGGTAAGCTGGGTTGCTACCTTAATCCTGGCGCATCTCCTGTCCCTCGAGGATTACGGCCTCGTCGGCATGGCGACCGTATACTTCGGCCTGATAGCGATGATGAATGAATTCGGCCTCGGCACCGCCGTCGTCACACTTCAACAGCTGAAGAATGAGGAAATAGCGCAAATCAACAGTGTTGCTGTCCTCCTGGGAATCGGCGGCTTTGCCATTTCGTGCCTGTTGGCGATCCCGCTGGCTTCGTTCTACCAGGCTCCTCAGCTTCGTCTGGTTGTAGTTATTATGAGTGTGACCCTAGTCGTTTCTGCTTTTAAAACCGTCCCTTACGCCGTTCTTCAAAAAGATCTCCAATTCAAGAAGGTGTCGCTCCTTGAAGGCGCGCAGGGAATGTTTCAGCCCTTTGTCACAATTTGTTTTGCAGCCTGGGGCTTCGGCTACTGGGCGCTTGTGCTTGGCGGCCTTCTGGGAGCGGCCTTTTCCTCGGTTTCGCTGGTTTGGGCACGCCCTTTCCGGTTCGCATGGCCTCGCATGGGCAAACTGAAGGAAACCCTGACGTTCAGTTGGCAGGTCCTTGTGGCCCGCCTTTCATGGTATGTTTACTCCAACGCCGATTTCGTGGTAGCAGGAAAGGTTCTTGGCCAGGCAGCTCTTGGCGCTTATACATTCGCCTGGACTCTGGCCAACGTCCCGGTCGATAAAATCAGCAGTGTCGTCATCCGAACTACTCCCGCTTTTTTTGCTGCATGCCAGGATGATATGGCAGGTTTAAGACGCTATTTGCTAAAAACCACCGAAGGTCTTGCCTTAATCACTGCTCCCATTGCATTGGGGATTGCCCTTGTAGCCAATGACTTTGTACCTGTCGTCCTTGGTGAGAAATGGAATCCCATGATTCTCCCGCTGCAAATCCTCTCACTTCACGTTTCACTCCGAGCTATCGCACCCTTGATCGCTGTGATACTCACCGTCACACACAAGTCGCGCTTCCTTATGTATACCAGTCTGGCAGGAGCTGCGGTGCTTCCACTCTTTTTCTACCTGGGAAGTCATTGGGGCACAGCGGGAATTGCAGCGGCCTGGTTAATAGGCCTTCCTCTCGTTTCTTTTCCAAACTACTGGGTGGCTTTCAAGACCATTAAACTTTCATGGTATCAATACTTGAAATCACTGTCGCCGACCCTAACCGGGTCCGCAGCCATGATCGCTATTGTGCTGGTGGTTCAGACGGCTCTCCGACACAATTCTCCCGCAGCGGCCCGTCTAACGTTGTCGGTTCTGTCCGGAGGACTGACCTATGCCGGCATGCTATGGGTCTGCCACCGTGGGCGCGTATTGTCCTTTCTCGAGCTTGCACGGTCTCTCAGGAGCTGACCACCATCTTGGGCTATGATAAGGAGTGCCGACCTGTTTCTTTTTTGCCAGCTGCATTGTTCCAACTTTTCCGGTCTCTTGATGGCAGAGGAAATGTAACGATATGAACCGCATTTGCGGTCTGGTTTCAAGCGACCTTCAAGCCTCACAAATGCACGCGTTGCTGGGTGAGATGCTCAGGAGCCTTCCTCTGCATCCAGGCAGCGGAACAAGTTTGGAGGTACAGCGCGCCGAGGCGGCCCTCGGCGCGCACCAGCAATTTGAGGCGGGAGCCACACCTCCAGCTGCAGGCAGTTGCCTCCTTGACCGAGAGGGTCTGACAATTGTATGCAGCGCTGAGATATATAGTATTAACGGGACAAGGTACCAGGAACAGCGCCCAGAAGCTGAAGTACTGGCGGAACTCTATCGCAGACATCGTAAGGACTGCGTGAGGCGCCTGCGCGGTGTGTTCGCCATCGCTATTTGGGATTGGGACAAAAAAGTTTTGTTGCTTGCAACAGATCCGTTTGCTGTACGGACGCTCCATTACTATGCGGATCGCGAAATCCTGGTTTTCGGCTCGCGCATCAACGCGATTCTCAAGGCGCCTATCGTTCCCCGAGACATCCACCCCGATGCGATCTATCAATATATTTACCATAGCTGCATTCCCACACCGAACACCGTTTATCGGGATATCAAGAAGCTGCCGCCCGGCCACCTTCTGTTATTTTCCAGGGAAGGTTCCTACCTCGAACGCTACTGGCGCATGAGTTATGAGGAGGAACGCGGAAGGGATCTCGAGTATTACGCTTCTGGAGTTCGAGATCACGTTTTACGGGCTGTTCGATCACAGGCGAAGTACGGAAACAATACCACGGGGGTTGGGTCCTTTCTGAGTGGAGGAACAGACAGCAGCACGGTCAGCGGAATGCTGGGGCAGGTACTGCAGAAACCCGCGCCTACTTTTTCAATCGGATTCAAGGAGCACGGTTTCAACGAGATAGAGTATGCCCGCATTGCAGCGCGTCACTTTGGCACAGACTACCACGACTATTTCGTCAGTCCCGAGGACACGGCCAAAATAATCCCAGAACTCGTATCAGCCTATGATGAGCCTTTCGGAAACGCCTCTGCGGTACCTGCATACTACTGCGCCAAACTCGCGCACGACGCCGGCATTGAAACTTTGCTGGCCGGCGACGGTGGGGATGAATTGTTCGGTGGTAATACCCGATATGCCACGGACAAGGTCTTCGAGGTATATCAAACCTTGCCCCACTGGCTGCGCACGCGCTGCCTTGAGCCAATTGTTCTCGGCATACCAGTGCCGGAACGTGGTGTTCTTGGAAAGGCAAGGAAATACATGCGCCGCTCCAACCTCCCTCAGCCCATGCGCTTTTTCTCCTATAACCTCCTCTATACTGTGGATCCCCACGAGATTTTTGCGGACGACTTCCTCTCAACGCTCACGGGGGATCCCGGACTTGAAGTGGCAGCCAGACATTACGAGGATGTACCTGCCACATCGATGCTCAACCGCCTGCTTCATGTCGATCTCAAGATTACAATTACCGACAATGATCTCCGGAAGGTTACCCGGATGTGCGAATTGGCCAATGTGAAGGTCCGATTTCCAATGCTTGATCTTGAGTTAGTCGAATTCAGCGGAAGGATTCCCGCAGATCTGAAAGTAAGAGGATTCGAAAAGCGCTTTATTTTCAAAGAAGCCTTCAAAAACTTCCTTCCGCAGGAGATACTCAGAAAGAAGAAACATGGATTCGGACTCCCCGTGAGCGCCTGGCTCCGTGAAGATCCGCACCTGAACCAATTGAGCCAAGATACTCTACTCAGCAAATCGTCCCTGCAGCGGGGATACTTCAGACCCGCCTTTCTGCGTAAACTCTTTGCGCTCCACGGAACCGACCATACCAATTTCTTCGGCGACAACATCTGGGTTTTTCTAATGCTCGAACTGTGGCATCAGGCACAGCATCCAGATTGAAATGAGGACAAAGAGTGTTCTCTCTGCAGTGGCTGAGTTTTCGTATCAGACGGGATTGGCGAACGTCTTTCGCTGGGTCGGCAATTTCTTGCAACTGAGGCGCGATAGTGCAGCAAGAGTTACCTTCCCATACGTCGAAAAGAGACAAGCTCGAAACTTCCAGATTTTCACCTACCACCGCTTGTCAGCGCACCCTGACCCTTTCTTTCCGGGTCTTCCGATCACTGTCTTCGAGCAGCAGATACGCTATCTAACGCGCTATCACCGCGTGGTTGAATTGGGGCAACTCCTTCGAGATATCGAGAGAGGAGAGCCGATCCCTAGAAATGCAGTGGCCCTGACCTTCGACGATGGCTATCGTGACAACTACGAGCTAGCCTTCCCCATCCTTCAAGAGTACGGCGCCCCAGCCACGATTTTCCTCACGACCGGCTTTTTGGATCGCCACGACGTTCTGTGGAATGACAAAATCTGCTTCGCGTTCAAGCATACATCGAAATCCGGCATTGCATTCGATACCGGTGGCCGCACCTATTACCCGCTGAAGACTGTTGAGGACCGGCTTCGAGCAGCTCAGGAGATATTGTGGTTTATGCGCCACATACCTCATTATGAAAAGGTCGAACGGATCGATCAGCTCCTTTCAAATCTCGGCATCAGCGATTTCCGATACCTTTGGGACACGATGTTGAGCTGGGAGCACGTCCTGAGCATGCACCGCCAGGGGATCGCATTTGGCGCCCATACTGTATCGCATCCAATTCTTTCCCGCCTTGCGCTCGCACAGGCTCAGGAAGAGATCATGGGCTCCAAGACAACCATTGAACTCCAGTTGGGTTGCCCCGTCGAACTGTTTGCCTATCCGGCGGGAGCCTCTCAGGACTATACGGAGGACCTCAAGAGGCTTCTCGTTGACGCAGGATTCAAGGCCGCGGTCACAACAAACTTCGGCACTAACACAGCACGGACAGATCGTTTCGAACTGCGCCGCAACTGGATGCTCGACGATCCCCACCTGTCTGGGTTCGCGGCCAGGATCCTCTGGTACAAGTTCTCATCATGAAATCGTCTTCTCACTCTGAATCATGCGCGACTATCTCGTAATTGCCTTCGTTCTTGCCTGCCTGCCTGTAGGTCTGTACAGCCCCTACTTCGGCCTCCTTTTCTATTCGTGGATCAGCTATTTTTATCCGCAATGGCTCGCATGGTCATTTGCCCGGACATTTCCGATCGCGTATGCGGCAGGCTTGAGTCTGCTGGCAGGCTTCATTCTCAACCGCCTGCCAGGGGAGTTAAGCCTGTTGCGCAGGCGGGAAAATGCCGTGCAGATTGCACTTCTTGCCATGTTCACTCTTTCCAGCTATTTTTCTCTGTACCCGGCAATGGCATGGGACAAGTGGGAGGGTATGGTCAAGGTCATCCTCATCGCAATGCTGACCTCTGTACTGATCACCGATCGTGCGAGGCTTCGGACCTTTCTGTTGGTCGTCGCCTTGTCCCTTGGATTCTATGGATTCAAGGGCGGGCTTTTCGGGCTCAGCAATTCGGGTCAGAACATTGTCTGGGGGCCGGGAAGTTCTATCATAGGAGCAAACAACGCTATCGGCCTCGCACTCAACATGTGCCTCCCGATGCTCTGGTATCTCTCGAAAGGCGAAAAACGGAAGTGGCTGAAGCTGGGCCTGCGCCTTACCTTTTTGCTTTCCATACCTGCCATCATGTTCACGTATTCCCGCGGGAGCACGCTGGCCCTTGGTATAATTCTCCTGCTTCTGATCCTGAAAAGCAGGAAGAGGTTCCTCGTATTGCCTCTGGCGGTTGCCCTGGGCATCGCCGCATTCCCGTATCTTCCCCAGAGATGGTTGACTCGCCAGCAATCCACGGTCAATTACGAAGACGATGAGTCGGCCGTCGCCCGTTTGATGGAATGGAAATTCTGCTGGCGCGTTGCGACCGACAGACCTCTAACCGGAGGGGGATTCAGTCTATACACCAACGCAACATACCGGAAATATTACCCCGAATTTCTGGAAGTATATGGGAAGCGCTTTTCCTCTCATAGCATCTACTTCGGCATTCTGGCGGAGCACGGGTTCATCGCGTTGGCGCTTTTTCTTATGATGATGGCTTTCTCCTTCCACAGTTTGTTAGTGATTTCGCGCCGAGTCAGGGGTCAACCACAATTGCAATGGTTGAAAAATTACAGCGACATGATCCAGCTCAGCCTGATCGCCTTTCTGATCAACGGGGCTTTTGTGGATATGCAATATTTTGACCTGGTTTATCAACTGCCGGCGGTGGTCGCGAGCATGCGCTTTCTTACGCGGAAAGCCCTGGAAGGGGAAGCTGTGGAATCGGCCGGCTTTGTTCCCGAGGTACGACCGGCCCTTGTGTCCTGAGTGTGCGGCCGCGGAGCCGGAAGGGGGAGCCCCTAGTGAGCCTCGAGATCCGCGCTGCGGACTATGATGCAGACCGTCTCGCAATTATCGACCTAGTTGTCAGGAACCTGGCCCCAAGCTACGATGAAGCAACGTTCGAGTGGCTTTACCTGAGCCATCCCGCCGGAGTAGCGCGTGCATGGCTGGCATTCGATACCGTCGCGAGACAATGCATCGGCTTGGCCGCAGCATTTCCCCGTCAGCTCCATGTGTCTGGACGGCTTCATCGCTGCTGGGTCCTGGGAGACTTCTGTATTGACGCCGGATACCGGAGCCTGGGGCCCGCAATGATGCTCCAGCGCAGGTGTCTCGAAGAAGCGCGGCAGTGCGTGGCTCTTTCGTATGACTTCCCCAGCCAGGAAATGCTTGCTGTATACAAGAGAATGAATGTCCAGGAGTCCGGCCGCTTCTGTCGCTTCGCAAAACTCCTCAGTGTGGAGGGCATAGTCGCTCGCGTGTTGCCCGCACCGGCTATTGGTCGCAGCTTAAGCGCCTTGGGCAATGCATTGCTGTCGTTGGGTGCCACTCTCAGCAGGCCTGGTCGAGGATGCGAGGTCGTGGCGTTTGAGAGCCGCTTTGGGGAGGAATTCACCATCTTGGATCACGAGATGCACGACCGGTTCAAAATCTGCGGCTCGCGCTCCGCGGCGGAACTAAACTGGCGCTACCGGGAACATCCACGAAAACACTACGAAGTCCTGGTTGCCTCAAGAGGGGCACGCGTTCTCTCCTATCTTGTATTCAGATGTGAAGGAAATCATGCGGTGCTCGAGGACATCTTTGGTGATCCTGATGAAGGTAGTCTCCGGTTGCTTCTGACCAGGCTCTCCGATGGCTTGCGACGCCGTGGCATCCAGAGCATTCATGCTTATGCCCTCGAGACAGGCACGCTCTCTTCAATCCTCGGCAAAGTCGGTTTCCGACGGCGCGAAAGCGTACCGGTGGTCATCATTGCCGGAAGCAGGAGTGGGATTTGCAGCAGCGCCCCCGATGCCCGGAACTGGTTCCTGACCCCCGGCGACCGGGATAGTTGAGTTCCTGTTTCACAGAATCGTTCTCTGTCACGCCCATGGCATCATGATCACGGGAAGGTTATGACCACAGACGATTACAGAAATGCGATCCGTTCGTTCATCCTGTCGCACTTTCCTTTGGCCCGCCAGAGATCCATACTCGATGATGATCCACTTCTCGACAGCGGTATCGTGGATTCCCTGGGGGTCCTGGAGCTAGTCGGATATCTGGAAAGCAAGTTCGGCCTTACCATTACTGACGAAGAACTCCTGCCCGGCAACTTCCAATCGATATCGTCACTGGCAAGGTTCGTCGTTCAAAAGAAGGACGGTGCTGCCACCTTGAACCTGAAGGAGTAGATGTGGATTTCCTACTGAGCCACATGTTGAAAACAAGTGCCCGGCGGTTTCCCGAAAAGGAGGCGCTGGTACACGGCGATCAGCGACTCACATATCTCGAGGCTTCGAAGAAAGTCGCGAGGCTGGCGCACGGTCTCCGCGAGATCGGAACCCGCAGGGGGGATCGGGTCGGCGTGTATCTGGAGGCGTCGGTGCCGCAAGCGCTTGCCATCTTGGGCATATGGGAGGCGGGCGGAGTCTTGGTGCCCGTCAACTCAGTCCTCTTTCCCGATCAGTTGGCTCACATCGCCAACGATTGCCGGATGAAGGGATTGATAACAACCGGCGCCAAACTCTCGGGCATCTCACGCGTGCTGGCAAGCATTCCGTCGCTTGAGTTCGCTGTCCTCGTTGATTCGTCCGGCGAATCCGGTCAGCTGCTGCCCGTTCATTCCTTCGACCGGCTGTGTTCGGCCCAGCCCCCGGAGCACGGAACTGAGGCGAGTATCGAGAAGGACCTGGCCGCCATTCTCTATACCTCGGGCTCGACCGGCAAACCCAAAGGGGTAATGCTGACGCACGCCCAGATCATGGCAGGGGCGTCCATCGTTTCTACGTATCTGGAGATCAGTGATTCAGACCGAATTCTTGCAGTCCTACCTTTCAGCTTCGACGCGGGCCTGAATCAGCTCACCACCGCGATTCAACAAGGCGCGACCCTGGTACTGATGAACTTTTTATTTGCCAAAGAGATAGTGCAGGTGCTCCTCAAGGAGCGCGTCACCGGGCTGGCAGGTGTTCCGACGCTCTGGAGCCTGATCGCCCAACCCAGCTCCGCTCTGCATAAGCATCAGTTCCCCTGTCTGCGCTATATTACGAATACCGGTGGCGCCATGCCGCAGAATGTGCTGGCGGTGCTCCGCAAGGCACTTCCTACAACGAGAATCTTCCTGATGTACGGTTTGACTGAAGCCTTCCGCTCGACCTATCTGCCGCCTGAGGAACTTGATCGGCGCCCGACGTCGATTGGCAAGGCAATACCGAATACCGAGATTCTTGTAGTGAACGAACAGGGCCAGCCGTGCAAACCTGGCGAGGTCGGCGAGCTGGTGCATCGGGGACCGACCGTATCCCTTGGTTATTGGGGTCATCCGGAGCTTACGGATCGAGTGCTGAGGACACATCCACTTCTGCCACCCGAGCTGCGCGAAGGTGAAAAAGTCTGTTATTCGGGAGACCTGGTAAAACAGGACGAGGACGGGTTCATTTACTTCGTAGGTCGGCGCGACACCATGATCAAGTCCTCCGGCTTTCGCATCAGCCCTACCGAGGTGGAGGAAGTCTTATTCCAGAGCGGTCTGGTGCGCGGAGCGGCGGTGATCGGCTTGCCGGATGAAGTCCTGGGCCAGCACATCAAGGCCTTCGTGGTTGCGAAAGAAGGATCGATGGTGGATGTGGATGCACTGCTCACTTTCTGCGCCGAGCGCATGCCCCGCCACATGATTCCTAAGGTAGTGGAATGCCTGGAGGAGCTGCCGAAGACAACCAGCGGCAAGGTCGATTATCCGGCCTTGCGAAAGCGGGAAGGGCTTCTTTAAACGCGTGAACCCTCCAGGCCTTGCGCATTTTCTTGTCCATAAATACTATGGCGGATCGAATGCTGAGCTACGCATCGGCGGAATACCCGTGCGGACGATTGCCGAAAGATACGGCACTCCCTTTTTCCTCTATGATAGGGGCATAATCGAGACCAAGTTCGAAAATTTGAGGAGATGCCTGCCCGAAGGCTTTGAGATTTATTACTCAGTCAAGGCAAATCCCAACCAGGCCGTCCTCAGCTTCTTTTTGGAGCGTGGGTGTGGGCTGGAAATTGCGTCAGCGGGAGAGTTTCATCAGGCCATAATTGCCGGCGCATCACCGAGGCGCATTTTGTACGCGGGACCAAGCAAAACCGAGGATGAACTCGAATATGTTTTGGAAGCAGGCATCGGAGAGATTCATGTTGAATCCCTGCGTGAGTTTGAACGCATCAGCAGTATATGCGTGCGGCGCGGACTGCGTGCGCGTCTGGCTCTACGCATAAACCCAGGCGCCGAAGCCCAGGGAGGAGCCATGCGCATGGGCGGCAAGCCCGCTCCCTTCGGGGTTGACGAAGAGAGTGCCGACCTGCTGGTAGATCGAATCTTCTCCGATCCGGCGGTTGATTTTCGCGGAATTCATCTATTTGCAGGAACGCAGATCCTGGATCACGAAGTCGTTCTCAACCAATATAAAAAAGCGCTGGATATCGCCGTGCGGATTGGTCGGCGTCTGATGCGCCCTCTGTCGACCATCGACTTTGGCGGCGGGTTGGGGATACCTTACTTTTCCCACGAAACGGAACTTGATCTCGATGCGCTCAGGACAGGTCTCCGGGAGTTGGTGCACGACGCACGCGGCAATCCCTGGCTGCAACAGACGAGATTTGTAGTCGAGCCGGGCCGTTTCCTTGTCGGCGATGCCGGGCTCTATGTCACGAAGGTCAACGACATCAAGGTCTCACGCGGCAAGACCTTCCTGATCGTGGATGGGGGGATGAATCATCATTTGGCCGCCTCGGGTAACCTGGGGCAGACAATCAAGCGCAACTATCCGGTCGCATTGATCAACCGGCTGACGTCACTCCCCGAAACACGGGTGGACGTGGTCGGTCCTCTCTGCACCCCGCTCGATGTCATCGCTCGCGATCTCGAACTGCCTCGCGCGGAGATCGGGGATCTGATCGGAGTTTTTCAGTCCGGTGCCTATGCTCGAACAGCCAGCCCGTTGGGATTTTTGAGTCATCCCGCCCCGCCAGAGATCTGGATCGAGAACGGCAAGGATCGGCTGGTGCGCCGCCGCGGCACTCATGCTGATCTCCTCACTGATTGCATACCTGCGCCTCCGTCGTAATCACCCCCGGGTCCCTGTAAATTCAAATCCACTACCATGCATCCGCGAGGGAGTTATCCGGACGACGACTTCCTTCATGAAAACCTGACATTTCAGCCGATCCGTCAGAATTTCGACGAACAGGACATGGCCGGGATGGCCCAGGCAGTGCAAGAGGTTTTCAGAGATTCCAATTTGTGCCACCGAGCGGCGCTGCGAACGATGGGCAAGTTGCTCATGATTGCCTATCACTTTCCGCCGCAGATCGGCACCAGTGGATTGCTGCGCTCGCTCAAGTTTGCCCGTTATCTTCCGGACGAAGGCTGGCAGCCGGTGGTGCTGACCGTCAAGAACTGGGTCTACGACCGCACGGACTCCAGCTCCAATGTCCCGGAGAATATTGCCGTTCTCCGGCCTTTCGCCTTGGACACGCGAAAGCACCTTTCGATCGGCGGCCGTTATATTCGGTGGATGGCTCTGCCGGACAGGTGGGTAACGTGGCTGCTCGGAGCGATGCCTGCCGGCCTTACGGCGATCTATCGGCATCACATCGATGTCATCTTCTCCACCTTCCCGATTGCAACCGCGATTCTAATCGGGCTTCTGCTCCATCGAATTACCGGCAAACCCTGGGTAGTTGACCTCAGAGATTCGATGACGGAGGATGAGTACCCCAAAGACCCGCTCACGAGGAAAACGTATCGCTGGATTGAGACTCACGCCGTACGTCATGCTGATCGCATCCTCTTTACAGCTCCCTCCGCCCTGGATATGTATCGCAACCGATATCCCTTTCTCAATTCGGCGAAGTGTCTCGTCATTCCCAACGGATATGATGAGGAGGACTTCGAGACTCTTGTTTCGCCTCGAAACATGCGCATTGGCAACACTCCGATCCGAATGGTACATTCCGGGCTGATTTATCCGGAAGAGCGGGATCCGCGATCATTCTTCAGGGCTTTGGCTGCACTCAAGAAAGACTCGAAGATAGGTCCAGAAAGTCTGGTTGTCGATCTCCGGGCAACTGGTAACGAAGGCTACTTCGAGCGCATGATAAAAGATCTGCAGATCGACGACATCGTACGACTTCTTCCGGCCTTACCTTACCGTGAAGCGCTCCAGGATGCGGCTGATTCGCAGGCTCTCTTATTATTGCAGGCCGCCTCCTGCAACCATCAAATACCGGGCAAGACATACGAATATCTCCGACTGGGCCTCCCAATTCTGGCGCTGACGCCGCAAGAGGGCGATACCGCTGCGGTCTTGAGGGAGGTCGGAGGCGCAGTCATTGCGGACCTGGCGGATGAGAAAGCCATTTATGAAGCGTTGCCTGCCTTTCTTTCTGAGGTGAGAGACGGCACCCACTCCTTACCTGATCAAGAAAAAGCGCAGTGCTATGAGAGGAAAAATCAAACCCGTCTGCTGGCGTGCTGCCTCGATCAGCTAGTGAGAGAGAAGGCCTCAGCGGGCAGCCGCATGCCTCCTGCAAGCCGATCATAGCCTGCTTGTCGCAAAATATCCGGTTTCGCTCATATCACAAATGGCTGGCTGCGTCCCGGCCTGCTCCATGTCGACGACAAACCGGATGCGGCCCAACTCTGGCTGGTGCAGGACCGGGTCGCTTCAATCCATAGAGTCAGCTATGATGAACGGTTCGCGAAGCTCTCCGTGGAAACCGTACTGACACTGCGGAGCTTGTAAGACACGGCATCGACCTCGACAAGGTCAGCCAAATGAACCACCTTGGCGGCGATGACAGCTGCAAACGCAATTAGATGTCGCACCGCCGGGAACGGTGGGGGGCAGATGGCAATTACCTGGCGTAGCCCCCTCGGCGTGCTTCATGCTATCAGTCATCTTAGGGGACGCGCCTTTAAGCGAAGCGTCCACCAGGTGGCAGGACGGGGCACACAAGGCCGACTCAAACAGCACAGATAGGCGCGTGTTCGTGAATCCTGAAGTCATTATGGTTTCTCACAGAGCCCTGTTGAAAACAGGCAGTGTCGAGAAGGCTGCATGAAAATCCTGTTTGTCTGTCACCGCTTGCCCTATCCGCCTGAAAGAGGGGGTAAGATCCGGCCGTTCAACATGATCCATTGGCTCCATGACCACGGTCATGAGGTGACGGTAGTGTCGATCGCGCGCTCCAAGCAGGAGCTTGAGAAAGGAAAGGGCCTTTATGCATTTTGTCATCGATATGACGCCGCGCTGATTTCACCGCTCCGAGGGTGGCTCCAGGCGGCGCTCTTCGCACTGAGCCCACTTCCCTCTTCGCTCGGCTACTTTTACGTTCCGGGGCTGCGCGAGAGGGTCCGCCGTATCCTTCAGAATGAGCGTTTTGACATGCTCTGGGTGCATTGTTCATCGGTCGCCCAATATGTGCTCGATCATGATTCCTGCTACCGGGTCATGGACTTCGGGGACATGGACTCCGAGAAATGGTTCCGATTTGCACGCCAGCGGGCCTTCCCCTTATCCCTCGGGTATCAGATGGAAGGGATCAAGCTCCGGCGCTATGAGGAGCGCCTGGCGCGCGCCTTCAACTGCTGCACCGTCGTGTCCCGGGCGGAAAAACGAACGCTGGACACGTTCGGCTTCCCCGTTTCCGTGACAGTCATCCCGAATGGAGTGGACATCGATTACTTCAACAATCCCACGGGGAACTACGATCCTCGGACTCTGATTTTCCTTGGACAGATGGATTATTACCCCAATGTGGACGCGGTGGAGTATTTCTGCAACGCCATCCTCCCGCTCATCCGGCGAGAACTGCCGGATGTCCGGCTCCAGATCGTCGGCAACAGCCCGAACCGTCGCGTGCGCAATCTCGCTCGTATTCCCGGAGTTGAAATCACGGGGCCCGTTCCCGACGTTCGTCCGTACCTGATCAAGGCCGCAGTGAGCATCGCGCCGCTGCGGATCGCATGCGGCATTCAAAACAAGGTGCTTGAATCAATGGCCATGCGCGTGCCGGTCGTGGCTTCTTCCGGCGCCTTCGACGGCATCACCGCCGTTGAGAACGAGGACCTTCTCGTGGACGATTCCCCTGAAGGTTTCGCCTCCAAAGTCGTGGCCCTGTTGAACGATCCCGCCCTGCGAGACAGGATAGCTGATGCGGGGCGGCGGAGGATCGAACGGTCCCACACCTGGCCGGCATGCCTGGCGGTCTTGTCCGAACTCCTCATTGAAAGCGCCAGGTCTCACTAGCCCGGCCAAAGCTGCATCCAACGGGCAACAACGAAAACTAGAGCGATGGACTCTGAACAGCAAGCCGCTGATCCCCGCGGTTCTTTGCGCATCCTGTTCGTGGCAACCCAGCTCCCTGCTCCTCAGGACGCCGGCGGCAAGATCCGCAGCTTCCACATCATGCGTCAGCTCGCCCGAATCCACGACCTGACCTTCGTCTGCACAGTCAGCCCCAGCACCGATGAGTCATTGTTGAACCAGGTGCGTTCGATTTGTCCGAACTTCATCGCTGTGCCCTTTCGCACCGTTTCGATCAATTCCTGGAGATATCTTTTGAAGCTGGCCGGCAACTTCTTTGGGCTCAAGCCCTTCGGGATTGCCAAGGATTATTCGCCGGAATTATCCGAACGCGTAGTCGGCTTGGCTCGATCTGGGCACTATGACCTGATTGTCTGTGACTACCTCCATGCCATGATCAATCTGCGCGATCTTGACTCAGTGCCAGTGCTGCTCTTCCAGCATAACGTCGAGGCCGAAATCCTCCAGCGGCATTACCAGCAGGCGCGCAATCCCATGCATCGCCTCTTCTGGTTCTATCAATGGAAAAAACTGGAGTCTTTCGAGCGGCGGACCGCGAGGAAGGCTGCTTCATGCGTCGCAGTATCGGAACGCGACAGGCTCATATTCAAACACCTCTATGGCTTCAAGAATGTTTTTGCCATCGATACGGGCGTAGACATCGCCTACTTTTCCGGCCTCACCGGAGTCCGAAAGCCGCACCAGATGCTGTTTACCGGATCAATGGACTGGCGCCCGAATGAGGACGCCATGGTTTTTTTCAGCCGGGAAGTCATGCCGCAGATCTCAGGAGTGATTCCCGATGTTTCGCTGAAGATAGTCGGCCGCGGCCCCGGCAAGCGGGTGCAAATGCTTGCCGAGGGAAACCCAAAGATCCAGGTCACGGGCAGGGTTGAGGATGTTCGCCCGTTCCTTGCTGAGAGCTCGCTGTTCGTTGTCCCGGTGCGGATTGCCGGCGGAACCAGGATCAAGATTTTTGAAGCCATGGCTAGCAGCATTCCTGTTGTCTCCACGCGCATAGGCGCTGAAGGGCTCTCCGTGACGGATCAGGTGCACCTACTGCTGGCAGACACTCCTGAGGATTTTGCGGCCGCTGCCGTACGGCTCATGCGGGATACTACCTTGGCTCGGAATTTGGCCGAGAAGGCCAAGGCCTTTGTTTCGGCGAACAACGATTGGGAGATCATCGGCAGACAGTTTTCGGATATTTGTTACCGCACAGTTCAATATCAGAAAGGTTCTGGACATGAGAATTAGCATTTTTGGGCTCGGCTATGTCGGCGCAGTGACTGCGGCGTGCTTGGCTCAGGACGGCCACGCCATCGTCGGCGTGGACGTAGATCCTACCAAGATCGCGATGTTCCGTGAGGGCAGGAGTCCTATAATTGAGGAAGGATTGCCCGATCTGATCCAGAGTGGGGTACGGTCAGGCAGGATCCGAGTCATGGACGACGGCATACAGGCGATCCGGGAAACCGAAACATCACTCGTCTGCGTCGGAACCCCCAACCGCCGCAACGGCAGCCTCGACAGCGGTGTCATCCAAAGGGTGATGGCTCAGATCGGGGCCGCACTGAAGAACGACCGTGAAAACCACCTGATCATTATCCGGAGCACCCTTCTCCCCGGTTCCGTCTCCGGCACATTGATTCCAATCCTTGAAGCCGAATCAGGGAAAGAGGCCGGCCGCGACTTTGACATTTGCTTCAACCCGGAATTTCTGCGCGAAGGGACTTCAGTAAAGGACTTTTACAATCCTCCGTTCACAGTCATCGGGACTCGACATCAGGCGGCAGCAGAACGGGTCGCCGCCCTGTACCGCTCGATTCAGTCGCCGCTGTTCATTACTACCATCGAAGCTGCAGAGATGATCAAGTGCACCTGCAATACGTTCCACGCGCTCAAAATCGCCTTCGCAAACGAGATCGGCACGCTGTGCAAGCTCATGAACATCGACAGCCACGAGGTAATGAAGATCTTCTGCGCCGACAGCAAACTCAATGTCTCGGCCGCATACCTGAAGCCCGGCTTCGCCTTCGGGGGATCCTGCCTTCCCAAAGACCTTCGAGCCATGGAGTATCAGGCGCGCAATTTCGGGTACGAGATGCCGCTGATCAAGTCCATACTTCCCAGCAACAACCTGCATATTGAAAGAGCGATTCAGACGGTTCTGGATACGGGCCGGCGGAACATCGGACTCCTCGGGCTGAGCTTCAAGCCCGGAACCGATGACCTGCGCGAGAGCCCCCTCGTCGTGCTCGCAGAACGCCTGCTGGGCAAAGGTCTGGAGCTGCTGATCTTCGATGAAAACGTCAACATGGCAAAGCTCGTAGGGGCCAACAAACGGTATATTGAAAAGGAGATCCCTCACTTATCACGCCTCATGGTATCTGCGCCGGAACAGCTGTTCAAACAATCGAGCCTGATCATAGTCGGGGACAAGTCGCCCGTTTTCGCTCGGGCCCTGGAGTCGTGCACCAATGACAACCATGTAATCATTGATCTGGTGCGGATCAACGAGGCCGGCTTGAAAACCGGAGCGAACTATGACGGCATCTGCTGGTAAGACGGGCCGCTTGTGAGGGAGGAGGTTTTGTCTAAGCCCGGTAGCATGCCGCCGACCTGCGGAGGGGATGCGGGCCCGGACCATCCGGGCCGCGACGGGTTTTATGAGTACTACGCACGGGCCAGCCAGAGCCCGCAAACCCTGCAGCGCTTTTATTCGGTGCGCGACGTCATCCTGCGACTGCTGGCCCACCGGCATATGCCCACAAACTGCCTGGAGGTTGCAGACATCGGCTGCGGAGCCGGCACCCAAGCGATGATCTGGGCAGGCATGGGACACAGGCTTCATGGTCTGGATACCAACGGCCCTTTGATTGAGCTGGCAATCGAAAGGGCCGCCAAATCCGGCCTGCAAATCGATTTCCGCGTCGGTTCGGCGGAAAGACTCCCCTGGGAAGATGAATCCATGGACGTCTGCCTGGTGCCCGAACTCCTCGAACATGTGCAGAACTGGCGGGCATGCATTGGCGAGTTCGCTCGCGTGCTGCGGCCGGGCGGCATCATGGTTCTATCCACGACCAACAAGCTCTGTCCCGTGCAGATGGAATTTGACCTGCCGCTTTATAGTTGGTATCCGCGCAGGCTGAAGAAACGCTGCGAGCGGCTGGCGCTGACGAAACGCCCGGAACTTGTGAACTTCGCGAAGTATCCGGCGGTGAACTGGTTCAGCTTCTACAGTCTGCGTTCCGTGCTGTCACCGCTCGGCTTTCGCTCCTTCGATCGTTTTGACGCCATGGATCTCTCGCGAAAAGGTCCACTGGCGAAATTCGTGCTCTCGGGAATCCGGGCGGTTCCGCTCCTGCGTTGGCTGGCACACGTCGCCACACCTGCCACACTCCTGTTTGCAGTCAAGAGTGATGATGCGAACTTCGAGACCTGAAACAGGGATAAATGCAGCCGCGGTCGATCACCTGCAAGAAGTGCCATCGCGTGCGGATGTGCGCCCGATGGTTGCGGGAACTGCAGGAAGGCCCGTTCGAAGACAATCGGTTAGAATCGTGCACGTTTTACATTCCTTCGGGATCGGCGGTTTGGAGAATGGTGTTGTAAACCTGATCAACTTCCTCGATCGCGAGCGCTACCAGCATGCACTCCTTTGTGTGACACGCGCGGGATGCCTGGTGAAGAGGCTGCGCCGGCAGGATGTGGAGGTCATTGAACTGGGAAAAGACGAGGGGCAGGATTGGCGCCTGCCGCTGAAGATGGCACGCGAGTTGAGGCGCCTGAAGCCGCTGATTGTCCACACCCGCAACTGGGGAACGATCGACGGCATTATCGCAGGCCGCCTGGCCGGGGTGCCGGTCGTCGTGCACGGCGAACATGGCCGGACCATGCTCGAAATCGGCGAAGGCAGCCGCAAGCGGAAATGGGTCAGGAAGCTGCTGGGACCCATGATTGATGCCTATGTGACTGTTTCGGAGGAGCTGCGCGTTATCGCCAGAGACGACATCGGAATTCCGGATCGAAAGATCGCCACGATATGCAACGGCGTGGATCCGGCCAGGTTTTCGTTCGAGGTCGATCGGCGCTCCGTGCGGGTCGAGCACGGAATTCCCGTCGACGCATTCGTAATCGGCGGCGTCGGCAGGCTTGACCCGATCAAGAACTATGAAAGCCTTATCCGGATTCTGCCCCTCCTTCTGCAGGACTTTCCCGGCCTGCGACTCCTGATCGTGGGGGATGGACCCCAATACTCCGTTCTGGACGGATTGAGACGGGAACTGGGAGTGGCAGATCAGGTGATACTTGCAGGCCCTCGTGACGACGTCCCTAAGATGCTGAAAGTGATGGATGTGTTCGTCCTGCCTTCCTTCTCGGAGGGCATCTCCAATACGATCCTGGAAGCCATGGCAAGCAGCCTGCCCGTGATTGCGACGCGGGTCGGCGGCAATATCGAACTGGTCCTGCACCGCGAAACCGGGTTTCTGGTCGATCCCGGGAATCCATCAGAGACGTACGAAGCGATCCGAGCCTATTTGACGACTTCCCGCCTTGCGCAGGAGCATGGCTCGGCGGGAAGGAACCGGGTGGAGAGTCATTTCTCGCTTGGCAGGATGGTGGCCGCTTACGACACGTTGTATCGCGATTTATTGAGAAGGAAACACGTCCTGCCTTCTGGTTTTCAGAACGGCTCGTTCGTTGATGCCCAATAAGGGAGTGCCATGCCTCATTTGGTAGGCATCTGGAGTCCGGAGAGCAGCGAGCAAGCCATTAGCGCCTGCTTGGCAAAGCAATTGGAGCGGATACGGATCCCCAAGGCCCCCGGCGTCGATTATCTTGCGGTGTACCCCGGTTTCGGCATGGCCATCCAGGATCCGGGTATTCTGGAGAACGGCCCCCAGCCGGCGAAGTCGGAGGACGGAAGGTTTGCCCTGCTCCTCGACGGTGAGATATGGAACTCAGAAGAGCTGTCCCGGCAATTCCGCCGCGTCTTGCCCCCCGGCAGGATTCTGGGGCCGGAACTCTGTTTGCGTCTTTTTATGCAGCAGGGTACCGAAGCTCTCCACTTGTTCAACGGCGTTTTCTGTATCGTTCTCTATGACTGCAAAGACAGACGCCTCACGATCTGCACCGACCGCTACGGATTTCGCTCGGTATTTTATGTCCGGCGGGCAAACACGCTTCTGTTCGCGACCGAGTTGAAGGCACTCGCTGCCGTAGATCCCGGCAAGCGGGTGCTTGATGATGTCGGCATATTGGAAAGTTATTGCTACGGCACACACTTCATGGAGCGCACCTGGCTCGAAGGCTATTGGCGGCTCCCCCCGGCATCGATTTTGTCCCTGTCTGCAGGCGAGTTCAATACTCGCACCTACTGGATCTATAGATACGATGAAGCGTCCAAGCCCTTGGATCAGCCTACCTGCTTTACTGTTTACGGCAAATTGCTTGACCGTGCCGTCGAACGCTGCATGAGGGGATCGAGGAGGATCGGCATTTTTTTGAGCGGAGGATACGACAGCAGGGCGGTCGCGGCATGCATCCGCAGCCACCATCTTCCCCTGCCCGCCTTCACCTTCGGGCACCCGTCCTGCCGTGATGTGCGATTCGCGGGCATGCTTGCCGAGAAGCTGGGGCTTGAACATCACGCGCTCACGGATCAGGGACCTTATTTGTTTGCCAATTGTCCTTCAATCGTGTGGCGCACCGAAGGGCTGACCTCATTTGCGGTCACAACCTCCATCCGCTACCATGCGATCCTGAAAGAACACATGGACATTTTCCTCACCGGATTCCTCGGTGAATTCGGCGGATCGCACACTTGGCCGCAGCTCCTTATGGCCCGCACAAGAGGTGCCGCAATGGCAGCGATCTTCAATAGGTACGTCGCGCCTCGTTTGACAGCTGCGCGCCGCATCTTTGATGGGGGCTTTCTCAAGACGACGGAGGAGGCACTTCGAAGCCGTTTCTCGCTGAGCTTCGAGAAGGTTTCCAATGACCGCCCGCTCAACATCGCCGACGCCTGGAACCTCATCAATCTCCAGCCTTTCTCGACCTGGCACACCACCTCCATCGATCGCTATCTGCTCGAGGTCCGTCCGCCCCATCTGGATTTCGACCTGGTAGAGTTTCTCTTGACCATCCCGCCCCGTGCCCGGCTGGAACAGCGCATCTACAAGAAAATGATAGCCTACAGCTTTCCGGCCATCCGACACGTACCATGCACCAACGACGGTCTTCCCATCAATCCAAACTTTCCTTCCGCATACGCTGGTATGACTTTGAGGTTTATCGAAAGAAAAGTCCTGGCGCATGTGTCTCCAATCTTTTCCACGCAGCCGTCCCTGGGTCGTGAATCCCAAAGCCTTGCCGACGACCTTCGTTCCGAGCCCGACCTGATCACCAAGTTGCTGAACCCTCTGCTGAAACAGGGAGTTTTTCCGTCGACGATATTTGACCATAAGGGGATCAAGAAGATCGTCTCCGAGCACTATGAGCGCGGAAAAAACCACGAGGCTATTCTGGCCAGGCTCATTTCATGGGCGCTCGCCGCCAGGTACTTCTATTACGACGACCTTGCCGTTCCACCAGCTTTGCTCGAAACACCATGATGCTGCTTTTGATCTATTGCCGGCGATCAGCCGGCTGGATCAGCATAGAGCTATGACGAAATCTGACGGCCGACGTAACTCCTTCAACCTTTCACCTTGGGCAAAAAAATGAGGCCAACGCGAGCATCAATACAGAGACTTCTTCCAGTGGCGTTTATGATTCTGTCGGTAACCAATGCAGGCGCCTTGGGTCAGGTAAACCGGATCTCGATATTCAACGACGCCGAAAGCATTATGACTCCTATGACCAATATCGATGGTGGACCGGATGTGGGCAATATCCTGAACTTCCACTTCTTTCCCGGATTACGTGACTATCTCAAGGGTAACAATCGTTCCGCCATGAGTCAGTTGACCTACTTCCTGGATCGTCCTCAATATTCCAGTATGAATCCCAAACAGAATCAATATTTCAGCATTGGCCACTATGTCCGGGGAATGATTTACTTCTACCACGCGCAGGGGGTCGGAAGGCTTGAGCTGGCACGAATGGAGTTCGACAGCGCCATTCTGAGGAATCCGAATAACCACTTTGCTTACCTGGAGTTAGCCCGCGTCTATTCTCTGCTCGGTTTCAAGCAACAGGCCGTCCTGACGCTCCAAAAGGTTCTCAAACTAAATCCCGAGGGATCTCTAGCCCAGGAAGTGCGCCGGGAACTTGCGCTCGTCCAACAGCAAAAATAGAATTGATACATCGCCCTGTCGCCAAACGGTGGTTATGGTACAGTAATGCCACTTCGACTACGTTCGGTAGATCTGGAAACTGACCGGGAGGAATTGATCAGCCTCCTCGGAAGAAATCTGCCCGAGATTTCACATGCTCATAGGTACGAATGGCTCTATCTGGCAAATCCCCATGGAGTGGCGAGATCGTGGTTTGTGGTTGATAGTCCGTCAGGCAATGCCGTCGGTTGTGCTTCGCTCTTCCCCAAGATTCTCTGTCTCGACGGCCGACCGCGATTGTGCGGCCAAGTAGGAGATTTCGCAATTGATCGAGCTTTCCGAAGTCTTGGCCCCGCATTAATGCTTCAGCGTTGTACCCTTGAAGCCGTCAGGAGAGGTGAATTCGAGATTTGCTATGACTGCCCACCGCATTCTCTGGGAATGTCCACGTTCCAGCGTCTGGGCATGGCCGAGAGCTGCCAGATGCATGGGTACGCACGACTGATGCGAACTGACCGGCAACTGCGCAAGCTCCTCGGCAATAAAACACTTTCGCGTCTTATTGCCGTGCCCTGCAACTATTATCTACGTACACGGAATCATAAATCTCTGCCTGATAACGCCTTGGACATTGCACCGCTGGAAGGTTCTTTCGGGGAAGAGTTCACCGCACTTGATCGTCAACTCACAGGGGCTGCGGTAATTCGTTGCCGTCGAAGTGCAGAATATCTCAACTGGCGATTCCGCGAGGATCCCCTAAATCATTATACGGTCCTGACAGCACGCCGTCGGAACCAGCTTGTCGGTTTTGCCATCCTTGCTGCTGACAAACAGGATGCGCATCTGCTTGACATCTGTGGGGCTCCCGAAGTCAGCTCGCAGTTGGTGGAAGCAGCGGCCAATGCAATCAAGGACATGCGCGTGGAGACGCTTCGTGCCACAATCTCACAATTCAATCCACTCTCAGTTGTGCTGCAGGAACGGGGATTTTGGTTTCGTGCGCCAGCGGCTAGGGTTATTGCTTACTGCTCTCCCGAAGCTGAGATGTTGAGAAACATGCTGGACAGTCCAAATAATTGGGTATTGACACACTCAGATATTCTAGCCTAACAAGGATGCGCCGAGCGACTCAGTACCAGACATGCCGTTTATGGGGAGTATCGTATGCCCACGCTGTATCTGCGCGGCCCGCAGCTCCCCCCTCAGAACATCTTGACAACTATACTAATAGTACTACTCCTCTAAATCTTGATTCCTGTGACATTCGTTACAATAGATTTTCTATTTCAGTGCGACAATGTGATCGCACCCTGTTGCCGACGCTGGGCTCGCAGGGTTTTCATGCTGTTATGGGAAGTTTCTCGAATGTTCAGACGCAATGAGACATTGGTGGATGCAGCTACCGCCACTGGGGCAAAATTCAGGTTGAGACATTGGCCTTTTTCTACCGCGCCGATGTTCGTTTCGTCGGCAAACTTCACTGCGGACCGTTGCCTGTGCCCAACCTCATTCGCCAATCCCGGTCTTTGTCCTGACGGATTTCTCCCCGATGTCTGGAAGGTGACAAGCTGCTTGGCGATCATATCCGCATCAAAGACGTGCATGCCCATGGCCTATAAAGACCTCTTGGAAGTCAGAACCATCGCCCATTTCAGGACTAACTCGACGACGCCGGCCGTATCGCAGACACTGAGGAGTATGTTATGAAATTGAAGCTCGTAATCGCATTTCTTTTCGTGCTTTATGCTTTTGCTGGACTGTCTCATACTCCCCCAGGACCTGTTGACTCCCTGCAACCAGGGCAATGGTACGAGGTGCCGAACTCGAAGCTGAGAACTTCAGGAGTTGCGTATCCAAACAATCCTTCTGGGCTTGGGGATATTAGCCAGATCATATCCATCTGGAATGGCGGCGCCTTCGACAGCAAACGGGATAGATTGATAATTTGGGGTGGAGGGCATGGAGTTACTTACAGGAACGACGTGTACACCTTCGATCTGAACTTGGTAAATCAGGGCGTTCAGGCCTGGGGAAGGGCGATTGATCCTTCGTTGGTTTTCAATAACCCGGAAACAGAGGTATATTATCCGGACGGTCATCCCAGGTCACGGCATACCTATGGTTATCTGACATATATTCCTGATCCCGTAGATCGGTTTTTAACCCTTGGCGGAACTGCATTTGCTCCCAATGGAAATGTCCATTCTGATCACGTGGATGCCTTCAACTTTACGACCGGAGATTGGGAGATACAGAAGTTTCCTGACCTTAGTGGTGGAACACCAGCCAGCATGTATGGGGCCATCAGCGATTATGACCCTTCAAGCGGTCATGTGTGGTACATGGCTCCCTCGGGGGGGCACTGGCTCATAGAACTAAACCCTGCGGCAAATGGCGGTGCCGGTGCGTGGATAGATCATGGGAACACTTACACAGAGCCAACACCTATAGGGTATTATATGACGGGCGCCCTTGATCCTGTCCGTCATTTGTTCGTTGCCATCGGATGCGCTGGCACCATACTGAACGAAGACTCCCTGCAGCTGCAATCCTGTTCCGGAAACGGCGAAGTGAGATGGTGGAATGCTCAACCGGGAACGCAGGCGGCACATATCGCCACACTCAGCGGGAATTTTGACGTTAACGAAATCATAAAGGAGCGCAATCCGGGCTTCGTTTTTGATCCAGCCATAGGAAAGTTTGTCGCATGGGGCGCCAGTCTGACCGACCCGACCAAGAGGACCTGCGTTTATACCCTCGATCCTGGAGCCGCGCCATATACTGCAGCCTGGGTATTGGAAAAGATTCCGGCGGCCGCGACTAACACCGTAACTCCGACGCATCGGGATCTGTATGGAACTTACGGCAGATTCCGATATAGCCCAAGTAAAAATGTGTTTGTGCTGGTTAATAGCGCAGATGACGATGTGTTTATCTACAAACTCGGCGTGCGAAATGGAGAAACTATCCCTCCGTCGGCTCCCACAGCATTGACCGCGACCACCGTTTCTGCAACGCAGATAGATCTGAATTGGACTGCCTCCGTCGACAATGTCGGAGTTGCCGGCTATATCGTCTACCGCGGCAGCAACCAAGTCGCCTCCGTCACAGCTCCGTCTTACCAGGACACGAACCTTTCGCCCAGCACGCCTTACTCCTATGCAGTCGCTGCCTTCGATGCCGCAGGCAACCTCTCAGCTCTGAGTGCAAGCGTCAGTGCCGTCACTCAAAGCACAACCTTTGATACCGCACCTCCTTCGGTTCCCACAGGCCTCACTGCTACGCCGCTTTCATCGTCACAGATAAACCTTTCGTGGAACGCATCTTCAGACAACGTCGGTGTTGCCGGATATCGGCTGTACCGTGATGGTTTGCTGCTTGCATCCACAACTTCGATATTCTACAGTGACACCATTCTTAGTCCCACCACATCTTACAGCTATCGTCTTGCCGCTTTTGACACGGCAGGTAATCAATCCGCCCAATGCAATGCAGTCACTGCGCAGACACCAGCCATTGGCCAATTGCCCGTTCTGACATTTTCCCAGCTATGCGCGCAGCCGGGTGTACTTAAGTGTGTAGGGTTCAACAGTAACGCTGACATTCCCTTAGGTGCGTATTACCAGCCTTATCAGTCCTTTGGATCACCTTCCGGTATTGATTATATAGTCAGCCAAACCAATCCATCGTTTAATGGAGTCCCGCCCACAATAGACACGACAACCTATGCTTCGGATGGCGGATCACTGAAATTCACCATCCCCTCGCAGTCACCAGCAAATACATCAGGAGATTATTTTACAAATTTTCCTCCCGTGTATCCTGGCAGTGAGTTTTATATCCGTTGGAAAATGAGATTTTCTACCGAGTTTTTGAGCACTCATTTTACAAACAGCGATGGCTTCAAGGTGCTTGCTGTAGGTGAGGGGGATCATGCCAACTGCAGTCCTCAGGCCGCCCTCTCGATCGACTCTGGCGGTGGCTGCTCCCTTACTCACAGTCCGCAAAACATTGTCATAGAAAACATCAATCAGTATGGCATCCCCAGGATGTATCACCATTCCGATGAGACTATAGAATTTGATAACAGTTGGATGGGTCCGATTCTCTGGCAAAATGCCCGACCTTCTCCCAGCTGCGGTTACCATGCTTCCGGCAACTGCTTCCAGTTTTATGCCAACGAGTGGATGACATTTGAACTTCACGTGAAGGTTGGCACTTGGTTTATTGGCCTGCGCAATGCGTGGAATGCTGCGATGGCATCGGGAACTACGCCTAGGAATTCACAGGTCGAACTGTGGGGAGGCCGGGAAGGGCAGCCAATGGAGTATATTATAAGTTTCAATCATTTTGATCTTATAAACAATGACCCAACCCACTATGGCAATTACGGAAAAGTATGGCTTCTCCCATATCAAACAAACAAAGATCCGACGCAAGTTCATCCGATATGTTATGTGTGGTACGACGAACTGATCATCTCGACTCGACCAATCGGGGCGCTTCCTCTGCGACCTGGTGCGCCGGCAAACGCCAAAAAGAAATAAAACACTGGCTCTTGTTGCCCGAAACAACCTGAGCAGCCAGAAGAGGGAGATGCAATCGATAGAACATCGAGTCACCTACTGAATGGACTTTCGCCCCGTTCAACACAATTGTGCTCGTGCGTGGAGCGCTATCCTCTCCAGGAAGCAAAGCCATAACATGCGCAGAATATGCCCGGCGCCGCCATGCACAGGCAATTAACATCGCCGCTTATGGACAGCCCACAGTAGCCTGTAACCAGCTCTGTCTGCAAAGGTTCCGCCAAACGAACATTATTCAACCTGATCTCCGGACACAATTCATGTTGCGTTGCGCATAAATTTCACTATGTTGCCGACCTCACTTTCTTCCGACAGATCGCCGCACGCGAGCGGCTCCCGTGGTACTCTCCGACATGTCCCCTAACACGAAAGGCATGGGCTCCGGTGGGTTTGCCTGGTGCCATTGGCATATTTCCTCGCTACGCCACAGGTTCCAAGGCTGCAGGGGTAATGATCGGCATGTTAGAAAATCTCTATAATCATTGCCCTGTCTCATTACAGACTCTACTCCTAAACGTAAAGGCGTTGGAACTCCACCTAGAACGGTACGGAAGCAAATTTCAGAAAGTCTATGAGCAGTTCACAAAGAATCAATGGATGTCTGTGGCTGACCTGAGGTCCTACCAGAATGAGCGGCTAAAACTCTTGATATCACATGCCTATCGCACCGTCCCCTATTACAACGAGCAGATGAAACGGCTCAGGCTCCTCCCTGCCGATATTCGATCGCTTGAGGATCTGCCCAAATTGCCGGTGTTAAACCGAGACCAGACAAGAGCCAATCTTCATAGACTGACCTCCACAGCATATCCTAAAATCCTACTACGTCATGGCCACACCAGCGGCACAACGGGCTCGCCGTTGGACATATATTACGATATTCGCACCTGCGTCGTTCACCACGCAGCCGACTGGCGCTTCAAGTCCTGGGCCGGTCTCCATTATGGGCAGCCTTACGCTTCATTGCAGGGGAGAATGATCGTACCGATACGACAAGAGCGGCCACCTTTCTGGAGATACAATTACATTAATCATCAGCTCTTTCTGTCAGCCTTCCATCTGCAGCAAGATAACATCGCCTGCTATTTTGACGAGATGTCGAGGCGAAACATACAATTCATCGAAGGCTATCCGTCAACGACCTATATTCTGGCTCTCTATCTTTTGAAAATGGGATCACGGTTTCCGCTAAAGGCAGTTTTTACCTCCTCGGAAACGTTATACGGGTATCAGCGTGAAGCAATCGAAGAGGTATTTGCATGCAGCGTGTATGATTCTTATGGCATGGCGGAACGTGTCACATTTGCCACGGAATGTCCCAGCCACTGCGGCCACCATCTCAACTCCGACTACGGTATCACCGAGTTTCTGGACACGAACGACGAACCCGTGTCCCCTGGCCAGCTCGGCAGAATTGTGGCCACAGGCCTGCATAACTTCGCGATGCCCCTGATTCGATTTGAAATGAAGGATGCGTCGTCGTTAAAGGGTCATGGATGCGAATGCGGGCGTTCTTTTCCTCTCATGCAGGATGTCACTACAAAGAATGAGAGCATCGTCACCCTTCCCGACGGCAGACTTATCTCTCCTTCCGTCCTGACGCACCCATTCAAGCCGATGCACAACATCACAGAATCCCAGATAATCCAGGAGAGCCTCGGAGAACTTACGATAAAGATCGTAAAGAGAGATGGATATACCGTTGAGGATGAAAAAGCGCTGCTCTCTGCCTTCTATGAAAGACTCGGCGGCCAAATCAAGATTCGGGTGGACTACGTGCCGTCCATCCCGAGAACAGAGAACGCCAAGTTTCGGTGGGTTATTTCCAAGGTACCCCCACGCTTTTAGCAAAACTGCCCGCTGCTTGCGCACCGATTGCGCGAGGTGCCTTTTGAGTTTAAAAACCACATCCTAGGAGTATCTAACGCCGGAAAAGCGGAGCATTTTTGTATCTCGTCCTCAGAGGCAATGATTTACTTTAATGGAATTACCTGAATAATAGATCGCACAATACATTACCTTGGGAGAGCCCATGGCATATGAGTGTTCAAGAGTATTCGCCGAGCCCTGCGCCACATATGATAGTCCTGAGATTATGGCCTGTATTGCTCGCTGGGATGACCTCTTTTCCCAGTATCTTCATCCGGGTCAATGTGTGATTCTCAAACCCAACTGGATCAACAGCGCTCATAAGTATCGCCCTGATGAATGGCAAAGCTTGATAACACATCCCAGCGTAATAACTGGCGTGCTTGATTCCGTCCTGCGTTTCCTTCAGGGTAAAGGAAGAGTTGTGATCACCGACGCTCCTGCGACTTCTTGCTCCTGGCGAGCCCTGATGGACCGCATGAGACCTGATCAATGGGTAGAAATGGGTAAGCGTCATGGCATACAGGTTGACATCGTAGACCTTCGCGATGACGAGTGGACCGTCAGTCACGACGTCGCACTGCAGCGCAGAAGACTGCCGGGAGACCCTCTCGGCTCCACACAATGTGATCTTGGCCAATTCAGCGAATTTAATACGCAGCAACAAGGTAGCCGTCGTTACTATGGTGCGGACTATGATATCAATGAAACAAATCTGACCCACTCCAATGGCCACCATAAATACAAACTTTCTAGATCCGTCATTTCGGCTGATGTATTTATAAATCTTCCCAAACTAAAAACCCACAAAAAGGCTGGCATTACCTCCTCGCTCAAAAATCTTGTGGGCATCAACACTTACAAGAATTGGCTTCCTCATTACTCAGTGGGCACACCCGAACAAGGTGGTGATGAATTCCAGCACAATTCAATGAAAAACCGCTGGGAAGGTGCATTGGCGCGTCGCATTAAACACCTCCTGTCGACACAGCCGCGGGCGGGGAGATATCTTCTGCCAGCAATAACCCTTGTGAGAATGTTTTTCGGCGATACCCGGCGAGTCATTCGAAGCGGAAACTGGCACGGGAACGACACCATATGGCGCATGATCCTGGACCTCAATAAGGCTTTATTGTACTGCAATCCCGATGGTTCAATACGACACGATATTCCGCAGACGCGCAAGCCCTATATCAGCATTGTCGATGCCATTACGGCCGGCGAAGGTGACGGCCCCTTGTCTCCGGACCCAAAACACACCGGCCTGTTGATCGCAGGAGCCAACCCGGTTTCCGTTGATGCGTTCTGTGCGAAGCTCATGGGTTTTGACTGGATGAAGATACCTGCAATCAAAAACGCCTTCGCCATCAGGCACTATCCCATCGCAGACTTTAACTACGAGGACATCCATGTTGTGTCCAGCGATCGGCAGTTAAACGGCCGCCTCCTCGACATCCCGGCTCAGATCGGGTGCCGCTTTAAGCCGCATTTCGCATGGGTCGGGCATATTGAAAGCGACCCTGCTGCAACGGGTGCGCCCTCGCGCCCGCCGATCCCGGGACACGCCGAACGAAGCACCTTTCCAAACTACATGCCCGGCGATAAATGAGAGGCAGACGAGCGCATGAGTACCCAGTGCTCCCATAACAACAAGCTGGTATTCATTTCGTGGGCCCTCTCCTGCAGAAGAAGCGACAGCATCGCCCGCAGGCTCGGAGGAACTTCCTATATGGTCTACTCGGGGGCATGGGGAAGCCGATATTCGACGATCGCTTTCAAGTATGCTTCCCAGATCGTAAAGACCCTGAAAATCCTGATCCGAACCAAACCGCATGCCGTCTTCGTAATGACGCCTCCCATCGTCGCCTGTCTTCCAGTCTTGGTCTATGCAAAACTTGCGGGGGCTTCTTACTCGATCGACGCGCACACCGCCGCATTCGTGGACCCACCATGGCGGCACATCCTTTTCATCCACAAATATTTTTCACGGCGCGCAGCTACGACGATTGTAACCAACGAGTATCTTCAGAAATTAGTGCAGGCATGGGGAGCGCATGCAACGATCGTCGCGGATGTGCGCGTCTGTTTCCCGGATCCTGCGCACGTGAGCCTCGACGGCGGTTCCAATATGGCCCTCGTTTGCAGCTTTACCAGGGATGAGCCCGTGGCATTGTTTTTGCGCGCCGCACGCAGCCTGCCCCAAATCAAGTTCTATGTCACCGGCGATCATGCGGATGCGGATCCGAGTCTTGTCAAAAATAGGCCGGATAATGTCGTGTTCACCGGATTTTTGCCGGAGGCCGAATATGTCGGTTTGTTGATGTCCTCGGACGCGGTCATATGCCTGACTACCGTGGACCATACAATGCAGCGGGGAGCGTATGAGTCCATTTATCTCGGCAAGCCGGTGATCACGTCCAATTTCGAGGTTCTCAGGAAAACATTCCATAAGGGCGCAGTCTTTGTCGATAACAGAGTCGAGGACATCGTACGGGGCATTGTTCAGATGAGAGCCGACCTCAGGAAATATCAAGAGGAGGCACAGCAATTGAGGGAAGAAAAGCTGCGTCAGTGGGAAACCGTGGAAGCCGAGCTGCGGCGTTTCTTATAAATCAGGGTTCCGCTCCCCGTCGTCCCCGACGACGATGCGCCAAAGGAATCAAGGATGAACCTACTTTACCTCTGTCATCGGATTCCCTACCCTCCTGACAAAGGTGACAAGATCCGATCTTTTCATCAGATCCGGCATCTTGCGCAACGCCACAGAGTGCATTTGGCGTGCATGATCGACCAGGTCGAGGATCTGCAGGGCATAAACGAGCTCAAACACTATTGTGCTGCTGTTGACACTGTCTACCGCAGCTCATCGTCAGCGAAAACCGCAATCCTGGCCGCCCTGCTGACCAACAAGTCGCTCTCGGTAGCGTCTTTTCACTCGAAGCAACTACAGAAAAAAATCGCCGAACGCCTGGCTTCCGAGCACTTTGACAGAATATTTGTCTTTTCTTCGACCATGGCAGAGTATGTCTGGGATGTAAATCACATTCCGCGCATCATGGATTTTGTCGACGTGGATTCCGAAAAGTGGCGCGATTATGCCGGCTATCATTCATTCCCACGGTCACTGATTTACCGGCAAGAAGCGGTTCGCCTGGCGCACTATGAAGAGCGCATCTCCCTGAATTTCGACCATTCGATATTTGTTTCTGAAGCGGAAGCCAACCTCTTTAGGAGAAGGATCAACCACAGGCCCATCTCTGTGGTTCCCAACGGCGTGGACTTCGACTACTTTGCGCAGCGCGTTGCCAGTCCGGTCCTTGCGGACGGTCCCGTCATCATTTTCGTGGGGGCAATGGACTACTTTCCGAACATAGATGCGGTTCGTTACTTCTGCAAGGACATCTTCCCTCTGGTGCGGAAAAGCAGGCCGGAGGCGCGTTTTTATATCGTGGGAAGCCGCCCCGCGCGCGAGGTTATCAGGCTGGGCCGAATCGCCAATGTCAAGGTAACCGGGTGGGTCCCCGATGTGCGCCCCTACCTGGCGATGGCGTCCGTATCCGTCGCTCCGTTCCGGATCGCCCGGGGCATTCAGAACAAGATTCTCGAAGCCATGGCATCGGGGGTTCCGGTCGTTTCGACCTCACGAGCGGTTCAGGGAATCGGAGCCTCCGAGAAAGACGGCCTCAGAATAGAAGACGAGCCAGGTGCTTTCGCCCGGCAGATCCTGCGCCTGTTGGACGCGCCGCAACTCGGCGAAGAGTGTGCCCAGCATGCCCGAGACTACGTCTGCATTCATCACCAGTGGCAGCAGATTGGAAAGCTGATCGAGGATATCCTCCAGGCCGTGCCGGCGCCCAGGAGCTGAACGGGAGCCTCATCCGACTTCAGGAGCGAAGCGCTGCAGCCACAATCGGAACATTAAGATACTCCACAGCTCGTTGGAGCGGTCTCTGACTCGAGACTGGTGTTGGTCCCACATCTTGCTGATAAATGCGGAGTTGAGGAAGGGATCTTTCCTCCCGATCAGGAATTCCCGGGCATAATCATGGATCCCGGACCGGAACCAATCTGCAAGAGGAACACCGAAACCCATCTTGGACCGATGGATAATGTTGTCCGGCAGGCATCCCTGCATCGACTTCTTGAAAAGGTACTTGCCGGTTCCTCCATTGAGCTTCAATCTGGAGGGCATCCTTGCCACCAGGCCCATCAACACGTGATCCAGCAGCGGGCATCGGACTTCAAGGGAATTGGCCATGCTGGCACGGTCCACCTTGGTAAGGATGTCGTCGGTGAGATAGGTCTTGATGTCGAGGTACTGGATCCGTGAGAGGGGATCGGCCGTACCTGCCCTGTCGTAATGCTCACGAAAGACCTCTATGGTCTGATAATCCTTGAGACGAGCCTTCAGATCGTCCGACAAAATAGAGGGCTTTTCGTAGCCGCGGAATGTCGACATGCTCTCAAAATAGCCCTCCAGAGCATCATGAGCCAGGCTCTGGAAAGTCGTTTTCGCGCGGATGAACCGGGGCGCCCAGTCCATTTTAGGATACATCCTGCCCAAGGGGCCGAAAACCGGCCTTCTCAGCCACAGAGGCATGACGGCCCTCAGGCGATTTTCCTGCTGGTCGAAAAAGTAGCGCCGATAGCCGGCAAAGTTCTCGTCACCGCCATCGCCGCTGAGACAAACGGTGACTTTTTCGCGGGCCACCTGGCTGACAAAGTAGGTGGGAAGCGCCGAAGAATCTGAAAAGGGCTCGTCATAGTGCCAGACCAGTTTCTCGATGGTGCCGATCTTCTCCGGAGTCACAACGCGCTCGTGGTGATCGCTGCCTAAATGCCTGGCCACCTGGCGGGCATAAGCGGATTCGTCGAAAGAATCCTCGGCAAAACCGATAGTGGCAGTCTTCACGGGCTGTTTGAGGATCTGGCTCATCACGAAGACCACTGCCGATGAGTCGAGCCCGCCGGACAGGAATGCTCCCAGCGGCACCTCGCTCATCAGCCTGATGTCCACCGCGGTTCTCAATTCAGCCAGGAACATTTCGAGCCATTGCTTTTCGGAGAACTCTACGTCCTCGGCGAATTTGAGATCCCAGTAGGGTATTTCCCGCAGGTTGGGTCCCTCAAATTTAAGATAATGTCCCGGCCGCACCTTGTGGATCCGGCGGTAGATGGACTTGGGCGCCGGAACGTAACCCAGTGAGAGATAGTCGCTGACGGCGTCCTCACGGATTTCGAGCCGGAGTGCCGGGTGGCAGAGAATCGATTTGATCTCGGAACCAAAAACCAGTTTTTCATCGTCCAGGTAGTAAAAGAGAGGCTTTTTACCCACACGGTCCCGGGCCAGGATCAGTGTTTGCCTGGCCTGGTCCCATAATCCGAATGAAAACATGCCTCGCAGTTTTTCGATGAAACTATCCGGATATTGCTCGTACAGGTGAACGACGGTCTCCGTGTCGGTACGGGTCCGAAAGTCGTGATGGCCTTTCAGCCCTTCCCGAAGTTCCTGGAAGTTGTAGATTTCGCCATTAAAGGTTATCCATATGCTGCCGTCCTCATTACTGAGAGGCTGGCGGCCAGTACTCAGATCAATGATGCTCAGGCGGCGGTGGCCCAAAGCGGCCTGCCGGCCCACATAGACGCCGGATTCATCCGGCCCCCTGTGCCGCTGGATATCGGACATTTTGCGGACCACGAGCTCGTCGATCGGTCTCCCGTCAAAATAGTAAACGCCGCAAATTCCACACAAAGCCGGTACCTCCTGTTCTTGTCGTCACTACCCTCGCCCCACGCCGCCAAGATGGGCACGGGCGAACTCATGAGCGTCCTGGATCGTTCAGTAACATCGGCTCAAATTCCTGCGCCGATATCCATATCTTCGCGGACATTCTAATAAGAATGCCGCCACCGGCAAAGTCCTTTTCAATCCAGCGTGGAAATATCCCCGGGATTGCTTTCCCCCGGCAGGCAATTCCCGTCTCCCGAAACCCGCATTGATCCGGCCCGGGCCCCAGCCAGTCAAAATGGGCCGAGCATGCTTTCAGATTTTGGAGTGCGGCGGCATGGCGCCGCGTTTGAGGTTCGTAATAGCCAAAGCGGCGTCATGCCGCCGCACTCCAGAGCGCCTGCGGCGCGAGAAATTTGTGGTATTTCCGAATCCGTTTGGGCATATCAGGAGCGATGAAATTCACGCGGCCGCTTCGCGGCCTGGTGTATCCATGAATTATTCAGGCCTGCGGGCAAAGGGCGACGAGTGCCGTTCCTTCTCTTATGAAACGTGAACAGATAGTCCGACTCTTGTGTCTCTGCATCCTCTTCGCTCTGACCGCCACGCTCTTGCTGCGTGGCCTGAGCAACACCAGCATTGGCTTTCCAGATGCCGATCGGAACCTGATGGATGGCGTTTTTATCAGAGACTTCCTTCAGGAAATGCCTCTGACCAAGGTATTCGAGTTCACGGCCACTTATTACGCAAGATACCCTGCTCTCAGCATCGGCTACAAACCGCCATTCTTCGCCTTTGTCGAAGCGATCTTTAATATCCTGTTCGGCATCAACCTCTGGGGCAGCAGGCTTGCTGTGCTTGCGTTCGCCCTGGCTGGGGTTTGGGCATATTTCCGCCTGGTGCAGCGCATGTCCGACACCCCGACGGCCTTTTTCTCCTCATCCCTTCTCGTCACGACGCCCTTTGTGGCGCAGTGGGGATGGTACACGATGCTGGAAATACCGGCACTTTCCATGTGCCTGCTGGCTTCCTACGCGTTTTATCTGTTCCTCACAGATCACGGCAAACGTTATCTGTACGCAACGGCAATCCTGGTTCCACTCTCCGCATGGACCAAACAGACCGCTGTCTTCACCGTTCTCTGGTTTTTCTTATATGCCGCACTCGCAGGAAAGCTCCTGGGAATATTAAAGCGCAAATCGACCTGGTTCGCGATGATCATTGCCGGGATGCTCCTGATTCCATTGGCGATCCTGACAATTTGGCTGGGTGAACTCAACATCGCCCAATCCATTGGAGGCGATCCCCCAAAAATCAATCTGCTTGCCAGCAACTCCCGGAGTTACCTGCTGCAGTATATCTATCTTATTTATCATCAACAACTAACCGGCCCGGTCCTGCTCCTTGGCCTGGCGGGCATGGCACTCGCGGCCGCCAAACGGCATCGAGCCAGCCTGTACTTCGCCTGCTTGATCGCAGCTACCTATATTGTCTTTACTTTTTTTGTCAGCGCCAAGGAAGCGCGCTACACGATTTTCTGGATTCCTGCCTTCACCTATTTTGCTGCTTTCCCGATTTACCAATTGAGGAATATCAAGCTCGTTGCAAAAGTTTCATCGTTGATTCTCGTCATTGTGATCCTATATCAAATCTATGCCACCTATCAACGCGAACCCCGTTATGCTACCGGCTACGACCAGGCGGCAAAAGTCGCCCTGAGCAATCTTCGCGGCCCAACGGTCCTTATAGATGCTTACAATAATGGCTATTTCACCTATTTCATTCGTTCCCTGGACCCTGCTCGCAGTACGGTTGTTCTTAGAGGAGATAAGCTGCTCAGCTCCTCCGCTGTCTGGCGTGGCCAGCTGACCATTCACGCTCACAATGAGAGTGATATTCGAGACATACTGGACAAATATGGCGTGACGATCATAGTCATAGAGACGCGGGATTATACCGGGATTCCAATCCACCGACTGCTGCGCAGTTTCCTTCAATCCGAAGACTTCGAACTCATAAAGGAAATCCCCATTGAATCCAACAGTGGTCCACTGTCCGATAACTCGCTGAAGATCTATCGGTATTTAAAAGCAAAACCGCCGAACGCAGAGTTTATCACCCTGGAATTGCCCATCGTCGGCCAGACCCTCAAGGTGCCGATGAAGAAATTGACGGACAGCAAAAAAGATCATCCATGACCTCCCTGGAATTTTTCCAGATCATTTCAGCCTCGATCGGGCTTATTAGCGCAGGGCTCGTGCTGCTGTTCAGGCGTTTCGGGCAGGCTTCGTGGTTGCTTTGCTGTTTCTTTTTCTTCAGCGCCGCCGCCCATGGCACCCTGACATTTGCCTATGATCCCAATGGGACGATGGCAGCGCCGTTTTTCCGTCTGGCGTTTTGCTGTGTGTTTCTGGCTGCCCCGTGCGGGCTTCTTTTTACCTGGAGCATAGCCCGCCCCCATTACCGTCAGGCGCTTGCAGAAAAACGGAAGCTGGTCGCGGCAATTCTCTTCCCGATTCCCGTTCTGCTGATATTTCTGTTATTGCTGCCGCCTGCAGTTGACCAGAGGTTTCTGCCCCCGGCGTTTGTCGCGCTGGGACCGGGGGGATACTTGGCCTCGATCTACCTGCTTGTGGTTTGTGTGATGGCCTTTGCCAACATGGAATCGATCCTCCGCAGTGTCGAAGAGAGTGTCAGATGGGAGGTCAAGTTCCTGATCCTCGGGCTCGCAGCCTCTTATGCGGCAATTACCTACATCGCCTCCAAAGTGCTCCTCTACTCATTCCAGTACGCACTCCTGCCGCAGGATGCAATCCATGTCTTTACCTTGATGTTTCCGATTTCATGCGCCCTGATTCTGGTCTCGTGGCGGAGGAGCTCGGGGAGAAGCGTCATCAGGGTCTCTCAGAGCTTCATCTACAGTTCGATCACCCTCCTGGCGGTCGGCACTTACCTGATTGCTTCGAGCCTGATTGCGCGCTGGGTGAGCCAACGGGGTGAAACGGGGATCAGGACGGAAGCGGTCATCTTCCTCCTTTCCGTTCTTCTGCTGGCGATGGTACTGCTGACAACCCAGTTCCGGCACCGGGCGCGAGCCTGGATTCATCGCAACATCTTTGCCGGCAGGTACGACTACCGCCATTTCTGGCTGGAGGCGACCGAAAGGGTTAAGTCGGTTGACGATCCCCGAAAGACTGCCGACTCCCTGGCGCGCCTGATCCAGAACGCTGTAGGGTCCATCGATGTGAGCGTCTGGCTCCGCCGCAGGAACCCGGACAGGCTGGTCCTGCTCGCCCTGTTGGGCACGATGGCCGACCCCGAATCGACCGAGGTGAGCGGCATCATCGACAAACTGCTGGAGCGAAGCGAACCGCTCATGGAAACCGATCTGGGAAAGATCGCAGACGCCGAAAAGCTCAGGCAATTCATGCAGCGGACGAACGCCTCGATCCTCGTTCCTTTGGTATCGAGTAACAGGATCGTGGGGCTCCTCACGGCCGGTTCCGATCGCACCGGCCGACATTACGACCGGGAGGCGCGCGAGTTTCTGCGCGTGCTCGCAAACCACGCAGCCAGCGAGTTCCACAAGTACGAGCTGCTGGCCACGCTGGTCGAAGCCAAAGAGACAGAAGCGCTGAAATCCTTTTCCACCTTCCTCCTCCATGACCTCAAGAATTTCGCCTCCACACTCTCGCTGATCGCCAAAAACGCCGCGCGCCACCAGGGAAACCCCGACTTTCAGCGCGACGCGTTCCAGTCGGTCTTCGACACTGCGGAAAAAATGAAGCGGCTCTGCAACAATTTACGGACGTTTTCCACCAATCTCGCCGCCAACAAGAAACTGGATGACCTGAATCAGATCGTGCACGCGGCGGTCGACAGTCTCAATGCCGGCCTTTCGTACCGGGTCCATCTTGAACTGGCCGAGCTGCCGCCGATTTTCCTTGATGCGGATGAGGTCCTGCGAGTGCTCCAGAATCTCTTGCTCAATGCGCGCGAGGCGCTATCCCCGGAGGGATCCATTACCATCAAAACGGCCCGTCACGACAGCAGCGTGGAACTCGCCGTGATGGACGACGGCAGAGGGATCGCCAGGGAGTTTCTGGAGAAGGAACTCTTCCTCCCCTTCCACACTACCAAGAGCGATGGCCTCGGCATCGGCCTCTTTCAGTCCAAGAAGATCATTGAAGCTCACGGCGGGAACATCTATGTGGAGAGTGAAGAGGGGAAAGGAACCGTGGTTCGGATCACTTTCCCTGCTGCGACTTAGTTCATAAATATGGCAATGTGTTTTTGGACGCGGATAAACGCTGACGGACGCCGACGGCACGAGGGAAAAGATTGGCGTGCAATCGTACCGGCAGAGTGCCGGCTCCGGAATAAACGATCGGCGCACAGCCTTGGCCCTTCGAACCCATGAAAACCAAGGATGCTATGGCAAGAGCCGGTAAGAACCAGGAAGGCGTAATATCTTCTCTGCCAAAGATTCTGGTGGTCGACGACGACGACCAGATCCTCAAGCAGATCCAATGGGCCTTTTCGACGGAATACCAAGTCTTTATTGCCGGCGATCGCCCCAATGCCGTCGACATTTTCAGGAAAGAGCAGATACCAGTGGTTCTCCTGGACCTCGGTCTGCCGCCGCATCCGCGAGAGGCCGACGAAGGCTTGCTCGCGCTCGAAGAGTTGCTGGCTGAGAATCCGATCGCCAAGGTGATCATCGTCTCCGGCAATTCCGAGAGACAGAACGCGTTGCGTGCCATTGAGAAGGGGGCGCACGATATTTTCCCCAAGCCGGTGGATCTGGATGAATTGAGCGTCGTGCTCAAGAGGGTCTATAAGCGCCTCCAACTCGAACGAGAGAGCATCGAAGAGCGCAGCCTGGCACAGCAGGTCTCTTTTGCGGATATCATCGGATCCAGCCTGCCGATGAAAGGGGTGTTTGCCACCATTCGCAAGGTGGCAAACACCGATGTTCCGGTGCTGATCCTGGGGGAGAGCGGCACGGGCAAAGAGCTGGTCGCAATGGCTATCCACAACCTCAGCCGCAGGAAAAGCGGTCCGTTTGCCGCCATCAACTGCAGCGCCATACCCGAGACGCTGCTCGAGAGCGAGCTGTTCGGCCACGAAAAGGGATCATTCACCGGAGCCACTGCGCAACGCCGCGGAAAACTGGAGTATGCTCAGGGAGGCACCCTGTTTCTTGATGAAATCGGGGACCTGGCACCGGCGCTCCAGGTGAAGATCCTGCGTTTTCTCCAGGATCGGATTGTCGAACGCGTAGGTGGGAGAGAGTCCATTACCGTCGACAGCCGGGTGATTGCCGCTACCCATCAAAATCTTGAGACTGCCGTCAAGGAAAACAGATTCCGCGAGGACCTTTTTTTCCGCCTGGCGGTCGTGACCATATCCCTCCCGCCATTGCGTGAGCGCGCCGATGATGTCATCGAGATCGCGGAGCATCTGGTCAGAGCCTTCTCCGAGGAACTCCATATCGCGCCGAAAAAGTTCACCAGGCAGGCGTTGGTAGCGATGAAAGCACACGATTGGCCGGGTAATGTCAGAGAGCTGCAGAACCGTGTCAAGCGGGCCATGGTGCTCTCGGACGGGCAGTACATCAACGCTGCTGAGCTCGAGCTGGATGCACCTGGCGAAACGCGTGCCAAACCCACATTGAAAGAGGCCAAAGACGAAGTGGAGAAGGAAGTGATCGCCAAGGCACTGCAGGAAAATGGGGGAAATATCTCAAAAACCGCCAAAGCTCTGGGCGTAAGCCGTCCGACATTATACGAGCTCATGGAAAGACACGGGCTTTCGTAGCTCAACAACGAAGAGATCGTAAAAAGGTGAGGACATCATAGAAGCTATCGGAGTCGCACTGCCGCGCAGGTCCAGGATAGCAGCCGTTTTTCTTCTGCTCGCCAGCTTTGCCTTCTCGTATTACGGCGTGATCGCCGGACTGGTCAACGATTGGACGATCGACGAGAATTACTCGCACGGCTTTCTGATTCTCCCGATCGCGCTCTACTTTGTGTGGGAGCGGCGCAGCCGGCTCGCACTTGCCCAGCTCCGGCCAAGTTTGCTGGGCTTGGTCGTGATCCTGGGAAGCATCGCCATGCTGCTCGCCGGCGTGCTGGGATCCGAGTTGTTCTTAACCAGAGTCTCGATTCTCGGAACCATCGCAGGAGCTGTTCTTTTCATTTGCGGCCGGCACCACCTCAAGATCCTCATTTTTCCGATCTCGTTCCTGCTACTGATGATCCCGATTCCCGCCATCATCTTTAACCAGATTGCTTTCCCCCTGCAACTGGTCGCCTCCCGGTTCGGCGAGCTGGTGCTCTCCGGCGCCGGCATCCCGGTTCTGCGCGAGGGAAATGTCATCCAATTGGCAAACACCAGCCTCGAAGTGGCCGAAGCCTGCAGCGGGATAAGATCGCTGATTTCACTGCTCACGCTCGGAATTATCTACGGCTACTTCACGGATGCCAGAATCTGGGCACGATCGGCGCTGGCCCTGGCAACCATTCCGGTCGCTATCCTGGCCAACGGGTTGCGGGTTGCCGGAACGGGAGTGGCGGCGCATCGCTTCGGGCCGGAGGCGGCGCAAGGGTTCTTTCACACATTTTCCGGCTGGCTCATTTTCGTCATAGCCTTTCTAATGCTCTTTGTGCTGCAGCATCTTATCCAATGGCTGGTCCCGGTCTCGCGGCGCAAGACCTGATTCAGACGCACTGCGTAGCATCTGATGGAGGAAACGTGGTCGGCAGAGCACTGATAGTCAGCTGTTTGCTGGTTGCCGGAGCAGTTTATATCGGCTTTGCTTCCAAGTCGGAACCGGTGCCCATACGCCGGTCATTATCAGAGCTCCCGGCCCGGATCGGAGTCTGGGAAGGAGAAGGCGCAACAGAATTGGATCCGACTACCCTCAGAGTTCTTGGAGTGGACGACTATACCAACAGGAGGTACTTCGGCACTGCAGGGGCGTCGGTCGGCCTCTATATAGGGTATTACCGCAGCCAGCGCCAGGGGAACACGATTCATTCTCCGCTCAATTGCCTCCCGGGTGCCGGATGGAATCCCGTTGAGAAGGACATCCTGCCCATTTCCATTAATGCCGGCGCTGTCTCGGAAGGCGCCGACCCGCCACAAACGGAGTTCCGTATCAACCGCATCGTGATTCAGAGGGGCATGGACAAGCAGGTTGTCTTGTACTGGTATCAAAGTCATGGTCGTGTCGTTGCCAGTGAGTACTGGGGTAAGATCTATGCCGTGCTCGATGCCATACGAACCAGCCGGACGGATGCCGCTCTCGTGCGCGTGATCAGCCCTGTGACCAGTGCCGGGGAAGCAGGCGAGACGACCGCCGAGCAGAATGCCGTCACTTTCGTCAGGGATCTGCTCCCACTCCTCGGCCAATACCTGCCTGACTAGCCCGGCTTCTTCCTGAATAAATGGCAGAAAAGGGATCTCTGGACGCGGGAAAACGCCGACAAACGCCGTCAGTATTGGTCCTGTCGCCGTGCAGAAGCTTTTGCCGCCCCGCAGGGGTCAGCGCTTCGCGCTGATCGTGCTTGCCATCCAACTTCGTGAATAATTCAGGTCATACAAAACGAATTAAATTCTGCCGCCTGCCGGGCAGTCGTATGTTGTCTGAATCCCTGAGGCACACATAAGAACCGGGAAGCGACTCTTCGTGCCCGCCAAAATGATTTTGTGGTCATTCAGGCCCGAAGGGCCGGCCGCAAGGCCGGGATAAGGATTGCAGGGAGATGGAGCGCCGAAGGCGTGGCACCTGAAGATTCAATAGTGCCGCGCCTTCGGCGCTCGATTTTCATCCGGAATCGGATCCCGGCCTTACGGCCGGGCCTACGAACTGGCGGCCCGTCGGGCCTTAAAAGCCATTGTTTCATGACACCCCCAAAACTCGTCGCACGCCCGAAATGATCGTTCGCTTGCGGCATTATTTATGGCGCTCTGTATAGCAAGAGAAGGGTCCCCTCTGCAGTCTCTCGCTCTCTTTGGTGAATTCTTGTTCGGAGGTTGAAATGTCGCGCCCGACTCGCTCTCGTTGTTTGATTCTTGTTATTGCGCTGTTGGCCTTTGCCGCGGCATGCAGCCGGGATCCGAGGACCTTTCTCGAAAACGGCAAGAAACAGCTCAGCCAGGGAAAGTACAGCGAAGCGATCATTGAACTCAAGAACGCCATCAAGAGAGACCCGGGCCTGGCAGAAGCGCACTACCAACTGGGGCTGGCCTATCTCCGTCTGGGAACATTTCCGGATGCCTACCAGGAGTTCCAGAAGACGGTAGCCGTCGATCAGAACCATCGCGAGGCTCAGCTTCGCCTTGGGAATCTTCTCTTGATGGATCGCAAGTTCGGCGAAGCGCGCGCCAAGGCGCAGATCATTCTCAAGAGCGAGCCGAACAATATCCGGGCCCAGATCCTGTTGGGAAACACCTACGCGGGCATAATCAGCGTGAACGATTCCATTGGCGAGGTCAGGCGGGGGTTCGAAGTCGAACCCAAGCTGCTCCCCTCCTACCTGCAACTGGGACCGGCACAGGATCCGGCCAGGCAGCCACAGATGGCGGAAGAGATCTTCAGGAAAGCTGCCGAAGCCGGCAATAGCTCCCCGGAAGCCCGGCTGGCCCTCGGCAACTTCTTCCTGATGAATCAGAGGCTCGCCGAGGCGGAGGAGCAGTTTAAGGGCGCGCTGCAGGCTGCCCCGCAATCCCGCGACACCGTGCAGGCACTGGCGTTCTTCTACCTGCAAGCCAGGAGATTTGACGAAGCCGGGCAGCTCTATCAACAGCTTGTGGAAATGAACAAAACGGATAGCCGCCAGCAGGCCGTCCTGGTTGATTTCTACCTGGCAGCCGGAAAAGTCGAGCAGGGTATTCAAACCCTTGAAAAAATGATTTCCGCCGAGCCCAAAAATCCCCTCCCCAAAAAGAGACTCGCCAATATCTACCTCAACCAAAGCTCATTCGATAAAGCCGAGAAACTGGCGGACGACATCCTCCGGGAAAATCCTAAAGAACTGGAAGCGCTCCTCCTCAAAGGAAGAATCCACTTGATCCGCAACCAGCCCACCGAGGCCATCAAAGAACTGCAGGTTGTGGTAAAAACCCAGCCGCGTTCCGCTACCGGCCATTTCTTCCTCGGCCTGGCATACCTGCAGTCCAAGAGCCCCGACCAGGCAGCCACTGAGCTGGAGACGGCAGTCAAAATCCTTGACCGCGCCGACCCGACTCTTCTTCAGGCATACCTGGCGCTGGCCCAACTCAGGCTGGATTCCGGCGATGCCGATGCCGCTATCCGCTACGCGCAGCAGGCGCTGAATCTCAACGCCACCGCCAGCCAGGCGCACCTCATGCTTGGAAGCGCATATGCAATGAAACAGGACTATGAAAACGCGGCGATTGAACTGGAAGGCTTCGTAAAGCAGAACCCTGGTAACCCGACCGGCTTCCAGCGCTTTGGCATGCTATATCTTGCGCGCGGCGATGCGGTCCGCGCGGAACTTCAGTTCGAGGCAGCACTGAAGATTGACCCGAACCACCTCGAAACGATCGCTTCCCTCTCGCAACTCTATCTCACGCAGAAAAAGCCGGAAAAGGCAATCCAGCGATTGACTGCGATCCTCGCCCAATCCCCGAATCAGCCTAAGGTGCATGAGGTACTGGCCAAGGTCTATCTGAGCCAGAAGGATCTGGCCAGAGCGGAGGAGGAATACCAGAAGGCACTTGCGATAGATCCAAAGAATACGGACCAGCAGGCGGCGCTCGCCGAGTTTTACGCAAGCATCGGCAGGCCTGAAAAAAGCATCGACACCCTTCACGCTATCCTGCGGGATAATCCGACTCAAACAGCCCCGCGGACGCGCGTGTCAGAGATCCTGCTGGCCACCAAACAATACGACAAGGTGGTTCAGGTGGCCGACGAGGCTCTCCAGAGCAATGTGAAGGACACCAGCGCCCTGCTCCTGAAGGGGCGCGCTCTGATGGCACAGAACAGAAGGAGCGAGGGCCTGGCGGTCTTGCAGAAGGCAGTTGAGAATGAACCCGGTTCGCAGGTTGCCCGATATTTCCTCGGACTGGCCTTCATGCAGGGCGGGGATCGCAAGCGGGCTGAGACGGAGTGGACCGACGGGGCCAACCGGGAAGGAAAGTATGCTCCCATCTATCTGGCGCTTGCGCAGTCCAAACTTGACGGCGGCGATGCCGATTCTGCCATCCGTTATTCCCAGCAGGCGCTGGACATGAACCCGAGGCTGAGCGCTGCGCGGCTTATTCTTGGCAGTGCATACGGCAGCAAGCGGGACTACCAACGAGCCAGTACCGACCTGGCAGAGTTTGTGCGATTGAATCCGGGCAATCCGGCCGGATTGCATCAACTCGGACTCTGCTACTTGAACCTGGGGAATCTACCGGAGGCTGAAGCCCAATTCGAGGCAGCCTTGACGAGCAGCCCGCAATTCACCGAGTCCATGGCGGCCCTTACCGACCTCTACATGAGACAGAATAAGCCGGAAAGAGCCATTCAGCGGTTGACCCAGCAGACCGCAAGATCTCCCCAAGATGCGCGCCTGCACCAGCTTCTGGCGCGGGTTTACCTCAGCCAGAAAAACAATCCGAAGGCCGAAGAGGAATATCAGAAGGCCATTGCGCTTGACCCCGGGAATCCGGCTCCGCGCGCCGACCTGGCAGATTATTACGCCGCTACCGGAAATGGAGACAAGAGCCTGGGGATCTATCAAGCTCTCATCAAGGACGATCCCGGAAATGTGACCCTCAAGAAGCGCCTGGCTGCTTCTTTTCTGAGCCAGAAGGCATTCGCCCAGGGCATCCAAGCGGTGGATGAGGTTTTGAAGGCCAATGCCAAGGACACCGAGGCCCGGATCCTGAAGGCGAGGATGCTCGTCGGCCAGAACAGGCTTCCAGAAGCTCTTGTTGAATTGCAGACGGCGGTAACCAATGATCGGGCTTCCGCCCCGGCACACTATTATCTGGGTCTGGCGCATTTTCAAAACAAAAACAATCAGATGGCCGAATCCGAGTGGAGTGAAGCACTACGTGCGGACGGCAGGTTCATCGCCGCAGCCGTCAGCCTCGCACAGCTCAAGCTTGATATGGCGGACCCGGACTCGGCCATGCGCTATGCCCAGCAGGCATTGAAGGTCAATCCGAACGCCGCCGACGCCCGCCTGATCCTGGGTACTGCCTATGCAGGCAAGGGGGCATTTAAAGAGGCAGCCGCCGAACTGGAGACGCTGGTAAAGCAGAACCCCACAAATCCCGTGGCCCTCTATCGTCTTGGTCAGGCATATGTAGAGCTGGGGGAGACGACAAAGGCCGAGGCCGCTTTTGAATCGGCCCTGCGAAGCAGTCCCGATAATCTGGACCCATTGGCGGGTCTGGCCAACCTGTATATAAGGAACAGGCAGCCCGAGAAAGCCCTGCAGCGAGTCAATCGACAGATTTCTGTGATGCCCATGGCGGCCAGGCTCTATGAGATTCTCGGTCAGATTTATCTGAGCGAGAAAAAATTCGCAAAGGCCGAGGAAGCCTATCGAAAGGCAATCTCGATTGACAAGAACAACATCACCGCCTATGGTCTGCTGGGACAGCTCTTTTTCGTTCAGAACTCGCGCGACAAGGCCATTCAGGAATTCAAGAACGCCCTGAAGGTGAATCCGAAGTCGCTCGGAGCGCATTTGATTCTGGGCTCGATCTACGATTTGCAGGGCGATCAGGAGGCGGCAAAATTCCATTATCGGGAGGCGCTCGACATTGACCCGAAATCCCCCGTAGCCGCCAACAACCTGGCCTGGCTGCTTGCAGAAACGGGAGGGGATCTGGACGAGGCGCTGAAACTGGCCCAGACGGCAAAGGAAAAATTACCTGCTTCGCCGAACGTCTCCGATACCCTTGGATGGGTCTATTACAGGAAAGGGGCGTACCGGCCCGCAATCGATCTGTTGCGGGACTGTGTGAGTATGGATCCGAAGAACGCCACTTATCATTTTCACCTCGGCATGGCGTACTTCAAGAGCGGCGATCGTGAGAGAGCAAGGGCTTCCCTCAGTCAAGCGATTCAATTGAACCCGTCGTTCCCGGGAATTGATGAAGCCAAGCAGACTCTAGCCAAGTTGTGAGTTAGCATTTCTCTGCGATCTCTGCGTCCTCTGCGTTGATATTTTGGTGTAGTTCCTTTGGAGGATTAAATGGCTGCAATCACGATTCATGCCGCGCGTAAAATCGCCATCACCTTGCTCCTGATTACTCTACTTCTGATCACCGGTTCGTGCTCCCAGGACCCGAAACAGCTCATCGAAACCGGCAAGAGTTATTTCGATCAAAAGAAGTACGGCGACGCACTCATACAGTTCCGGAAGGCCGTACAAGCGGATCCACGCCTGGCGGAGGCGCACTATCAATTGGGCCGCACCTATCTGGTCTCTTCATATTTTGCCGAAGCCAAACAAGAGCTCATGACCGCTGTCGATCTGGATCCAAACCACCTGCAAGCACAGCTCAAGCTGGGCAATCTCCTCCTTCTTGACCGCAAGGCTGCCGAGGCTCGCGGCAAGGCTGAACTCATATTGAAGCGGGATCCCAAGAATGTTCGCGCCCTGATATTGTTCGCCAATTCTTATGCCGGAGTCATTGATCTAAACAATTCGATTGAGGAACTCTGGATCGGGTATCGGGTAGAGCCAAGACTCTTGCCTTCCTACCTGGATCTTGGCGCCGATCTGAATGCCAGGCGCAACCCTGAACTTGCCGAACAAATCTATCAGAAAGCGATATCCAGCGATGACCGCTCAGTCGAAGCCCGACTCGCGCTCGCGAATTTTTACCTCTACTCCAAACGCCCCGCAGATGCGGAAGCAACCTTGAAATCCGCTCTGGCTCTCGATCCCAAGTCTGTGGATGCCAATCAAGCGCTGGGCTTCTTCTATCTCCAGGATAGGAAACTCGATCTTGCGGAACAAGTCTATAAAGAGTTGCAGGAGCTGTACCCCAAAGATGTCGGCCACAGCATGGTTCTGGCGGGCTTCTACCTCGCCGCCGAGAAAGTGGATAAATCGATAGCTACGCTGCAACAGATGGTTGCGGCCGACCCGAAGTACCTCCTCGCCCGGAAGCGCCTCGCAGACATTTATTTGAACCAGAGATCGTTCGAGCTGGCTGCGAACCAGGCCGACGAGATTCTCAAGCAAAGCGCAAGCGACGGCGACGCGCGCCTCATCAAGGGAAGGGTTCTTCTTTATCAGAAGAAGACGTCCGAATCTCTGGCAGAATTCCAGACGGTCGTAAAAGCATCTCCAGGATCCGCATGGGCACACTACTTTCTCGGCCTTGCGTACCTGCAGGCAGGAGACAGGTTGCACGCGGATGAGGAATTGTCATCAGCGCTCAAGAGAGACGAGACCCTTTTTCAAGCAAATCTCGCGATGGCCCAGCTCCGGCTGGATACCGGCGATTTCGAATCCGCTGTCCGCTATGCCAAACAGGCATTGAACCTGAACCCCAATGTCAGCGAGGCACACCTGATTCTCGGAAGCGCATACGCAAGCCTGGGAGATGCCCAGAACGGCAGTCATGAACTGGAGGATTTTGTCCGCATAAATCCCGATAATCTTGCAGGATTGCGCAATCTTGGTCTGCTCTACATGGCCCAGGGGGAGCAGGACCGGGCGGAGGCTAAGTTCGATGCGGCACTCAAGGCGGATCCGAAGGATTCTGATACCCTGGTTGCTCTCGCGAACCTCTATGCCAGCCAAAAGAGACCCGACAAGTCAGTCCAGAGAATCTCTCAGGCGATCGCCCAGTTCCCAAACGAGGCCAGACTCTATGAAGTTCTGGGACAGTTCTACCTGACCCAGAATAACCGCGAAAAAGCAGAGCAGGCGTATCAGAAGGTGGCTCAGCTGGATGCCAAAAACCGGCCTACAATCCTGGCGGATTATTATGCCCAGGTTGGAAACCCAGAGAAGAGCATCGAAGTTCTGCAAACCGTTTTGAAGGAACGGCCTGCAAACACATCTGCTAGGAGCCGGTTGGCGGAAATATACCTTGGCCTGAAGGCTTACGACAAGGCTACGAGCACGACAGATGAGATCTTGAAGCAGGATGCCAAGAACAGTGACGCGCTCCTCCTGAAAGGGCGCATCCTACTCGCCCAAGGCAAGAGTGCCGAAGCCATTCCCCAGCTCACGGGTGCGGTCAGCAGCCAGCCCGGCTCCGCAACGGCTCGCTATTTCCTCGGCGCTGCGTATCTCCAATCCAATAACCCACTGCGTGCGGAAGCCGAGTGGACCGAAGCCATCAAGACCGCGGGTCGATTCATACAGCCCTATATTGCTCTCGCCCAGCTGAAGCTGAACGCCGGCGACTCCGACTCGGCGATCCGGCACGCCCAACGGGCATTGAACATTAACCGGGATTCTGCTGAGGCTCGCCTGATCCTCGGCAGCGCTTATCTCAACAAAAAAGATTACAGGAGTGCAGTGGCGGCACTGCAGGAGTATGTCAAACGGAATCCCAAGAGCGCGACCGGATTTCAACGCCTGGGTCTTGCCTATCTTGCGCAAGGCAACTTCCAACAGGCCGAGGCCAGCCTGGAAGATGCGCTCAAGTGCGATGCCGGCTTCATGGATGCCCTGGTCAGCCTGACAAATCTGAACGTCTCACAACAAAGGCCCGACAAGGCTATCCAAAGACTGAACCAGCAAATCGCTTTGTTGCCACGGCAGCCGCGTTTGTATCAGCTTCTCGGTGAAGTCTATCTGACGCAGAAGAACAACGCCAAGGCTGAGGAAGCCTACAAGAAGGCAGCGGAAGTAGATCCCAAGGATTTGAACCATCGACTGTTACTAACGGACTTTTATGAGAGAACCGGGAGACCCGAGAAGGCCCTGGAGACCCTTCAGGAATTGATCAAGAATGCCCCGACTAATCTCGACTTGCAGAAACGGCTCGGCAATCTCTATCTCAGCCAAAAATCCTTCGATAAGGGACTGAAGTTGGCGGATGACATCCTGAAGGGCAGCCCGAAGGACCTGGATGCCCGTGTCCTGAAAGGAAGAGTTCTGCTCGCTCAGGGCAAGAATGGGGCCGCCATATCTGAGTTGCGGAACGCCGTGAACGACAACCGGAACTCGGCAAATGCCCACTACTTCTTAGGACTGGCCTATGCACAGGACAAGCAGATGCAACGGGCGGAATCGGAATTCAATGAAGCCATCCAGAGGGACCAGAAACACGTGGCTGCCCAAGTGAGCATGGCTGAACTCAAGCTGGCTGTCGGCGACGGCGGAGCCGCAATCCGTTATGCGCAAGAGGCGGTCAAGTTGAATCCCGATCTGGATCATGCGCATCTCGTACTCGGAACCGCCTACATTACTCAGAAAGATTTCAGGAGAGCTGGCCCGGAACTCGAGGGGTTCCTGAAGCTGAATCCGGGCAATCCAGTCGCCTTGCATCGCCTTGGGCTCGCCTACGCCGGCCAGGGCGATATGCCGAAAGCGCAGGAATTGCTCGAGCGAGCCCTGAAAGCAAACCCCAAGAGCACGGAATCCCTGGCCGCACTCGCAGACATTCAGTTGGCGCAAAAAAAACCTGCCATGGCTATCCAGCGGATTAATCAGCACCTGGCTCAAAATCCTGCCGATGGCAAAGCATACGAGCTTCTCGGCCAGCTGTTCACCAAGCTGAATGACCGCGCGCAAGCAGAGCAAGCCTACAGGAAAGCACTATCAGCGGATAGGAACAGCTTTTCCACCTATGCCCTGCTTGGGCAGCTCTACATGGATCGAAAAGCCAGCGACCAGGCGATCGGCACCTTCGAGAGTGCCTTGAAAGAGAATCCCAAGTCGGTGGAAGCCAACACCATGCTCGGCATAATCTATCAATCGCTGAAGACCGATCCGGAAAAAGCCAAGAATTACTACCGAGAGGCCTTGAAGAGTGACCCGCAATTTCCGGTGGCCGCCAACAACCTAGCCTGGATACTCGCAGAGTCGGGAGGAAGTCTCGAGGAAGCTCTGAAGCTCGGCAAGATGGCAGAGGAGAGAATGCCGGACTCGACGGAGGTAAGAGATACACTGGCATGGATTTACTATAAGCAAGGCGCCTACAGGACGGCAATTGATCTGCTCCTCGATTGTGTCAGAAAAGAGCCTCAAAACTCCTCGTTCCTGTTTCACCTGGGGATGAGCTATTTCAAGAACGGCGATCCGAAAAAGGCGAAGGAAGTGTTGTCCCAGGCTACCAAGCTGGACCCGAATCTGTCCGCTATGCCGGAAGTTAAGAGCATTTTATCAAAATCTTGAATTCCGATTGGCTCCTTGGCCCGGATTATTCATGAATGAATGGCCAAGACAGATCTCCGGACGCCGAAAAGCGCGGCCGTCCGCCGACAGTTTTGCTCTTGTCAGCGTATAGGCAGTTTTGCCGCCCCGCAGGGGTCACGGCTTCGCGCTGATCGGGCTTGCCATGCAACTTCAGGAATAATTCAGGTTGGCTGTGTTTTTCGAAAGTGTCGCTAACGTTTACAATGACTGAATTCTCGATATCTCATTGATGAACAATCACTTGCGATGCATTCACTCAAATCCGCTTTTTCCAAGTGTAGCTGTTCTTTACAAATTCAAGCATGTCCCAAGGGTAGCCGGGCTCCCAGGGGATTCCTACCATCGATTCATTTAATTGAAAACAAATGAAATACCTCATGTCGAACATATTCCTTCTGTTTTCGGCACGGTACTTGCTTTAATCAGGCTGAGCATCAAGAGGGATGGCCGTAGGGGCCCTTCCCAATCGATGGAGGAATCACAATGAGACGTCTCGCAGCTCTTTCACTCATCGCTTTGGCAGTTCTGATTTTGGGAATGCCCGCTTACGCCGGACCGATATTACGTCTGACTGATGTTACAAAATCGATACAGATCGCGATCGGCGATAACACCACCCTGGATCTCGATCCTACCGTTGGCGTTATCACTATTAGCGTTAACCTGGCCAATCAGACTCTGTTCCCCGGTTCAACTTCCACCTGGACGGTCAATGCGACAACGGGTTTAACCAAACCTTATCAGGGCACAGCCATCGTTCCGAGCATGGATCTGAATTCGGTCGATGCGAAAGGCCCCGGTACTTTAGTGATTGAATTCACTGATACCGATTTCGGGCCTCTCCCGGTCAACTACTCTTATGTGGGCGACATCGGCGGGACTACGGTGGGCAAGGTGAGCTACAATGCCTACTTAGATCCTGGAAATGTGGCGTTTGCTCCGACGGTGAGCCTCTTTGGCATCGGGCCCTTCGGACCTGGAGGTTTCAATGGAACCGGCACCTCTGGGGCATTAACCGCTGCTTTCCCTTACTCCATCACCCAGTTGGTGACAATCGTTCACACCACAACGGGAACGTCGAGTTTTGACGCCACCCTCACGGCGGTGCCCGAACCATCAGCTCTACTCTTGCTCGGTTCCGGACTCGCAGCTTTGGGGGTTTGGCGGTTGCGCAAGCGGAACTAGAACACATCGCATTTATTACGGCGTTTAAAAAGAACCTCATCCCTTCGGGGTGAGGTTCTTTTTTTTGCTCATCGATCAGGTTCATGCGGCGGGGGCATCGAGAGTACGGCGGGCCAACACCTCAGCAGCCAGTTTCTCCTGTCCCTCCGTAGTCGGATCCCAGCTGAACTGCTCGTCGAAACGACGCACAGCCGGTGCGTGACCTATGAATCCATCTTCCACCGGTGACCTTCCGAAGTGGCACTCCCTAGCAGCGGAGATGGGTGTGCGCAGTGCGCACATTTGAACTGAACAGAGAGTGTCGATGAAAGGGAAACAGCAGAACTTTTGTACGCGTCCGGTGAACCCATGACGCGATTTTCCCGGGATGAATGGTTCTGTTGTGACAGGGCGTGGATCAGAGAACGGCTGCCGCCCGTGCCGTCTTCCACTTGTCGTGCAGCAAATCCTCCAGGTTGTTCTGAGGATGTGTGCTGATGCGTTGAAGAATGTCGCGCAGGTATTCGAATGGATCGACGCCGAGACGTTTGCACGTCGTTGTGATGCTCGTCGCAAGAGAAGGCATATAGCTTGCGCTTGTCCTCCTGGTATTCGAGCGTGCCGAAGTGACACCAGTCAATCTCAAAGCGATCACCAGGGCTGGAGTCGACACGAACGAAAGCACGCGGCGGCCGCACTATCTTGCGCACCGTCTTCAGGTACTGCTGCAAGATCGTCAGGCCCCCTTCGTGACCCAGGGACGCAGCCGGTCGGCAAGAACCACGTCGCTTGCCTCTGGATCCGTGTCCATGAGCTCGCGAATGACCGGCTTGAACGCATATCGAGGTTGGTCTTTGTCGGCTGCCTGACAATGGGCGGCGGCGCAGGAGAACACTCGTACTTGACAACCGCGTCGCGGCTGACATGGAGTTTGCGGGCCACACGCCGGACCGACCATCGTTCCCCGTACCGCAAACGGTAGATCGAATCAATCCTGACAAGTGGCGGCGGAGCAAATCTTCTGGTCGGGAAGGAAGCAGGCAGGAAAACCTCTCCGCAATATGGGCAGATGCAGGGTTGAACGATCATGTCGGTTCTCCCGAAAGGAAACTGGTCAGACTCCAAAGCGCTGAGTATGCTCCAGGAGATCGCGTCAATCCGTCGCTCTATGTGTAGAAGGTGACTAGAGAGTTTTTCTTCTACCTCCTCGCAGATGTTTTCTATTTAATTGAATTCTATTGCTGATGTAGTGCGGCAGGCTCTGGATGCGATGTCCAGGCCATAGATCCGTTGGACTGAATGAGGATTCTCGCCGCCTCCCATTCGCCGTAGTCGATTTGAAAAATACTCGACTTTCTCGGCCTCCCTTCCAGACCGCATCCGGTTTCCCGCGCACTATCTGATCACGAGATCGACGAGCGTAACTTTTCGCAAGCAGGGAGATTATCCGCTGTGCTGGAAGTGTAGGGACGTGTGTGAAAACTCCATATCCGGCAACATCGTTTTGGTGTAAAATCCCCTTTGTGATCGACTCGGGGCTCTGAGCAGTTGCAGCAGACGAGCGAAGTTAACACAACATCTTATCTCAGAACCTGAATTGCGGCCGCACCCAGGCTGTGATCCGAAATGCAGTCAATTCGGACTATCCTTCTCAAACCGCGAATCGTTCCCGGTGAGGATCCGCATTGACGCAGCGAAAACTAGAGCCGAGCTGCATCCGATCTGCCGCTTCTTCGGCGCAGACGAGAAATAACTGCAGGAGGACAGGCGCTCCTGCATCCTATGTGGAGCGATTTTTCACCATGCTACGACAGATTAGGCTTGAAGCGTCGACGGTTTGCCAGCTCAAGTGTCCAGTTTGTCCGACGGCGCGAGGCATCATTCGGAACGAATTGGGCTCCGGTTACCTCACACTTGCACGATTCCGGGAACTGGTCGATCGGAATCCGCATATCTCCTGCATAGAGCTGTCCAATTGGGGCGAAGTGTTTTTGAACCCTGAGATCTATGAAATAGTGGAACATGCTTACAAGCAGAACGTCGTATTAACCGCCGCCAACGGATCTAATTTCCAGTTTGTCAGCGAAAAAGTTCTCGAGGGATTGGTCCGATACAAGTTTGGCCTCATAGTTTGTGCCCTTGATGGCGCAAGCCAGGAGACATATGGCAGATACCGAGTAGGTGGAGATTTCCAGAAAGCAATACGGCATATCGAAATCATCAACTCTTTCAAGGAACGTTACCGATCCCCCTTTCCACTTTTGCGCTGGCAGTTCATCCTCTTCGGACACAATGAGCGTGATATTCCTTCGGCCCGGGCATATGCCAAAAAACTGCGCATGAGTTTTCGGATCAGACCGAATTTTGATGAAAGTTATTCTCCCATTACCAACAGCGGTCCCATCCGCAAGAAAAGCCGGTCGGGGGTCTCGAGCCCGAACGGATATTTAAAAAGTCATCGCACGATGTGGCTCGAAAAACATTTGTGCGGTGAATTGTGGCGATCGCCTCAAATCAACTGGGACGGCCGAATTCTCGGTTGCTGCATCAACTATTGGGGAGACTTCGGCAACGCTTTTGGAAGGAGCCTCAGAGACGCTCTGAATTGCCCCCAACTCTTGCGAGCCAAAATGATGCTGCAGGGTAAGGCGGAACCACAAGAGGGTATTCCCTGTGCGACGTGCCATGTCTACCAGCGGATGCGATCTGCTAATGACTGGATAAAAGACAGGGATATTCTGGTGGGAAGACTTGTGAATAAAGAGTTCCTCTGCCTTCTCATTCAGCGTATCGGATGGAGAAGACTGGAACCGTTACTTCGAGTTATCGGCACCATAGGCAATCGGTTACTCTCTGAATTGGCATGAGTATAAGGCCTTTCCTGTGTTTCTGCAGGCGGTTTCGGCCTTCCTGCTCCATTTCCAACTGTTTCAGCGACACATCATCGCCACAGCTAACAGCCAGATTTTGTCAACAAAACACCCTGAGAAGTCTGATGTGCGAACCGAGCCCACAAAGGTAGCTACGGAATCCGGGGGCAGGCTGTATTGGAAAGGCCCAGTAGAGGATCTTCAGGCGATCGGTCCGGCGGTTGCAGAAAACCAGCAGATATCCTGCCAACGGGTTACAGCGGATGATGCGCTCCGCCATCATCGATAAACCGTCAAACAACCTGCGCATGTCGCACGGTACCGTGCACAGGTAAACCTTGATCGCGGCTGGGAAGCTCAGCATCGATCCGGTTCCATGGCGGCCAGCACGGCGCGCAAAGTTTCTCCGTCAACACCTTTATGAATGCGAAGCCGACGACCGTCGCTGAGCACCAGCTCGATTCCGGCATCTGTGGCGGCTAGGTCATCGCTGACCAGGGCAAGACTCGCATGGCGCTGGTCACCAGCCGCCTTGCACAAAGTGCCTTTCCGAACGTCCGTCTCCAGGCGGCGCCGCTACCAGTAGAACTGGCTCACGGTCAACTTTCGCTGTCGGCAAAACTCGCGGATTGATAATCCGCTGCGCGCTGCTTCACCAATTGTTCTCTGCCAACGTCGATGCTTGCCCGGATCTATACATCTTCGACCTCGAGTCATGTGTCCCTCCGTTAGTTCGCACACATGCGGCATGTACGTGTGCATTTGCTGGGAAGTATCGCCCTGTTCCTTCAGGAGGGAAAGGATTGCCAGCTTTCTTCAGCTTTGAACGCAGCTGTTTAGCCTTGATTAGGAGAAGGGCTGATCACTCACCACCAAGAGGGCCTGCTTCCCAGTGGCATTCGTTTGGGTTTTATGCCCGGTAGCCCGTGGGCGGATACTGCCCTGGAGTCCAACAGGAGGCTACGGAAGCGCCACTCGATCGAGGAATGTCAAGATGGGTTTCCGGAGGCATCCGACGGTGTAAGCTCAACTGAGTAGATCATCTCCCTTGCGCTGCAGTGGCCCTTGTAAAGGCGCAAGGTCGCCAAACCATCACTGCTCCAACCCCTGATCTCCGATTGATAATCGAGACCTTGGACTTCCACTTTCGCTTCGGGGTAACAGCGAACGCAAAACTGGACTGTTTGTAATCCCGAGTCTTTACGAAGAGTATCTTGAATTCGGAGGGAGTTCTCTCCGAGTTCGATGCGCCGCAAGAGGATCATGCCGGGTGCGGACATCGGTTCGGGACATATTGGATCACCTGTCTGTATTCCGAGGTTATCGCGCAGGAGCTCCATCAAATGGGCCAATGCGATACGAAAACCACGAAACCTGACGCGAACGAAATCGTACTCTAACTCCAAACCTCCGGAATTTAGCGTCGCGTGCTTGGGTGCAGACGGAATGCACGCGGAGGAGCCGTGAACAATAACGGGTACGTAACCGACGGGGAGCACATTTAAGTGCTCCAGACCTCGCGCGTAACGGTACCACAGGAGGCTTGCGTGCCTGCGGAGGCGTCCGTCGGGCATGGACGTCACCCCCCAATCCGTCGAAAAGGTCTTTGGAATCGCACCGATCAACCTTCGTTCCCCGATTCCGAGGTGCAATATGGTCGGTCCAAAATATCTGCGATCGCGCACACGAGGGCTCCAGGAAGTGCGAACAAACACCTCCGCTGTAGAACGACAGAGCTTTGTGACTCCCAGGTCTACGGAACTCATCATCTGAATTGAGCTTGCCGCTGGAGCTTGTGGAGCTTGATATGTTGCAGGAGGGCAGAACAGGTCACCTAATAGTACATAGGCAGACGACGCAACTGAATACTCGCTCGGAACCGTATAACCGTCGCGCGACCAAGAGCACTCATCATTGCTCTCCGAACCTCGGAAGTAGTTCACTTGGAGCCACTCCGAACGTGTGCGTGGTGTACTGATGTAGACCCGCTCTTGTCTCCGAGCGAGGTGTAAGTAATGCTCGCGGTTTGATGGATCAAGTGCGGCAGCCATTTTGAGGCAGAAAATCGTGAGGCCAACAGCAAACGTAGTATTATCTGAGCGACCGAAATACGAGAATCCACCTGCTGCCGTCATCAGAGGAACAATTTGCCGCATGCCTTCCACGAAGAGAGTCTTTATCCGCTCATCGGAACAAAACAGGTGACAGATGGCGAGCACAAACTGAAACTTCATACAGTACGTCGGAGGGAATTGCCGGTGATCCGCACCCGCCCTGGGCAGGTCCCAATAAAAACCCTCGGGGGACCGATATCGTTCAAATTGGGATATCGCAAATGCCAGCGCGGATCGCGCGACAGGCATACCAATCGCCAGGGGCCGCAGTAGCAGCTCAGCAGCTACCTGCAGAACATAAACATTGTTGCCACAAGGCCGATTGTAAACATCGCTGTATGTTGGTCGCGCATTGCGGCAGTGAGTTTCCAGAATCTGCCATAGTTCCGCGTGCTGAATTCGCTGGGAACGGAGAATCAACAGAGCCAAACAGTTTGCAAAGCTCGTAAATGCGTTTTCCTCGCCCTCTTCGTTCCAGATCCGCAGGCGTTCTGCAGCCCGGTTTAAGTCAATGGGGTTTCGGCCATCGAGCACGTACAAGAGGATTAACGCTAGGGCGAAATAGGGCTCGGTGTAGAACGCCCAAGCTGGTTTCGCGCACATATCCTCTGTAACATAGTCATGCGGATATTCCCGAGCGATGGCCTCGACAACGGAGCGAGCAAACTCGATGGTCTCTGCCTTGCCTGTACGAACCGCGGGTTCGAAGGATTCCTCAGTGCCCAACTTACAGCCTTTCCCAGTATGTCCGCATGGCAGCTTGCCAACAAGTTCAAATTCCAGTCGGCACGGTCACGGCAATATCGTCGGGGTGTGCCCTCTTCTCGGTGACCGTATGTTCTGCGGGATAGCCGAACAGGAACATCAGATACATACGTCGATATGGAGGAATGTGGTACCGTTTGCACCACTCATCCTGTGCGTCGTCGTCGCCGCCGTACATGAGACATCCCCCCAATCCTAGGGCAGTTGCGGCAAGCGCCATCTGCTGCCCCACAATGCCGGCATCCTCGGCGGGGGCCCATTTCTCAGGGTACAACCGGATGTCGATGGTGATAAAAATCGTGACCGGCGCACGTTCTTGGAGGTTCGTGTTGGAAACACTGCGAAGCTTGCTGTCCCCTCCCAGGTTCGGGTTCCTGTGAACATAGAGCTTCCATGTCTGCCGGTTGCAGGAACTGGGGGCATGGGTGGCCGCCCTGAGTATCTCGTGGATTTTTGCTTCTTCGACAGGAATGGGCTGCCAGAAACGAACGCTCGATCGCTTCAGCAGAACGTCGAAAACAGGCGAATGTGGATTAAACAGCTGCGAATGCTCGACCGGATGCGATTGAATCTCGCCGGTTTCGGCCCACCTCATATAGTCCTGGAGGTTGTCTTCGGCCCAGAGAATGAACTCCCGCTGGGGATACTTGCGCCGATACCACTCGTCGAGCGCCGCTCTCACCAACGCGGGCTTGCTGTGCCCCCTGCCCTCGCGTTTGTCATTGCGAACCCCCTTTTCGACGGAGTGGCCAAACCAGCGAATGTACATGGCCAGCAGATCCTGGTCCATTTCCTCCAAAGGTAGGCTCACACAGTCCGAACTCCGCTTCTGTTCGATCGTGCTATGAAGGATTCGATATTGGATCCAGAGGGAAAACCTGTTCAGCCACACACAAAATGCAAATAGCCTTCCCTTCAGAAACCGCCTTAACCTCTTGGCGACATCTGCTGAAGGGGCAACTGGAGTGCACGCGGCCACTCTCTGACCACGGGCGGTTGGCGTATGAGCCCATTCGGGAGCGCAACCGGCGCGCTCTTCATTTTCTGCCTTCGTCGGACGACCTTCTCCCATTTCGCAGCAATGCACCTTGCGCCGGTTCGAGCAGGCACAAACATAGAATTGAGTACCGAACGCAACCAAAATATTCTATCGGAGGAACCATAGTCTTTTTATATCATCGTGCAGAATTTTTCCAGTTAAATCAGACAGTGTGTCGCGCTGCGGGCATCGGCCCTTGTAAGAATGCCAGCGGACCAAAAAAATGAATCGCCCGCAACACTATTTTCTAACCTCCCAGTTCAGCTGTCTCATCTTTGATCTGGGCCGGCGGCAGCGCGTAAAGTCTCCTGCGCCGGTCCTTTGCCAAGCAAGCGCTTTCCGGTAGCACGCCGAACTCTCAGGCCGCGATCTCTTTTTTGCCCCGTGTCCGCAAACGGAAACTGAAATGTCCTGGCTTCGAGCCGTTTATACCAGATGACCCAATCATCCCAATCCCAGCAAAAGATTTCCGGCCGGTCAGTGCGGCTGTCGCATAAGGCTGGCGGCCTGTAACGGTGGATTGGTATTAACTGCGATTCCATGTTCCGTATCCCGGTACATCCACTTGATTGGCTTCCGCTGTCTATTATAGAGGCGAATGTACCTCCTAAGCTTGGGACTGAGGTCCTTAACCGAAGTAAATATGCCTCGAGCAACCATGTCGTGCTCAATTTATAAAGACCATGTCTCTACCTGGTTAAGCCAGGAAGAAGAGGTCAGGGTCAATTGAAGTTGCACATTCTGATAATCGCCAAGGAACTGCTGAACCCTATGCGTCCTGTGAGTCCAGAGGTTGTTGACAATGATGTGAATCTCCTTGCCGCGCGGTTGGTGCGCCACAACATCGGCCAGAAACGCAACGAATTTCTCGATCGAGTGGCGGGGTACCGTCGCACGAATGACATCGCCAGTTAGGGAAGGGTGCACATATGGGGCTTGAGTGACGCATACAGGCTCTTTCTCTTTGCTGTGGTCAGATTCATTTGCTCGCGGCGTCATGAATGGGGCAGGCTAATACCTCAGCGAATAGTTTCTCCTGTCCCTCCGTAGTCGGATCCCAGCTGAACTGCTCGGCGAAACGCCGGGTCGCGGCACGGTCCGGATAGCATGCAAACAACCGCACTATGCCTTCGGACAGACCCCTCGTGCTCCGGTCGTCGATCAGGACACCGGCTTCAGGAACTGTCACAATCTCAGGAGTGCCCCATATGCGGGTCGCGGCCACGGGCGTCCCGCATGCCATCGACTCCAGGAGCACGTTTGCCCACCCTTCCCGGCTGGAGGCGAGTACCAAGGCATCGGCAGCACCATAGTATCGAGCCAACGCTTCATGGGACAGAGTCCCAAGGAACGTCACCCGCTCTCTCAGCCCGAGGGAGTCTGTGAGTCTTCGCAGCTTGCCTTCCTCTGCGCCTCCGCCCGCTATCGCCAAACGAAAACCAGGCAGGCAAGCTAAAGAGCGAATAACAAGGTCATGGCCTTTGCGCGGGATCAAACCACCCACCGAAAGTAGTGTCTGACCGGTTACGCCCAGCCGGTCGCGCACCGCATGTCTATCCTGCGGTGGCTTAAAAAGCGCGAGATCCACACCATTGCGCAAGACTGTGACCTTATGAGCCGGGATTCCGAGTTGAACGAGAGTGTCCTTCAGCGCCTGGCAGACCGTGATGATTGCAGCGCAACGCCGCGCAGCCCACTGGATCATTCGGCGCGGGAAGTGATGGCGCGGGATCAGATTCAGATCTGTTCCCCTCGCAGTGACCACCACCGGCTTTCCCAGGGCACGGCCCAGCATCACTGCGGCTACGCCGTCGGGATAGAAATAGTGGGCGTCAATGATGTCGAAATCGTACCCTGTCTCGACGATCCGCACGAGCATCGGCTTGAGCGCCGCAGCCATCAGCCATGGCGCCGCTGTCATCCCAACCTTCGGGATGAGGGGATATCGCGGATGATCGACATCGATCCCGTGCCAGACTTCGCGGCGCGGAACCCTGGCGAGTTTTGCATAGGATCCGAAGATCGAGTGCTTGAGTGGAAACCAGGGCACCGGCGCCACCACCCTGCTCTCCACCTTTCCGCCTGCGAGCAGGTGTCTAAGCCGGCTTTCAACGAAGATACCATGGGTGTGCCGGATCGAGTCAGGATACAGGGTGGTAAAGGTGAGCAGCTTTAGGGCCAATCTGTGAGACTCCTGCACGCCGACATGATCAAGACCATCGGCGGCCGTCGGCGCTTTTCGGCGTCCAGAAATCTATCTTTGCCATACATTCATGAATAACCAGGGATCAAAGAATCTGTCTTCATGCGCTCGGTTGTGCCCCGGGTGCTTTTGCGAGGCCGCCTCGTGTTTCTTAAGCTTCAGGCGCAGTTGCTTGACATCTTCCAAACTCTCGAGTTTGGGATCCAGTTCCAGGGCAAGGGCGAGTTCCACAGAGGCCCGTTCGGTTTTACCAAGGGCTGCGGACACCACCGCCATGTGAAGATGAACCTCGGCGTTTTGCGGTGCTCCCTGGATAGCTTCTTGTAGAAGTCCGCCGGCCTTCTCGTCGTTGCCGGTCAAGTGGCAGATCCATCCTAGAGTATCGGCGATGTTGGGATTCCCTTTGGCAAGGCTGTATGCCTTCTCTGCGAGCGGGAGCGCCTCCTGCGGGGAATTGCGATGCACTGCCAGCGCATAGGCCAGGTTGTTGAGGGCGATCGGATTGTCGGGCGCCAATTCCACGACCTTGCTGTAGCGCGCAAAGGCCTTGTCATATTCTCTGTCTTGATCGTAGATCGTGGCCAGCAAGAGCTGAGCAGATGCGAGACGGCTGTCACGCGCAGTCGCATCCTCGAGCGCCTCACGTGCTCCAGCATAATCCTGCTTGCTCATGCGCACCTCGGCGCGGAGAAGGAGCCTGACCGTGTCGGGAAGAACCGCAGCCTGCCTGAACAGTGGGACAGAAAAAAAGCGCAGCCGCCGTTCCGAGAAATACCGTGGCAGTTCCGTCCCCGAATCGATTCCAGGGTCAATCTGCGGGCCGGTCAGAAATCTCGATCTATGAGGAGCACAGAGCGGATCACCCACAATAATGGTCTGCCAGCTCAGAAAGGGCATTGCCAGGTAATAGGATTCGATCAGGTTGAAGCCCGACAGGTAAGCGGGAAACAGGATCTGCGGCCGAATTGTCGCCTCGAGATAAGGCTCTGCCACATGAGCCGCCACCCCCGTTACTCCATCCCGGATCAAGTCGCCCGCCAGTGACTGCGGAGATCCCGCAAACTTCGGGCTCTTGTCATCCCAGGGCCCTACCTGCCAGTCCGGCGGGGGTTCGGTGAACGTCCTGCCGTCCGAACTCACAAACATCGCAGCGAGCGCCCCGGGAACGAAGCCGAGACTAAAATGCCGGATGCGGATCGCCGGATCGTTTGAACCCCAGGAGTAATATCCAAGGACGCCGTTCTGCTCGCGTAGGATGTTGCTGCCGGTATCCAGGATGGCCCGATCTTTGAATCCATTCGCGTTCAGCCAGTCGGCGGCAACCTGCAGCCAGCTGTCCCCCTTGTCGTTCGGCGATCCCTTCTGATCCAGCAGAATCTTCCCTTCAGCCGAGGGAGCAAAGCCCCGGTCAATGAGGGCACGGATGTCGGCGCTCGTGTAGCCATCGAGCCGGCAGACCAGGAAAATATCAAAGGCCTCGTGGCTGAACTGGGACGCGCGGCCGACGGGTGCGTCGCCCAAGAAATAGGGATTGCTGATGCGGCCGGCGGCCGGAACCTGCTGACCCACCAGTTTGCGGTATAAAAGCGTAAGCTCCGAATCAACGCTCGCGACCGTTCCGTCCGCACCATTTGTTCCCGCAACGCGCAGAGGAATTCCCTTGGTGAGGACGATATAGAGAATGCGATCCTGGGCCGAGTTGCGATTCAGCCAGGCGCTGATGGGTCTCTCAATCTGGAGCGTGAAGTCGTCGCGTGAGATTTCGTCGCTGAGAGTTGTCCGTATGCGGAGGATATTCTGAGATGGCACGCCACGCTTTTGGGCATAATATTGACCGACTTCCAGCGAAAGCGGGCTCGATTCATTCAGCACCAGCAGCACGTTTTCGGGGGATTGGGCTTGAACGGCAACAGCGAGAAGCAGGATCGGCAGAATAAGTTTTATGGGTCTCATCGGGCCCTCATGGTAGCATAAAAAACCTGACCGCACGCAGCGCGAAGAACTCTGAGAGAGTGGATGATAAGACACCCGGCAATACCTTACATAGCACCATTTGCGCTGTTTCTGTTTTTCCTCGCCATCCGAGGATATCTGCCTCACGAATACGCTGTCCGTGTGCTGGTGACCACAGCAGTATTATTAATATTCTCCAGGGGCGTTGTCTCCCTGCGTCCGTTGCGGCCGGCATCCAGCATCCTGGCCGGTGTGCTGGTCTTTGCCGTATGGATCGGCCCCGATCTCATCTGGCCGGCTTATCGACAGCACTGGCTATTTCATAACATTCTCACCGGAGCCGCCCGGAGTTCCCTGCCGGAAAATATTCGCACCGACCGACTCTTCCTGCTGTTTCGCATCGCCGGGACCGTCCTCCTCGTGCCAGTCATTGAGGAGCTTTTTTGGCGGGGCTGGTTGATGCGCTACCTGATCTCCCCAGACTTCCAGAAGATCCGGCTCGGCGCCTATGCGGCGCTCTCGTTCTGGCTCACGGCGGTGCTTTTTGCCAGCGAGCACGGTCCCTATTGGGACGTGGGGTTGCTCGCCGGGATCGTTTACAACTGGTGGATGATACGCACCGGCAGCCTGGGCGATTGCATCCTGGCGCATGCGATTACGAACGGCTGCCTCGCGGCTTATGTCCTGGCTGCGGGACAATGGCAGTATTGGCTCTAAAAAAACAAAAGCAGCCAGGAAGACCACAAATGATAGGAACCTCTTGTTGGGCGTGATTATTGCAATCAGTGGCTGCCTTTGTTTTTATGGCCTCTTCCAGCCCCCAATCAAAAGCCCCTGAACCGAAGAATCTGTGACATGTAACACAGGAGAAGCGCAGTTCTGCAGCGATAATAGGCAATGGAGAGATGGAGTTTATCCTGGCCAAGCGCTAGACTCTGGCAAGATCCGCATGATCGGCCGATTGGAGAGGAGTATGGTTAGTTTGAGACAGATCTGTCGTCGCTCCTGCAAACTCGTTTTCGCCACTCTGCTTTTCTGTGCTTGCAGCGCCTCGGCCCTTGCGGTTGATATCACAATTGCATGGGATCCGAACAGCGAAGCTGACCTCGCCGGATACAAGATCTATTACGGAACGGCATCCGGCGTCTACGGTACTCCCATAACCATAGGCACTCAAACCACTTACACGATAACCGGCCTGCCTCCCGGCACCTACTATGTCGCCGTCACCGCCTACAACACGCTGGGCGTTGAAAGCGGCTTCTCCAACGAAGTCTCGACCGCCTCATCTCCGCCCCCCACGGCCAGCAAGTGCGACATCAACAACGATGGCGCTACCAACGCTCTCGACCTCCAAGTTATGATCAACGCGATTCTGGGAATCCAGCCCCTTTCCGGTAAGGGCGATCTCAATGGAGACGGCAGGGTCGACGTGCTCGACTTGCAGATCCTTGGCAATGTGATTCTCGGCATACGAAGTTGCCCGTTATGATGAACGCCTCGGCTCCAGCCGGGACGCTAAAAGACTGTGTTGAGATCCTCGCCCATAAGCTCTCGGTGACGGTCAAATCGGTCAGATATCAATCTCCAGGCTGTGGCAAGCGTTTGCCAGACGGCGTCACTCTCACCGAATAGGAGCCACAGGCAGGGTCGTGAACTGTCCGAGAGTGGTCCCCAGATCCAAAGCTGTAGCCGCGACCTTGCCGCCGCTCACTTGGACGACCAGCGAGCCGTCGTAATCATCGAGGGCACCGCTGTTGAGCACTTGGGGGAACAGTTGCCAAATATATTCCGCGAAGTGTCCCGAGGCAAGCAGGCTGCGGGTCGCCGTGCCATTCGCCATTTGGTGACCATCCTTGTCCCTTAGGGACAGGCTGATGGTCACAGGTGCATTCTCAATATTCTGGATCGCAATACCAGAGTAGATGCCTGCAAGTTTTTTCCCACGCACCGGCACGATGAATCCGATAAGGGGCTGACTGGAACCAACTCCTGTTACTCCCAAGTCGGGCAGGTTAAACCGGACGAAGCCCGCCACCGTCCCATTCGAAGTGACCCGCACGCTGCCCTTCAAAAGGCTTCCCGATCCGTCCGTGGAGAGAGTGATCGTGCCGTGTGGCTGCAATTGGAAATCCTTATAGGTTATAGGGGGCGATCCCGAGATGCTCAGCGCCATGGGTTTGCCATCGTCATCAATAAACTCGGCACGGCCCGACGCCGTCGCTGTCTGGGATGGATTTGTAAGTATAAGCTCCGAGATAATGCCAGTCCCCGTTGCGAATTGGGAAGTGTAGAGAGTCTCGGTCTGGATCGCAGCTGGACAAGGTTGAGAGGTGGGCACCATGGCGCCCGAGTTATCGATCGACAACTTCACGCACTTCATGCCATCCGGCGACTTCAGAACGATCCCCTGACCGGGGGAGCCCACGTAGATGTCACCGTTTTGGACATGAAGCCGTGCGACCGGTGCGGTTGTTCCGATGCCAACGTTGGTGTCCGCAGCCGCACCATTCACACCGTTGATGCCGCCGAGAACCAGGCTATGGCTCTGCGTCACCTTGGCACGAGACCCAAGGGCAGTAGCATTGGTGATGCCTGCCACAATGTCAGCGTGGGCGCCCATGAGACTGTTGTCGCTCTCCGTGCTGCTGGAGAGACCCGTGCTGTAACCGAAGAAGGCATTGCGGGAGCCCGTGTTCGCATTCCAGGTGCCGAAGCCGGCGTTCCAGCCAAAGAAGGAATTACTGGAGCCCGTGGAGTTGAAATAGCCGGCGTCCCAGCCATAGAAAGAATTGCCGGAGCCCGTGGTGGTGTTGTAGCCGGCGTGCATGCCGAAGAATGAGTTGTCGACACCCGCGCTGTTAAAATGGCCGGCATCGCGACCGAAGAAAGAGTTGTGCCAGCCCGTCGTGTTGGAAAAGCCGGCACCTGCACCGAAGAAGGAGTTTTTGTACCCCGTGGTGTTGGAATAGCCAGTCCCATCCCCCAAAAAGGAGTTCCAGACACCCGTGGTGTTGGAATAGCCAGCCATCATGCCGAAGAAGGAGTTAGAGTCACCCGTGGTGTTGGACTGGCCGGCACCGAATCCAACTGCCGTAAGATCGAATCCTGTGGTGTTGGATTGACCCGCAGAGTTGCCGACAAAGGTGTTATGAAGGCCCGCGATGCTGAGAACAGCGCCAATTCCGGTTATCTTGAAGCCCGTGCTCGACTCGATATCCCCTGCTACGGTCAGCTTCGACGCCGGATTGGCCGTCCCAATGCCGATATTCCCGTTGACATCGATCATGCCCGAGTCGCCGATGCTGCCGTTGGCATCTACGAACTTGGCAATCCTATTAGGCGTCCCGGAACCGTTGATAACCGCATTCGCCTGCGTCGTGCCGGAGGATGCTGAAAAATTGATGGCCCTGGCTCCCTGATTCGTCTTCCGCCCCACCTCCTGGCGTGTACCTGCCTGCTCAACTAATTGCGCACGCGCGATTTCGGTCGCCTGCAGGCGGGCCAGATCTTCGTACAAGACAATCGCGGACAGCGGCTTTCCTCCCACTGTGTCCGCATCCGCTGCCTTCAAAGCATACGGAACCGCAACCAGGAGAACGCGTTGCTGTTCTTCCCACCCCTCGGGACGGACCCCAAGCCACTGAGCCATTGCAGTAGTGAAAAGCTCCAAGGGCAAGCCTGCCTTTTCCGAGGCCCCCAAGAATACCGTGTAGTGTCCTTGCTCATCCGCTTCTACCAGCTGACGCTCGCTCCACAGCGAATCACCGCCGTCCTGAGATGCGTAGAGCGCAAAAGTCACCACCACGGATCCCATGAGCGGCCTGCCAACGTAATCCTTCAGCACTCCGCTGAACTTGATCAAGCGAGGAGTAACTCCCTCGCCGGCCGCCATTGCTCCCGAGTTGACTTGTTGCCCTGCTGATGCCGCGGAAACGATGACAAACGCATTTATAACGATGACTGCCAGAAAAGTGCGTCTCATTCCAGTTTTCCTCCTTCGATCGGCAGTTGAGCTGCGCCTCATGGGCGAAGTACTCCCCTCCTATCGTCACCCAGCAAAACTTTGATTAGACTATGATTAGGGGTTGTGCCGATCAGGCAAAAAATTCACCAATCAGACAATCCACCTCCCGCATCGATAGGCACCCTCAAGATTTTACGTCATTATGATGAAATGGGATTTTGTTCGACAACAACGAAATCATGCCGCTCAGTCGGTTGAGGACCGTCTGCGCCAGAACATAGAGGTCATTAAATCCGCGTCTCATGTCCACAAATGCGAGAGCCATGATGACAGCGAACAGTCACATTCCCGGGGCTAACCAACGAAGTTTCCGACTCCTAAGCGGCCATTTTTAAAAGGATTATCCAGATTTTGAATGTCGGCCTGCTTTACATTTTACGGATAGCTAATAAGTCATGCTATTCCCATACTTCCAAGTAATTCGAAAGAGCACTTCAAATTGATTGTAAAGGGTGTTTACAACGGCACAAGTCCAAACGCGCGGTTTGACGAGCGGCAGTGTTTATAAACCTACCATAACGACTTCAATTGCAGTAGTTTGGAGGTGATGATGGAACATTGGCTCCGTTCTTGCTTGACTGGTGGCGTGTAAGATTATTTGGAGGGACCGAATGCGAAGATTCGTTGTCACCGTTGCACTGATGCTGCTGGTGTTCCTTATGATCAAGGGATCGGCGGCTGCCGACACCATTTATCCGTGGGTGGATAATACCAACCACTGGCCGGGCTACGGAAATTCAAACGAAAACTCGACCGACACCATCGGCGAGCCCAATATCACGGGTGGGACGGTGGTTGTCAGTGGCACAGGTTTTTTGAAATCAATCAGTTATGATTTTATCACCCCGCCGGGCTGGAGTTTTTCCAAGATGAAGCCCGGCGATCTGTTCCTGGACACGAACAACGATCAGACCTGGGATTACGTTCTGTCACTTGGATATGACAGCGCTCATCAATACGTCCCCACCGGGGTCGTCACGTTGTACCAGATTAATTTCAGCGCAGCAGGCTATTTGATTACCGGCAGTGACAATACGGGCTATTGGTCCGGTTACGGCATTCGCAACAACCATCCTTATGCCTATGTTGATTTCAGTAATGCAGTTAATTTAGGATCTGGTTCGGTTTCCGGCGGCATTTCGGCATTGCCGACAAGCCCCTTTACCTATAGTTTGCCGATCAATGCGATTAGTGTCAGCGGCCCCCTGACATTCGGCTTCACAGAGAACTGTGCGAACGATGTGGTCAAAGAAACTGTGACGACCGCTCCCGAGCCGGGAACAATGCTCTTGCTTGGTACCGGCCTGATTGGTGCTGCAATTTTCGGCAGGAAGCGGCTCAAAAAGTAAGAGTCATCGGCCGTATCCCCTGGAATAGGCCTTGGGCGCTCACATATCCTCTCCTGGTGTGAGCGCCTTTTGTTTTTCTCCCCGGCCCCGCGATCCTCAGCAGGGCTCCTGCATTGCTGCGATTGAGAAACCACCGAGAAACAAGCACAACCGCAGCACCATCACCGAGCCCCGCAGCCACGACTGCAGCACCATCACCGAGCCCCGCAGGGGCAACCGCAGCCGCCAGCCCAGGGCGCAAGCCCATAAGCGCTAACTTAAGCCACTTTCCCGACCTGGACTTGGACTTGGACGTGGACGTGGACCTTGACGCTCTGCTGCGCCGCAAGCGATAAGAAGCGACCCGTAGCCTGATAAAGGCTGGGCGTGCAAGAGTTTGTCTCCGCTCAAAAGGTCCACGTCAAGCCCTGGGTCCAGGCGATCGCAAAAACGGAGCCCTGTAAGGGCGATGCAGCTCACCCGCTTTTTCCGTGTCGCCCTGTCATCCTTGGACTCCGGTCCAATCCCAGGCCTTGGTGCGGCCTGGGCTGGTGGCTGCGGCCGCCCCTGCGGGGGCTGGCACTAACCCACGGCTCGCCGGAATGGCTGAGCCTGCCACGGGTCGCACCACCAGAAGCCGTGGGTTTAGCACGCATTAACCGAAGGGCGCGGTGGTGGAAGTGGCACGCCGCGGCAGGCCTCAGCCTTCGCCGGGAACACGCGAATTGGTGACGGGTGACCAATATGATGGATATGGGCCGTCGATACGATCAAAGCCGGGCATCTGATTGATTAATTCGGCTGGTATTTCAGCCCAGGATTTCTATCGTCAGGAAGATTCGATCTGCAATTTGCGCGCAGCAACTCCAAAACGTGGCGGCAGGAGGCCGAGTTCAGACCCTCAATAATGCTGTCGCGCAGGCGCTTTGACTTGCACATACCGCATCAAGCGATCCCCCCAGCCGAGAGGCGCAGTCCTGGCGGGAAGGAGATCGCGATGTGTACGTTCCACTGTCCTTCAGTTCCCCGCGAAGTCCCATGCTCTAATATCCTTAATGCAGCACTCGCTCTCATAGCAGCGCTGGCGCTCCTTCTTGGGGTAGCGAGCACCGGACAGGCATATCCGCCACAGTCTTCCGCCACCCTCATGATGGGATCAGCCAGTGGCACAGCCGGGGGCAGTGTAAACCTCACCATCAGCCTCGCACCCGGCTCAATGAATGTCTGCACGCTCCAATTCGACCTGCTGTATTCATCCTCACTGAGTTACGGATCTGTAGCAACCGGCTCTGCCGCCGCAGCAGCCCAGAAGACCGCCTCAGGCAACGCAATCAGCGGGGGCGCCCGCTTACTGGTCTTCAACGTGAATCAAAACATCATCGGCGCCGGGCCCGTGGCAATCGTGACCCTGATGATCGCACCAGGGACACCGGCTGGATCAATTCCGATAACAATCTCAAATCTGATCGCTTCGGATCCGTCAGGGAACGCCGTGGCGATTACCCCGGTGGATGGCGCGTTGACCGTGCGGCCGCCCGCCGACACGACGCCGCCGGTGATCTCCGCAGTTGCCTCTTCCGGTGTGAGTCCCACGGGCGCCACGATTACCTGGAATACAAACGAAGCTTCTGATTCCCAGGTGGATTATGGGACCACGACCGCTTACGGCAGCTCCACCACCCTTGACACAAGCATGGTCACTTCACATTCCCAAGCCCTGAGCGGGCTCTCCGGCAGCACTACTTATCATTACCGCGTAAAATCCAAGGACGCCGCCGGCAATCTCGCAACTTCCGGAGACTTCACCTTCACGACCTCCGACTCGACTCCGCCCGTGATTTCCGCCGTCGCCACTTCTGGCGTGACCGCGACCGGCGCCACCATCACCTGGACGACCAACGAGGCTTCCGATTCCCGGGTGGATTATGGAACCACGACCGCTTACGGCAGCACCACCACCCTCAACACAAGCATGGTCACTTCACATTCCCAAGCCCTGAGCGGGCTCTCCGGCAGCACTACGTATCATTACCGCGTCAAATCCAGGGACGCCGCCGGCAACCTCGCAACCTCAGGCGATTTTACTTTCACGACCGCTGACGGAACTCCGCCCGTAATTTCCGCCGTCGCCAGTTCCGGTGTGAGTGCCACGGGCGCCACGATTACCTGGAATACAAACGAGGCTTCCGATTCCCAGGTGGAATATGGGACCACGACCGCCTACGGCAGTTCCACCACCCTTAACACAAGCATGGTCACCTCACATTCCCAAGCCCTGAGCGGGCTCTCCGGCAGCACCACTTATCATTTCCGCGTAAAATCCAAGGACGCCGCCGGCAACCTCGCAACCTCCGGAGACTTCACGTTTGCGACCACAGCTGCACCGGACACAACGCCACCGATTATCGACGCCGTGGCCAGTTCCGCCATCACCAGCACGAGCGCCACTATCACCTGGGCAACCGATGAGGCTTCCGATTCCCAGGTTGAGTACGGGACCACCGCCGCCTACGGCAGCTCGACCACACCCAACACGAGCATGGTCACCACCCATTCGCAGGCCCTTACCGGACTCGTAGGCAGCACCACCTATCATTACCGCATCAAATCCAGGGACGCCGCCGGCAACCTCGCAACCTCAGGCGATTTTACTTTCACGACCGCTGACGGAACTCCGCCCGTAATTTCCGTCGTCGCCAGTTCCGGTGTGAGCGCCACGGGCGCCACGATTACCTGGAATACAAACGAGGCTTCCGATTCCCAGGTGGAATATGGGACCGGGACCGCCTACGGCAGTTCCACCACCCTTAACACAGGCATGGTCACCTCACATTCCCAAGCCTTGAGCGGGCTCTCCGGCAGCACCACCTATCATTACCGCGTAAAATCCAAGGACGCCGCCGGCAACCTCGCAACCTCCGGAGACTTCACGTTTGCGACCACCGCCTCGCCGGACACGACACCGCCGATTATCTCCGCCGTGGCTAGTTCCGCCATAACCAGCACGGGCGCAACTATCGCGTGGGCAACCGATGAGGCTTCCGATTCCCAGGTTGAGTACGGGACCACCGCCGCCTACGGCAGCTCGACCCCACCCAACACGAGCATGGTCACCGCCCATTCGCAGGCCCTGACCGGACTCGTAGGCAGAACCACCTATCATTACCGCGTCAAATCCAAGGACGCCACCGGCAACCTGGCAACCTCAGGCGATTTTACTTTCACGACCGCTGATGGGGCTCCGCCGCTGATTTCCGCCGTCGCCAGTTCCGGCGTGACCGCGACCGGCGCCACAATTACTTGGACGACTAACGAGGCTTCCGATTCCCAGGTGGATTATGGAACCACCACCGCCTATGGCAGCTCGACCACGCTAGACGTGAACTTGGTCACATCCCACTCCACGGTTCTGACGGGACTCACGGGCAGCACCACATATCATTACCGCGTCCAGTCCAAAGATGCCGCCGGAAACCTCGCAACTTCGGGCGACTTCACGTTCGCGACCGCGGCAGCTCCCGACACGACGTCACCTGTGATTTCGGGCGTGACCGGCTCCGGCATCACCAGCACGGGCGCAACGATCACGTGGACTACCAACGAGGCTTCCGACTCCCAGGTGGACTATGGCACGACGACCGCCTACGGCAGCTCGACCACACTCAACACGAGCATGGTCACAGCCCATTCGCAGGCCCTGACCGGACTCATAGGCAGCACTACCTACCATTATCGCGTCAAATCCAAGGACGCCGCCGGAAACCTGGCAACCTCCGGTGATTTCACTTTTGCAACCTCCGACTCGACTCCGCTCGTAATCTCGGCCGTGGCCAGTTCCAGCATCACCAGCACGGGAGCGACCATAAAGTGGACTACCAACGAGGCTTCCGACTCTCAGGTGGACTACGGAACCACGACCGCCTATGGCAGTTCGACCACACTCAACATCATCAGGGTTACGGCTCACTCCGCGCCTCTGACAGGTCTCACGGCCAGCACCACCTATCATTACCGCGTCAAGTCGAAAGACGCTGGCGGCAACCTGGCCACTTCCGGCGACTATACCTTTGCCACCGCGCCGGACACCACCGCCCCCATGATCTCCGGCGTTTTCACCTCCAATGTCAGCAGCACGGGAGCAACCATAAAGTGGACTACCAACGAGGCTTCGGACTCCCTGGTCGACTACGGCACCACGACTTCCTATGGCAACTCGACCACGCTTGACGTGAACATGGTCACATCTCACTCCATGGCTCTGACGGGACTAACGGGCAGCACCACATATCACTGCCGCGTCAAATCCAAGGACGCGGTCGGCAATCTGGCGACTTCGGGCGATTTCACCTTTATGACCTTGGCTGCGCCTGATACGACGCCGCCGATTATTTCCGGCGTCGCGAGCGCCAACGTCACCAATAAGGGAGCTACCATCGCCTGGACGACCAACGAGGCTTCCGATTCCCAAGTCGACTATGGAACGACGGCATCCTACGGCGCATCAACCGCGCTCAGTGGCCTTCGGGTTACCTCGCACTCAATGACACTTATGGGACTCAGCCCCAGCACAACGTATCATTATCGCGTCAAGTCCAAGGACGCTGCCGGCAATCTGGGAATCTCCGCCGATTACGTCTTTACCACCGCCGCGGCCCCGGATACGGCTCCGCCGGTCATTTACGGCATCGCCAGTTCCGGCGTTACCAGTTCAGGCGCGATCATCGTCTGGACAACCAACGAAGCCTCCGATTCGCAGGTCGATTACGGAACGACCCCCTCGTATGGCAAGTCGACCACGCTGAATCCGAACCAGGTGACGCAGCACTCACAAACTGTGAGCGGCCTGACTGCCGCCACAACCTATCATTTCCGCGCCAAGTCCAAAGATGCCGCCGGCAACCGCGCCACATCGCCCGACTACACCTTCACGACCCTGAACGCCTCCACTGCCGCTCCTGTAATTTCCCGAGTTGCCGTCTCCAAAATCTCCTCACAAGGAGCGACAGTCACCTGGGATACCGATGTCCCCTCGACTACGCAGGTTCTTTATGGCCTCACAAACGGGTGCGAGGGCACGGGCAGGTTCTCAAAGACCATGGTGACGTCTCACTCTCAAGGCCTGAGCGGCCTTCTTCCCGACACTACCTACTATTTCAGCGCGCAGTCCAAGAACGCCGCCGGAGCCCTTGGCACCGCTGGAGTATTCAGCTTCCATACCACGCCGTCCCGAAAGCTCAAGCTCGTGTACCCGCGCCTGGCAACGAATGCGACCGGCAACGCCGCCGGAGCCGCCGGCGAACCCGTGGACAACAGCCAATTCACTGGGATTGCGATTGCCAACCTCGGCGCCACCGACGCCGTCGTTACCTTCACGGCTCATGATGAGACCGGCGCCGTGATTGCCGGAGAGAGTGTTACCAACCCGGTCGAAAGGGTTCTCTCTCCGGGTGCGCAACTGGCGATCGTGGATGTAGAACTGTTCGGCAGCGGCCTTCCGGATCAGCACGCCTTCGGCTGGATCGACATCGAGAGCAGCATCGACGCGGTAACAGGTTTCACGATCACCTTCAACGCCAGCCTCTCGATGATAGACGGTGCGCCGATCTCCCCTGACACCATGACGCAGTTTGTATTCACCGAGATCGAAGATCAGGGTTTCACAGAACTCCATGTGGCCAATCCGAACATTAGCCCTGCCAATGTCACGTTCCAGCTCGTGCAATCGAACGGCATGCTCCGCTGCACGGCCGTCCGCACAGTCAATCCTCTGGGATCAGTGGCCGAATCCATGCCATCCCTCTTCCCCGACGTTGCGCCGAACGCTACCGACTACATTCGCGTCGTGTCCGATGCGAACGTTGTCCCCTTCCAATTGCTGGGAGAGGTTTCGCAGGACATCGAGGGCCTGAATGGGCTCGACGTGGGCACGGGCGCAACCATGCTTTACTGCCCCCAGTACGCCGTCGGCGGCGCCTACCGTTCAACCCTGTCCATCACCAATCTCGACGGCTCGGACGGGACCCTGACCCTCCGGCTCATCGGGGATGACGGTGCACAGATCGGGCCGACGAAGATCATGCCCATCGTGGGCAATGGAAAGGTCTATATCTCGGATCAGTCGTTCTTCGCCATCCCGGGCTCTAGTGCCATTCAGGGTTATGTCGAGATCGAGAGCAACGGGCCAAGAATTGCAGGAACCGTTGTCTTTGGTGACCCCGATCGCAAGACATTCATAACCGCTCTTCCACTCGTATCCGAATTGGTGGATTCCATGGTTTTCAGCCATGTCGCCTCCGACACCACCTATTTCATGGGTATCGCCCTAGTGAACCCGAGCGATGCGGAGCAGGTGGCCACCATCGACCTTTACAGGATGGACGGCGCCCTGGAGGCCAGCGTCAATACGACGATCCCGGCCGGCCAGCGCCTGTGTCAGCTGCTCGATCAGCTCTTTCCCCAGATTGCCGGACAGAACCGCACTTCCGGGTACGTCCGGGTCACTGTGGACCAGGGTGTGGCCGGCTTCTCGGTATTCGGCACACGCGACCTCAAGACGCTGTCCGCAATACCGGCGCAGATCCTGCGCTGACGGTTAGGCACAGGCAAAGAAGCCCAACGCAGAGGGCGCTGAGTTCGCTGAGACGTTATTGACCTGAATTATTCATGAAGCTGGATGGCAGGCAGAAAAAACCAGGGAATTGGACGCCGATAGAAGCACGATCAGCGCGAGGCGCTGACACCTGCGGGGCGGCAAGAGCCCCTGCACGCTGACAAGAGCAGAACGGTCGGCGTCCGTCTGCGTCTTTCAGGGTCCAAAGATCCATTTCTGCCATTCATTCATGAATAAACCGGATTATGTTGTCCATTCTCTGCGGCCTGCGTGTCCTCTGCGTTGCGAAGTTGCTTACCCTGCATGATCCACCGAAATCTCCCGAATTGTGACGGGTGACGCACTCAATCGGCCTGGGCGCGCGATATGAATATCACCGGATCTATGCTATAAGGAGACTGCTATGTTCGAGACCCGTCGTCCTTTGGGCACTCAGGCGGTTGGGCGCACTAAAACAATTCATTCAATCATTGTACTAATGACAATCGTGGGGTGCAGTCTGGCCCCTTCCGTCCCCGCGCTCGGATATTCGCCTCAAGCCTCTGCGACACTTGGCGTCGGATCGGCCAGCGGTAACGCCGGTGCCAGCGTCGACCTTGCCGTGAGCCTCACACCCGGATCCGTCGGCGTCTCCACGCTCCAGTTCGATTTGCAGCTATCATCGTCCCTCAGCCACGTTTCGACGACCACTGGGACGGCAGCCGCTGCCGCACAAAAGAGCGCTTCCGCCAACGTCGTCAGCGGCGGGGTCAGAGTCCTGGTATTCGGTCTGAATGCAAACACCATCGGAGCGGGTTCTGTTGCGGTTGTGCGCCTCACAATTGCCGGCGGAGCACCTGCCGGGGCCATTCCGGTTGCCATCATAAACATCACATCTTCGGACCCTAACGGGAACACGGTGCCCACGACCGGGATCGATGGAGTCGTGACGGTACTGTCATCCTCCGGCCATACGACGCCACCCGTAATCTCAGCGGTCGCCAGTTCTGGTGTCACCCAGACGGTAGCGATCATCTCCTGGATCACCGACGAGCCCGCCGATTCGCAGGTAGACTACGGAACCACCACCGCCTACGGCAGTTCAACCTCCTTAAACGCGAGCATGGTCATTTCGCATTCTCGGGGTTTGGAGGGCCTCGCCTCAGGCATAACCTATCACTATCGAGTTAAATCCCGGGACAGCGCCGGCAACCTGGCAACTTCCGGCGACTTTACCTTCACGACGGTTGACACGGGAACACCGATCATTTCCGGGGTTACCAGTTCCAACGTGACCAGCTCCGGCGCGACCATCGCCTGGACAACCAACGAGGCCTCGACTTCACAGGTCGATTACGGAACCACCACCGCCTACGGCCGCTCGACCACGCTCAACTCAAACATGGTTACCTCGCATTCACAGACGGTGGCCGGCCTGGCTGCGAATACGACGTATCACTTCCGGGTAAAATCCGCGGATTCCTCCGGCAATCTCGCCATATCCAGCGACTTCACGTTCAAGACCGCCGCGACGGGCACGGGCTCACTGGCAATTTCCGGCATCACAGTCTCCCAAGTCACCCCTCAACACGCCACGGTTTCCTGGACCACCAACGTTGCGGCGAATTCACGAGTGGCGTATGGGACCACCCCCGACTGCAGTCTCTCGACCAGCCTTTACACCAGCATGGTGACCTCCCACGCTCTGGATCTGACCGATCTGCAGTCCAGCACCACCTACTATTTCCGCGTTTATTCAGAGTCATACGGGCAGTTTGCCGCGTCTGACCTGGGAAGCTTCCAAACGCCGTCTTTTGCGGAGTTGAAGCTCGTGTACCCACGGTTGGAAACCAGAACGAGCGATACGACCCCTGCGGCCAACGGTGGATCATCGGACAACAGCGAATACACGGGGATTGCTATCGCCAACCTCAGCGATGTTCCTGCCATTGTGACTTTCACGGCCTATGACCGGACCGGGGAGGTGATTTCCGGTGCGAGTATCACCAATCCAATCCAGCGGGTCATCCCCCCCGGCGCGCAGCTGGCGATCATGGATGTGGAGCTGTTCGGCAGCGGCCTGCCCGATAAGCATGCTATCGGCTGGATCGATATTGACAGCAGCATCAAGCAGGTGACCGGGTTCACGCTGACATTCAACGCCAGCCTGTCGATGATGGACGGAGCACCGGTCACATCCACCTTCCTGAAGCAGTTTGTGTTCCCGGAGATCGAGGATCAAGGATTCACCGATCTTCATGTCGCCAATCCGGACACCATTTCGGCAAACATTACGTTCCAGCTTGTACAGTCCAACGGCATGATCCGTGACTCAGCGTCTCGGGCAGTGAATGCGCTGGGCGTCGTAGCTGAATCTCTGGCAACTCTCTTCCCCAGCTCAGTCCCGGACGGATCCGACTACGTACGCGTCACCTCCGATGGGTACGTCGTACCCTTCGAACTGCTGGGCAAAGTCGCGCAGGACGTCGAAGGCCTGAACGGACTCGATGTGAATTCCGGAGCGTATAGGCTTTACTGTCCGCAGTATGCCGTCGGCGGCTTCTATCGTTCGACCCTGTCGATCATCAATCTCGACAGCACCGATGGAATGCTGACTCTGCGGCTCGTCGGAGATGATGGCGCGCAGATCGGGGCGACCAAGACTCTGCCCATCCTGGCGAACGGAAAGGCCTACATTTCTGATCAGTCCTTCTTCACCGGCGCCGGGGACCAGACAATCCAGGGGTATCTGGAAATAGTGAGCAGCGGCCCGAGAATCGCGGGGAACGTCGTCTTTGGTGACCCGGCTCGCCTCACTTTTACGACCGCCCTTCCCCTCCAGGCTACGCTGCAGAATTCCCTGGTATTCAGCCACGTGGCCTCGGATGCGACGTATTTCATGGGTTTGGCGCTCATGAATCCAAACAGCGTCGCCGCCACTGCTACCATCAACCTGTACAAGGAAGACGGCAGCCTGGACAACACGCTCATCATAACAATCCCTGCCCGGCAGAGAATTTCCAAGGTGCTCGACCAGATCTTCCCCCGGCTCGTGGGTCAAAGCCGCACCTCCGGATACATCCGTATCAACGCGGATCAGGGAATCGCCGGTTACTCCGTATTCGGCACGCGCGACCTGAAAACCCTGTCCGCTGTGCCGGCCCAGGTGATCAAGTGAGGTGTAAAAGCGAGCCACGAATGCACGAGTTTTTGGAAGGCAGGATTCGGCTCACTTCTTCCGCATGCTGGGCAGTTGTATGTTATCTGAAATCCGAGAGGCACACACAAGAACCTCGAACTGACTCTTGGTACCCGTCAGTGGAATTTTGTTGTCATTCAGGCCCGAAGGGCCGCCATTGAATAGGCCCGGCCGTAAGGCCGGGATTCGATTCCGGATGAAAAACCGAGCGCCGACGGCGCGGCACCTGAAATTTCAATAGTGCCGCGCCCTCGGCGCTCGATCTCTCTGCTTAGATATTATCCGTGTCATTCGTGGCTAGCTTTTGCTTTTGGCGGGTGGTGCCGAAGGGGGGACTCGAACCCCCACGAGCTTAAGCCCACTAGACCCTGAACCTAGCGCGTCTGCCAATTCCGCCACTTCGGCACTGTCGGGAGCATATCTTATGGGGGAGAAGGAGCCTTGTCAATGGCGTTGGCGGTTAGCGCCGCTCCTATCGATCGTGGCCCCAGTGATCTTCACCGCGCCGGCCCACGCCAGCCCCGGGCGGCGGGTCCACGAAGGGAAAATCCGGGCCCAGTTCCGGGGATCCTGCCGTTTCATCTTCTCCGGGTCAATACCGAGCTTTTGCGCCTGCTCGAGGGCAGCGGCCGCCTTCTCTGCCTCGCCGCGACTGCTGAGAGCCAGGCTGTACAGGTACTGAACAATTCCCTGCTCCGGGTGCGACCTGACAAGTTCTTCGAGAACAGCCAACGCGGCAGCTTCGTCCCCTTCGATATGCCGCAGGAGTGCGAGGTTCAGCCCCACCGTCACGTCTGTCCTTGCCACTTTGCGAGCCTCGATCAGATTCTGGACCGCCAGAGGATAGTCTCCCCTGCGCAGGTAGGCCACCCCCAGGTTGTTGAGCACTTCCAGCGCCTGATCCCGTCCCATGAAGGCGCTGTAAGCCTGGATGGCTTCTGCCGCGTTATCCTGCTTCAGATAGCAGGTGCCCAGCATGAATTCGGTCTCGAGAAGATTCTGTGCTTCCGTTAATGCCTGCTTGAGGTATGGAATCGCCTTGAGGCAGTCGCCGCTTTGATAGTAGTGGGCTCCAAGCAGGAAAGCAGCCTGCGGGAAGTTCCGGTATAGCTCGACCGTTTTCAGCAGCAATTTGGAACGCTCTTCTTCGTCCGTAACCGATAGACAGGCAATGAAGCTGGAGTAGGGCTTGTTCGGCACGGTTCTGGTCCGCGCCCTGAAGTCGGCCCGCGACAGTATGCCGTTCCATCCGCCATCGGACAGGATCTCCCAAGCCAGTTCGTTTTCGAGCTGTGGCAGCGCCGTGAGCGGCCCATTTGCCACCTTCTCCCCGCCCATCCGGAGAGACTTGACATCGAGCACACGGAGTACGATGCGAAGATTGTCCTCCGTCCCCGTGTAGCTCCCGAACACCATCTTGTCGGCTGCAGCCCTCTGAGCTATGCGTATCATGCTGGCGCGGCTCAGCGGCGTGTTCGGCGGCAGGTCGGAGGACTCGACGAACCTGACCCGCTCTTCCCAACTGATGGTCTCAATGTTCGGCATCTGCATCTCTTCCGAGATTGCGATGGCGAGCCCTTCTCCGATCCAACTTAGGGTCTGCACTCTGGACTGATTTTCAAGGGGAAAAACCACGAAAGTGGTCTTGGCTGCCGCAGGCGGAGCCAGACAAAACCCAAGCAGGCAGGACAACAATACCTTGTGCACGCAATTTGATACCATGTGCGAAGCCGCCATTTCAAAGCAAATATCAATGCAGAGGGCACAGAGCACGCAGAGCAGATTCGCTTCTTCTCTGCGCCCCTCCGCACCCCCGGCATTGATCGCTCAGAGTCCGCCCTATTGTTCGAGAACGTATTCCTTTTCACGCACCATCAGGCTGGCGGTGGCAAGGAAAAGAGAGGTCAGCAGCACCAGCGTCACAATGGCTTCCACCGGATCGGTGCGCTGCCCGATCAACATGGAGATGGCGCCGAGCGTGTCCTCATGGGGGAAAATCGACTGGATATAGTGCGTGATGGTCAGTTTCCGGGTAAAACCGGGGAGGAGGGCCAGGATACCTTCCCAACCAAAAGCGTAAGCAAGGCCGACCAGAATCGAATGCTTCAGCCAGGCACCGAGCAGGCTGAATAACGAGCCGTAGGCCAGCAGAGCGAGGAGGATGATGCCGATATCCCGCACCAACACATGCAGGTCCTGAAAAAACGGCAGCATATCCGAACGCAGGTACAGGATCAGGTAGCTGAGAAGCACGGTAGGAAGCACCATGATCGCGCCGATCCAGATCAGCGCCAGGAACTTTCCCAGCATGATCGTCGGCTTTGGAATCGGGCGCATGAAGAGATAGGTCAGGGTCTTCCCTTCCACTTCTTCGGAAATCAAGGCTGTGCCATAGAAAAGGGTGACAAAGATCACCAGAAAGCGGATGACGGCCGTTGCCATCAGGGTGCCGAACACCTGCGAGGATGGCAGGGCCGTGGGGACGAGATTCAGTGTCAGGACCACTCTCCCGACCACGGCAAGCCCGAGTACGATCAGGGAGAGCAACAGGACAAAAAGGGTCTTCTTACTCCAGAAGAGCGTATCCAGGGTGAGATAAGCAATCGTTTTTATGTCGCGAAAGCCCTTCCGCAGACTGATGGATCCCGCCATGCTTTCTCCTACTTCACCAGGTAATGGAAAACCGCCTGCAGGTTGTCGTCGGGCGAGGTGATCTCCTCGAGTTCGACGTCGTGGTCAAGCATCAGCCCGGGCAGGCGCCGGTAGAAATCATCCGGCTTGCGCGACTCCACCGTCAGCGCATTCCCGTCGGGATTGAACCTTACGCTCTCCACGTCCGGAAAGCCTACCAGGAATTCCGCCAGCTGCCGTGGCGCCGAGCACCGGATGTAGATGCTGTGTGGATGCTTGTCGATCAGATCGCGGATCTGATGGACATTCCCCTCCGCAAGCACCTGGCCGTTGTGCATGAGCAGGATCGTCGGCGTCATGGCTTCGATCTCGTGCAGAATGTGGCTCGAGACGATTACGCATTTCCCCGCCCGCCCCCACTGACGCACCATCTGGATGATCTCGTGCCGCCCCACCGGATCCATGCCCGCCAGAGGCTCGTCCAGGATGAGAACCTCCGGGTCGTGCGCGATCGCCTGAGCCAGCTTGATACGTTGCCGCATCCCCTTGCTGTAGGCACCGATCTTCTTGTCGCGAGCATAGGAGAGCTTGACCGTCTCGAGCGCTGCATCCACGCGCCGCGCAACTTCCGCTTCGGGAAACCCATGCATCTGCAAAAGCGCCGCCAAAAACTCCGCACCGCTCATGCGCTCATAGAATGAGTCCTGTTCCGGACAGAATCCGACGCGATGGAACAGCGCATAGTTGTTCCAGATGGGCGCTCCGAACATCGTGACTTCGCCCTGGCTCGGCCGCAGCTGCCCGGTGATCAGCTTCATGAGCGTCGACTTGCCTGCGCCGTTCGGGCCCAGGAGCCCAATGACTCCCTCCCCGATCGTGAAGGTGACGTTGTTGACGGCAATCACCTGGCCATACCATTTCGACACCGTGCGCCCCTCGACAACCGCGGTCACTTCACCACCTCCACTGCCCGGACCCGGCTATGGATGATCCAAGTGCTGCCCGCCATCAGAAAGGCCAGAACCAGTCCGCAGACCCAGGGGGACACCGGATAGCTGAGCGGGCTGCCGAACAAAACGTCGCCGATCTGAACCACGTCATTCTTGACCGACACCCAGGCGACCGCTCCCGTCCGCAGGAGCGCGCTCAGGACGCTCTCCAGGATCATGCTGAAAAAGACCACCGCAGCCGCGAAGATGCCCGCGAACCGGCTGCTCCGGTTTAGGGAGGACAGGGCGAGCATCACGAGCGCGTTGACAAAAATGATAATCAGCGAGTAGCCGATAATCGGCAACACGACCCAGGAATACTGCTGCAGGAACTCGAGACTGGAATGGAAGGCCGCGGCCAGCAGAAACAGCAGCAACGCGGGTATCAGCGTGGGCAGGCCGGCAAAAAACACGGCGACGCCCAGCTTGCCGATCAGATAGTCGCGACGCGTGATCGCTTTCGAAAGATAAATCTGCAGTGCATTTGCCTTGAGGTCATTGGCGATCAGACCGGCGCCGGCGTAAATCGTGATGAGGAAGGTGGGGAACAACTGCCAGCGGAGAAAACCCTCGAAGAAGGCGGCGTCGATCTTCATGATCGCGATCCGGCCCATCACTACGGCGCCGTAAAGGATCACGCAGCGCACCAGAAACGGTATCAGGGCGAGAAACAGCAGCACCAGGAAGCTCTTCTTCTTCGCCAGCAGGGAAATTCCCTGCCTGGTGATAACCCACCAGCGATACGGGTGCGACGTCCATTCGCCCGCCCAATGCTGATAGCTGAGATCATGGATCGGCATTTATTTCACTCCCGAAAGCTCAACGCAGAGCACGCGGAGACCGCAGAAACTCAAGATCTCTCTGCACCCTCCGCGTGCTCCGCGTTGAGCTTTTTCATTTCTGCTCGCCGATGACCTCGAGAAACACCTCCTCGAGGGAGTGCCGCAACGGCACAAGATGGCGGATCTGGACCTGCCGGTTGCGGGCGGCCTCGAGCAAGACATGGCTGTTGAGCTCCCCCGGCATGCGGATCCGGATACTGCCATCCACTCCGTCCAGGCACTGGCAACCCAGAGCCTCCAATTCGCTGCGAAACGAACTGGCATCACCCTTCACGCGGCATTCGAAAATTGCTCCCGTGCCGCGCTTCAAATCCTCAATCCTGCCCGAGGCGAGCCGCCGGCCTTTGTGAATCACGAGCGCATCCTTGCATACCCACTCGACGTCGGGGAGCAGATGAGACGAGAGTATGACGTGAATCCCTTTGGAAGTTGAGATGTCCTTGACCAGCTCCAACATTTCAATCCGCCCCTTCGGATCCAGCCCATTCGTCGGCTCGTCGAGAAAGATCAGCTGCGGATCATGAACGAGGGCCTGAGCCAGCTTGATGCGCTGCTTCATGCCCGTAGAATAGGTCTCGACGTTGCGATAGCGGGCCTCCCCGAGCCCGACATAATAGAGAATTTCGTGGGCGCGCCGCATGGCATCCTTGGGCTTCATCCCGGTGAGCTGCCCGGCGTAGGCAACGAAGGTGACCGCGTTCATGCCCGGGATGTGGCAATCGTTCTCGGGCATGTATCCGACCTTCTGGCGGATGCTGAGCTGCTTCGAGAGAACGTCCAGTCCGAGGACAGTCCCGGTTCCAGTAAGCGGTTGGATGAAACCGAGCAGAGTCTTGAGGAGGGTGCTCTTCCCGGCACCGTTGGGTCCCAGGAGTCCCATGGACCCACCCTCGAACTGGACGCCGACACCGTCCAGGACTCGCTGCTTGCCAAATTCGACAGTGATGTTGTCGAGATCGATGATCAAGGGAACCTCACTTTTGTTTCCATTGGTACGTAGAAACTCAGATAATAGTTCAAATTATCACAGGTTTAAACAGCTCAACGCAGGGGGCGCAGAGATCGCTGGGATAGCTGAGAAGAAATGGCTGCGGGTGCATCGGCGGTCGCCGCGATCTCTGCGCCCTCTCCGTTGATCGTTTGCTTATAGGGTACTTGCCAGCACGGGCGCCGGCGCCTAAAATACTCAGGGGGAGATATGAAAAAATCAGGACTGTTTTTGATCGTCGCGCTGCTCGTGCCGGTCACGCTGATGGCGTTGGAATCGGGACAATACCGGCTGCTTTCACTCGCCGAAGGCAACAAGATGATCCTCATTTCCCAAAGCCCGGGAAAGCCGAAGTACATTCTCGACGCGTCCACCGCCAAAATCACCGTCGACGGCAAGGCCGCTGAGCTGAAGGAACTCTCCCACTACAGCATCGTCAACGTCAAATGGGAACTCAAGAAGTCCAGCAAGGACGGCATCGATCTCGACGGCGTGGCATCGGAAATCCGCGTTCTCACTCCGGAGCAGCCGAAAAAAATCGGCAGTGACTGAAAACGGGGCCACAGGCTTTGCGCGCCGCTCCATCGAAGCATAGAATCTATCGACCACCACTTTAAAATTCTCTTCACCGTTGCTCGGCAATGTGCTTATAATTCCATTGTCCGGTATGCTCCGCCGGACCATGGGATGACCCGCTCTACAACTCCCAGGAAGATATTTATAAATCATTGTAAATAAATGGCTTGGCAGAAGATGGTGTCGGGTCTGCAGGATTCGGATGATCGCGGCCGCGCACCCGGCTTTTCGTAAGTCCCAGCCCAGGAGATTTGACTCTTATAGCTCCGACACCCTGCCGGAACCGATTGCGGTGTAACCGGTTGGAGGTAAGATGCATTCCGCCCTGCAGTATGAAGATAACTGGGAAACCGAAAGGTACGCTCTGCTGACCTCGCGCGTCTGCGATCTCGAACTGAATTTCGTAGACACGATGCTATCTCATTGCATACAAAAACTTTACGATGAACTGGCCCTGAAAAAACTCCAGTTTCGCCCGCGCTACTACTTCACCTGCGAGGGGGACGAGTGGGGATGCCCTGATCGCGTTCCCATCATCGGGATTCCCTTTCATCTTGCCGACAACAGGCTGACGCGCATCGAAAAGGAAATGGGCTACACTGCCTACGACAGAGGCGACCTCATGTGCCTCCTGAGGCATGAGACCGGCCACGCCATCAACTACGCCTACCAGCTGTATGCCACGCAGGAATGGAAGGAAGTTTTTGGTGAATTCAACAAGACTTACCCGGAAAACTTCAAGTTTAAGTTTAACCCGTACAGCCGCAATTATGTCAGAAGCCAGGGGGACCCCAGGTACTACGCCCAGGCTCACCCGGACGAGGACTTTGCCGAGACTTTCGCCGTCTGGCTGACGCCCCGCGCGAACTGGCGCGTGGCCTATCGCAACTGGCCGGCCGTGAAGAAGCTGGAATATGTCGACCACGTGATGCAGACGATCAGGTTCAAGAAGCCCCATGTGGTCGCAGGGCCCCTGGATTCTCCCTTCCATGCCAAGACTTACACTCTCATCGAGTACTACGGCGAAAATCTCGATGATTACAAGGACAACGCGCTGGGGATTTACGACGAGGATCTGAAGTGGATTTTCCCGGTTCAATCCAACGGGCATAACAAATACGTGCCGGCGAAGGATCTTATCCGCAGAAACCGCCGGTTTCTGATCGCAACGATCGCGAGCTGGACAGGAGCGAGAGAGAAGGTCGTGGCTCCTGTAATCATCAAGTTCTTCCAGCGCTCCCGGGAATTGGGATTGAATTTGCCGTCCGAGGAGGAGAAGTATCGTCTCGCTTCGCTGACCGCATTAGGAACCACGGTAGTAATGAACTATCTCCACACCGGGCGCTATATCCCTGACTAATGGGCATCTATACAAAGCATCAAAGATAATGCAGCAAGCGTAAGATCATTTCCAGCGTGCGACAACTCTCGGGGTGTTTTGAAACGATGGTTCTCAAGGCCCGAATGACAACAAAATTACATTGGCGGTCACCAAGAGGCGGTTCCCGGTTCTTATGTGTGCCTCACGAAATGCAGATAGCAGGCGGCAGAAGTTATGTCATTCTGTATTAAATATCGACGCCGAGGGAGCAGAGGGCGCGGAGAACTGGCTGCTCTGTGTCGAGATTTTGGAGGCTGCTAACCGAAAAAGAGGTGCATGGAGTTGCTGGTAAGTTGCTGGATGCGGTCCCAGAAGAGCATAAGGCCCGCGGTGGGCAGCAGCATAACCCACACCAGGGCCTGGCTGGTCCATGAGAGCCGTATCACTCCTCTCTGAACCCCTTCCGCTTCGGCATCGATGATCATCGTCTTGATGACGCGTGCATAGTAATAGACGGCTATTACGCTGTTGAGCGCCCCCACAACCGCATACCAGGCCAGATCGCGATTGACGGCCGCTCCGAAAACATAAAGCTTGCCGAAGAATCCGGCGAAGGGAGGGATCCCCATGAGCGACAGCATGAAGATCGTCATGGAGATGGTCAGGAACGGGGATCTGTGCCAGAGACCGCGATAGTCCTTCAGATCGAAGCTCCCCGTGCGGTTGAAGATCTCAATCACGATCAGGAATGCGCCCAGATTCATGAACAGGTATGTGATCAGGTAGACGAGAACCGCCTGCAGCCCCTGCGACGAAAGCACCACCGTCCCCATGAGAATATAGCCGGCATGGGCAATTGACGAGTACGCCAGCATGCGCTTCATGTTGTCCTGGCGCAAAGCGGCAATGTTTCCGAGCGTCATCGTGACCACGGAGATCATCAGCACCAGCAGCGTCCAGTTGATGGACGCCAAAGAACCCCAGGGTGCGGCGCCGGAGGTGTGCGAGAGCCCGCCGTAAAAGAATCGGATAAGCGTGGCAAATCCCGCGGCCTTGGGGCCCACGCTCAGGAATGCGGTCACAGGAGTGGGAGCCCCCGTGTAAACGTCTGGGCACCAGAAGTGGAAGGGGACGGAAGCGGTTTTAAAACCGAATCCGGCCATGACGAGCACCGTGGCAACCAGCAGCATCACAGAGTTATTCCCGCCTGCGGTCCCTTGGGCTAATGCATCGCGAACCTGGGCGATTTTAGTCGTCCCGGTCATGCCGAACAGCAGCGTGATGCCGTACAGCATCGAGCCCGTGGATACCGCCCCGAACAGGAGGTATTTCAGCGATGCCTCGTTCGATTGCCGCTCATTGCTCAGATATCCGACCATGATGTAGCTGCTCAGCGATACCATTTCCAGAGACAGGAACAGCATCAGCAGGTCGACAGCGGAAGCAAGCAGGATCATTCCCAGGGTCACGCCCAGCAGGAGCGTATAAAACTCACCGATATGCTGCTTGGAGATCTCCCTGGAACCCGGTGCCGCCAGCAGGATCAAAAACGAAGTGAAAATCAGAAAGCCTTTGAAAAAGACCGCCATCGGATCCAGCGCCACCATGCCGTAAAAGAGCGTGCCCTGCGGCGCGCCCACAAGAGGGACCGTGAAGGCGAGCGCGAGCAGCAGGCCGAGAGCGCTGACCAGGAACGTCGCGCTTTTCCGGATCCCGGGCGCTGCCAGATCCACGACGATGACTGCGAGCAGCGTCAGGGCGATGGTGATCTCCGGGTAGAACGCGTGCATGTCTTGCAGAATCTGTGGATTCATGAGCTATCCCTTGAGCGTGTCAGCCTTGTCCAGGTTCACCGACTTGAGCAGCCTGTACATCGAAAGAACGATAGCCAGGGCGACGGCAGCTTCGGCGGCAGCGATGACGATGACAAAAATGGCAAACACCTGGCCATTCAGATTTGCGGCTGAAAACCTGGAAAAGGCCACCAGATTGATGTTCGCGGAGTTCAGGATGAGTTCCACGCCCATCAGGACGTTGACGGCGTTCTTGCGCGTCAGGACCGCCATAATGCCCAGCGAAAAAAGTGCAGCGCTGATGATGAGATATTGGGTTAAACCGATCATTCGGATCTTCTCCTGACGATCATTGCCGCTCCGATGAGGGCGATGAGCAGAAAGATCGAGGCGAGTTCAAACGGAAGGATGTACTCTTTCATGAACAGCTCTCCGATCGCCCCGGTGGTCGGATTCAATGCCGCGGTTCCTCCGTTATGCCAGGTCGTTCTCATCATGACGACGGCCAGGGTGAGGAATACGACGGTTGTCAAAACCAGGCCGGGCCAGAACTGATAGGTTTCCGCTTTCAGCTTGAGGTCATAGAGCTTGTGGGTCAACATGACGCCGAAAATCAGCAGCACCAGGATTCCGCCCACATAAATCACCATCTGCGTCGCAGCGAGAAAATCAGCGCCCAGGAAAACGTACAGCGCGGCAACGCCGAAGAAGGTAAACAGCAGTGCGAAGGCGGAGTGGATCAGGTTTTTGGCAAATACGACGATGGCCGCCGAGATAACCGTCATGGCGGCAAAGAAGTAAAAGACAATCTGGATCAGAATATTGGTGTCCATAAAGTCAGCCCTTGTCTGCCGGAGCTTCTTTGGAGGGTTTAGCAAACATCGGTTTGTCCACCGCGAAGTGGTACATGTGCTCGTTTTTGTCGTAGGCCGAATACTCGTATTCTTTGGTCATCACCAGGCAGTGGGTCGGGCATGGAAAGGTGCAAAGGGAGCAGTAGCAGCAGAGGGTCATGTCGATGTCGAACACATAAGTACGCAGTTTGATCGCCGTGCCGTCGGACGCAAAGACCGGGGGTTCATCCTTGCCGCGCTTCTCCGTTTCGATCGTGATGCAGTCCGTCGGACAGGCACGCGCGCACTGGCCGCAGCCGATGCAGTCCTCGATCTTGTTGAACAGCCGCGCCCGCGTCCGTTCCGGCATGTCCCACTTTTCGGTCGGGTATTGGAGCGTAACCGCCCGGGTAAAGAGGTGCAGCCACGCCACCCACATCGAACGGGCCACGGTAACCATCGTAAGCCCGATATCCCTGAAATAAGCCCTCATATCACGCCTCTGCGAAACTTCACTTCCAATAAACCGCCAGCCAGCCTACTCCCACAACCAGCACCAGCGAGGCGGGAAGAAGCACTTTCCAGCACAAATACATAAGCTGGTCCACGCGCAGTCGCGGTAGCGACCAGCGCAGCCACATCTGCACAAAAATGAGCGCCATCACTTTCACAAGGAACATGATGGGGCCGGGAACGAGCTGCGAGTCCGGCGCGCCCGGAAGAACCTGAGTCCAGCCGCCCAGAAACAGTGTCGTGGCAACGCCGGCGACCACGATCATGTTGGCATACTCGGCCAGGAAGAAAAACGCGAAGCGCATGCCGGAGTATTCCGTGTGATAGCCGGCGACCAGCTCCGACTCCGCCTCCGGAATGTCAAAGGGGGTCCGGTTGACCTCGGCCAGTGAGCTGATAAAGTAGAGGAAAAACGCCAGAAACGTAAACGGATTTCTAAAGAGGAACCAGTTCTGAATCCCGCCCTTTTGTGCGTTGACGATCTCCTGCATGGAAAGGCTGCCGGTGAGGATCACGACCGTCATGATCGCCATCGCCGCGGGGATCTCATAGCTGACGATCTGCGCCACCGACCGCATCCCGCCATAGAGCGAATATTTGCTGTTCGACGACCATCCCGCCATCATGATGCCAACCACAGCCAGGCTGCCGACCGCGAGGATGTAGAGAATACCGATGTTGAGGTCCGACACGATCGAAGAAGCCCCGAAAGGGATCACCACGAAGGCGGCGAAGGCGCCGAGAAACACGATGAAGGGTGCCATCTTATACAGCACCTTGTCGGTTGCCTCCGGAACTATGTCCTCCTTGAGAAGGAGCTTGATCGCATCCGCAATCGTCTGGGCCCAGCCGTGCCAGCCCCCTACGTACATGGGACCCAGCCGGTCCTGCATGTGAGCCGAAATCTTGCGCTCCCACCACACCAGGAACAGAACCACGAGCGATAAGAGCCCGAAGATGACGAGGCTGCTCACCAGCATAGGCATCGACGCCCGGAGGAGCTCCGGAAGCACATCATATTTCGGTATCAATTCCAGGAGTTGTGCGATGGATTCCATCTACTTCCCTCGAAAAGTCTCAACGCAGACGCCGCGGAGCACACAGAGGAACCAAGAGCTCCCGCGGCCTCCATAACACCCATTTCTGAGCGCCCTCAGCGTTGAACTTTTGCCCTTAACCGTTTATCGGTCTATTTCCCCCAAAACCACGTCCAGGCTCCCCAAAATCGCGATGATGTCCGCAATCATAGCCCCGCGGCTGATCTCGCGGAAGGCGCTCATCACCGTAAAACAAGGCGATTTCACCTTGACGCGATAGGGCTTGAGGCTGCCGTCGCTGACAAGGTAGTATCCCAGCTCTCCGCGGGGACACTCGCTCCGGTGATAGACTTCTCCCGCAGGCGGTTTGATGCGCTTGGGAATCGATTCCTGCACATCCCCCGGCGTCATCCTGGCCACGGCCTGCCGAACGATTTTGCAGCTCTCCTTGACCTCGCGGATGCGCACCATGTACCGGTCCCAGCAGGAGCCCACGGGGCCATGCTCGCCCAGGCCGACCGGGACGTTGAAGTCGAGCTCCTCGTATCCCAGATAAGGCTCGTCTTTCCGGACGTCGAACTTCACCCCGCTGCCGCGCAGATTCGGGCCGGTGACGCCGTAGCTCAATGCCACCTTGGGAGACATGATCCCCACATTTGCCGTACGCTTGATGAAGATGTAGTTGTCCGACAGCAGCGTGTTCAGGTTGTCCACTTGCGGCTCGAAGTAATCGATGAAGTCGATGACCTTCTTCTCGAATCCCGGCAGGACGTCGCACATCAAACCGCCGATCCAGTTGTAGTTGTAAAGCAGGCGGGCGCCGCAGGTTTCCTCGAAAAGGTCCAGGATGGTCTCGCGATCGCGGAAGCACCACAGGAACGGAGTGAACGATCCCATGTCGTTTCCATAGGTGCCGGCCGCAATCAGGTGGCTCGCGATGCGGTTCAGTTCGGCCATGATGATCCTGATGCAGCGGACCCGGTTATTTACCTGGATCCCCATGAGCTTTTCGACGGCCAGGACGTAGCCGAGTTCCATGTTCATCGCGGCGCAGTAGTCCATGCGGTCGGTGAACGGAACCACACCCGGGTACTCTATGTTTTCGGCGTGCTTTTCGAAGCATCGATGAAGATAACCGATATGGGGGATCGCCTCGGCGACAACCTCGCCATCCGTCTTGAGCTCGAGGCGCAGCACCCCGTGAGTGGAGGGGTGTTGCGGCCCCATGTTCAAGGTCATGACATCGCCGCTGTACTCTACTTGCATCGGTCCTCCTAGACGGGCATGTCCCGATAGCTTGTGGGGAACTTGTAATCCTTGCGCAGCGGGTATCCCTCCCAGTCGTCGGGAAGGAGAATCCGGCGCAAATCGCTGTGCCCCTCAAACACAATCCCGATCATGTCGAAGGCTTCGCGCTCGTGCCAGTTGGCCACGCCCCAGACCGATTCAACCGAAGGCAGCCTGGGAGCCTCCCTGGGCATGCGGCACTTGAGCGCGTAACGGTGCCGGTGTTTCATGGAATAGATGACGTAGACCGCTTCAACCCGGTCCTTGTAATCGACCCCCGCGAGGCACTCGAGATGATCCATCCGCAAACGTTCGTCGTCGCGGAGGAAACGGCATACCGCCAGGATCTCCGCAGGTTCCACGACGCTGCAGGGATTGAGGCCCTCGACCTTCGATTCCAGGATTTTCGCACCGAAGTTTTCGCTGAGCAGCGCGGCAATCTCTTCTGCTTTCATGCGGCACCTTCATTTTTATGCGTTTTCGCCATCGTGTGCTGCCGGATCTTCTTCTGCAGCTGCATGAGCCCCTCGAGGAGAGATTCCGGACGCGGCGGACATCCGGGGACGTAGACATCCACCGGGATGACTTCATCAACACCCTTCAGTACATGATAGCCATACTGCCAATATGGCCCCCCGTTGTTCGCGCAGCTCCCCATCGAGATCACATACTTGGGTTCCGGCATCTGGTTGTAAAGCCGCTTGATGCGCGTCGCCATCTTCAGCGTGACCGTCCCCGCCACGATCATCACGTCCGCCTGGCGGGGCGTCCCGCGGAAAACCTCCGCGCCGAACCGGGCCAGGTCGTAACGGGAAGCGCCGGTTGCCATCATCTCAATCGCGCAGCAGGCAAGACCGAACGAAAGCGGCCACGGCGAATTGGAACGGGCCCAGTTGAAGAGCCAGTCCAAGGACGTGATGAAAACGTTTTCTTCAAATTTACCTTCTAAGACTCCCATCGCGATCTCCTCAAAACCACTCTCCCCGGCCCGAAAGACGCCGCCTGCTCTAGCGCTTCATATCGCTCACGTCTTCCGGCTTGATCCAGGCTAGATCACCCTTTTTCCAGACATACGCCAGACCGATGGCAAGGATCCCGATAAAAATGAGCCCTTCGACAAAAGCAAACGGGCCGAGCGTTTTGAAGACGACCGCCCACGGCAGGAGGAAGATGATTTCCACATCAAAAATGATGAAGATCAAGGCGCAGACATAGAAGCGTATGTTGAAACGGATCCATGCGGATCCTTCGGGAACTTCTCCGCACTCGTAAGGGATATATTTGTCGGTCGCGTCCTTGCCTGCCGGCTGAAGCAGTCGTGACAGCACCAGCGCGATCGCCAGAACCACAAGGCCGACCGCCAGGAACATCAGGACACTCGAAAAGCTGAATAACATAGGCTCACTCCCATGCCGGATGAGGGGCAGAGAAAAACCCTGGACTTCGCAATCCCGCTACCCTACGCGTCCATCGTCGATTTTGCAAAGCAAATTTGGGATGGCTAGAGGGTGGTAATCCGAGCGTAACTCAAATAATCAGAATACATACCCAATGATCTCTGGTCAAGGTTTTTCGGCGCGCGAGCGGTCATACGAATGCAAAAATCTCAACGCAGTCTCTCATGCGCCGGGGCGCACCCTATGACGCATGAAAAGCTCATGTTATCCGGTTGGTGAACGTCGGGATCGGTATCGCAATCGCTATCGCGGTCGCTATCGGCCTTTGCCGGCTAAGAGTTCCGATGGCAATAGCGATTACAATCCCGATTCCGATACCGATTTGTCTATTTTCGGAACAGCCTCTCATGCGCTTCGGGCGCACCCTACGACGCATGAAAATGGCAATTTACCGCCGTGCCTCTTCTGTCATGGCTCGTGATCGTGATCGGTAGTTTATGGATATCAAAGAAAGCCGATCACGACCACGATCACGATCACGACCACGATGTTCATCAGGAGAGCTGTTTTCGAAGCAGAGAGCGCGGAGAACGCAGAGAAAAAAGAGGGATGCCGCGGCATGCGTTTTTGCCGCCTCCGCATGGGTGGCAAAGGCGCATGCCGAACTTGAAAACTCGTTGCCCCATGGTCTAATGCATCAGCCCCCCTGCGTCCTCTGCGCCCTCTGTTCCGAAAATTCTTAGGCTCAGGCAGCCTCTTCCGTTAGTTTTACTTTGTAGCCCAGATGCTCAAGTCTTTTTACATGGTATCGACGAATTCGGTCTCGGTGAAGGCGTTCAAAGTAATCGGCGC